>NZ_CALJNI010000017.1:0-168775 GCF_937982035.1 uncultured Azonexus sp.
CAGCCAACGACCTCCGGCCCGGACCGTGCGGGCGTGGGGGTGTGAGGGCGCGGCGCATCAATGCCCGGCGCTGTCGGACCACAGGTTGAGCACCAGCACGCCCGCGATGATCAGGCCCATGCCCAGCAGGCCGGGCCCGTCGATGCGCTGGCCATAGACCACCCACGCCACCAGCGTGATGAGCACGATGCCCAGCCCCGACCAAACCGCGTACGCCACGCCAACGGGGATATGCCGCAGCGCCAGCGACAGGCAATAGAACGCCACGCCATAGCCCACGACGACGACCACCGATGGCTGCAGGCGCGTGAAGCCGTCGCTGGCCTTGAGCGCGGAGGTGCCAATGACCTCCGCGACGATGGCCAGACCGAGCAATAGCCAGGGGTTCATGTCGAGCGCTCGAATCGGTTCGTACGGGCGCATGGGTCGCCCGGGGATGCAGGAGGCGCCATTTTAACCCCGCGACGGCGGGGTCGCGGGCCACCGCGTGCTTCCGTGATCGGACGCGGGGAGACGCCCCTTGCGGGGCGTGCGGGTGTCAGGCGGTGCGGTCAGGGGGGGCTGACCGTCGCATCCGTCGTCGCTGGCGCGCCTTGCGTGCCCTTCTCCGGCCCGTCGTCCAGCCACTGCTGGCGGACGGCCCACGCGTCGTCGATGCGCGCCAGCAGCGCCTGCACCGCGTCCGGCCAGAAATGCCGCCCGCTTTCCGCACGCAACAGGTCCAGCGCCCGCTCGAGCGGCCACGCGGGTTTGTAGGGGCGCTGGCTGGTCAGCGCGTCGAACACGTCGGCCACGGCGACGATGCGCGCCTCGACGCTGATCGCTTCGCCCGCCAGCCCGTGCGGGTAGCCGCTGCCGTCCCATTTTTCGTGATGCCCGCCGGCGATTTCGCGGGCCGCTTCGAGAAAGTCCAGCGAATAGCGCTCTTCCTCGGCCGGTTGATTCTGCCGGCGATCGGCGAGTACGCGGGCGATGGCTTCGTCGAGGGCGTCGGCGCCGATGCGGGCGTGCGTCTTCATGATCTCGAACTCTTCCGGCGTCAGGCGGCCCGGCTTGAGCAGGATGGCGTCGGGAATGCCGACCTTGCCGATGTCGTGCAGCGGGGCGGCCTTGGCAATCAGCCGCTGGCGCAGCGGCGTCAGTTGTTCGGCGAATTCGGGACGTTGCGCCAGGTCGGTCATCAGTACCTCGATGTAACCGCGCGTGCGCAGCAGGTGGTTGCCGGTCTCGTTGTCGCGTTTTTCGGCCAGCGTGGCCAGCGCGTGCATGCCGACATCCTTGATCAGCTCGACTTCGCGGGTGCGCTTGGCGACACGGGCTTCGAGGATTTCGTTCTGGCGGGCGAGGTGGTCGCGGGCGGCCTGCAGTTCGAGGCGGGTGCGGATGCGGGCGAGCAGGATGGCCGGGCGGATCGGCTTGGTCACGTAGTCGACGGCACCCATCTGCAAACCGATGGCCTCGTCGTTGTCGGCGTCCATGGCGGTGACGAAGATGACCGGGATGTCGCGGGTGGCGGGGTCTTCGCGCAGGCGGCGCAGGGTCTCGTACCCGTCCATGCCGGGCATCATGATGTCGAGCAGGATCAGTTCCGGGCGCGGGTCGCTGTTGGCGACATGCAGGGCGCGCTCACCGGAGTTGGCAACCCGGACACGGTATTCGCTGCCCAGTATGCCGCCGACGACGGCCAGGTTGTCCGGGGTGTCGTCCACGACCAGGATGGTGGGGCGGGATTCGTTTGCCATATGAATTTGCTCCGATTGTTATTTTTATTAATTCTTGGTTATTAATAAATTTTTGGCTAGTTTGCACTTATGCCCCTGGTTTGTCCAACGCTGTTCGCTGTCACAAATCCGACATGTCACACTGGGACAAAAAGGCGATTGACGGTATACGGTCGATTGCGGATGGGCCTGGATTTTGCATTGATCGGTGTCGACCCAACTCAAGAGAAAAACCATGACCCCCGAACTGCGTGAAAAATTGCTGGCCGGCCTGCGCGACGGCAGTATCGTTCCCTACCTCGGACCGGGTGTGCTTGCCGATGTCAGGGATGCCGCCACCGGTGCGCCAATCCCCGCCGACAGCGATTCCCTGATCATTGCCATGAACGGCGGCAAGCCGATGGCGCCCAAGCTGATGTACGAATTCCCCCGGGCGGCGATGAATGTCGAACTCAAGCGCGGACGCAGCGCCGTCACCCGCTTCCTGAACAAGACCTACGGCGACACCCAATGGACGCGGGCGGCCGTGCATGACTGGCTGAAGACGATTGCGCCGGCCTACGTCATCGACATCAATCGCGACACCCAGTTGCAGGCCTCCTACGCCGACGTGCCGCATACGCTGATCGTCGGCATCGCCCGGATCGCCGGGACGGCCTTCCGCTACAAGATCTTTTCCTGGGACGGCAGCAGCTACCGGCGGGTCGAGCACATCGCGCCGGGGCAGCCCATCCTGTTCAAGCCCATGGGCACGCCCTTGCCGGAAGGCGACTACATCGCCTCGGATGCCGACTACGTCGATTTCATCACCGAGCTGATGGGCGGTTTCTCGATTCCGCCCGAGGTCAAGGAACTGCGCAAGGGCAAGCAGTACCTGCTGATGGGCATGCGTCTGAACCGCGACACCGAACGCATGGTCATGGCCGACATGATCTACTCCGCCGCCCAGCCGGCCGGCTGGGTGTTCATCACTGAACCGACGGCCAAGGAGCAGCGCTATTGCAAGAAGATCGGTCTCGAAATCATCGACGGCGACATCTTCGAGTTCATCGGCGCGGCGGTGCCGGCCTGAATCAGGTTTGCGTCAGCCGGCAGTCGATTTCCCGCAGCGCTTCGGGGAATTCTGCCGGCGGCAGCGGACGGGCCAGAAGATAGCCCTGGGCGTGGTGGCAGCCCATGCGGGCCAGCATGCCCAGTTGTTCCGTGGTTTCCACGCCCTCGGCAACGACCTTGAGTCCCAGGCTGCGCGCCATGGCGACAATGGCCTCGACCAGTGAGCATTCACTGTTGCCGGGCTGCATGTCCTGGACGAAGGAGCGGTCGATCTTCAGCGTATCGAGCGGGAAGCGCTTCAGATAGGAGAGCGACGAATAGCCGGTGCCGAAATCGTCGAGGTACACGCGCAGCCCGAGTTGCTTGATCGCCTGCAGCCAGGCCTGGGCTTCGCCGATGTTGTTGAGCAGGACACCCTCGGTGATTTCCAGAACCAGGCTGTCCGGTGACACGCCGTGGCGCTGCATGGCCTCGGCAATGGCGGCCGGCGGCAGACCGCCGGGAATCTGGCGGCCGGAGACATTGACCGACAGGTAGCAGGAAATGCCCGCCGCCCGCCATCCGGCCAACTGCCGGCAGGCGGTTTCGATGACCCACAGGCCGATTTCGTTGATCAGGCCGGTCTGCTCGGCAATCGGGATGAAACGGTCGGGCGGCACCAGGCCGCGCTCCGGGTGGCGCCAGCGGATCAAGCCCTCGGCACCGGTGACGCGACGACTGGACAGGTCGGCGATGGGCTGGCAGTACAGCTCGAACTGTCCCCTGTCCACCGCCTGGCGCAGGTCGTTTTCCAGGTGTCGCCGCTGTTCGGCGGCTTCGGCCAGGTTCGGCGCGAAAAAAGCCGACTGGTTGCCGCCGGCATTCTTGGCCTTGTCGCAGGCCAGTTCGGCATTGCGCAGGAGACTGGGGGCGTCGGTCGCATCGTGCGGGAACAGGGTGATGCCGATGCTGGCGGTCAGCTGGATCGGCGAACCTTCCAGCAGATAGGGCTGGCGCAGGCTGAGCATGAGTCGATCGACGACCTTGCCGATGGTTTCGTCGTTGCTGAGGTTCTGCAGGACGATGGCAAAGATGTCGCCGGACAGCCGGGCCAGCGTGTCGTTGCCCTTGACCTGGGCGCCCAGCCGGGCGGCGACCATGCGCAGGATGGCATCGCCGGCCGGAACGCCGATGCCCTCGGTGATCTGGCGGAAATTGTCGAGATCGACATGCAGCAGCGTGAAACTGGGGTTGGTCTGCTGGTGATGCTGGCGAATCCGCGCGCCCAGCAGATGTTCGAGGCTGGCACGGTTGGCCAGGCCGGTCAGCGGGTCGGTCATTGCCTGTCGTTTGGCTTCGGCCTCGGCTTCCTTGAGCGCCGAAACATCGTGGGCGACCCCCTGGAGGAGATCGCCGCCGACCGGGGTGAGCATGATGTTGAGCCAGAAATGCGTGCGGTCCGGCCGTTGCAGCATGAGATCGCGCTTGGCGGATTCGCCGGTAACGAAAACCTTTTCGATCAGCATGGCGATGGCCGTCGGTTCGGACCAGGGCAGATCGAGCAGGATCAGTTCGCCTGCGAATTCATCGGCGCGGGCTATTCCCAGCAGGCGCGCCAGCGCCGGGTTCCAGGAGGCGACGCGGCCATTGCGTCCGATCAGGAAGATGCCGCTCTCGGCATTGTCGAAAATGGCGTGATACTTCTGTTCGTCGAGCTCCTGCTGCAAACGCAGGGCATGTTCCTCGTCGAGGGTGCGGACCAGGTCTGCGGCCAGCGCATTGACATCGGTCACCAGCCGTCCGATTTCCGTCTTGGCGTGGCCGGGCGGAATTTTCAACCGGTCGCCGGCGGTCGGATTCATCCGGTGCAGTTCGCGGGAAATGGTACTGATCGGGTGAATCACGAAAGCCAGCAGGGTGACCACCATGACCCCCGAGATCAGGGCCAGTTGCCAGACCAGTTGCCAGGTCCGGTCGATAATTTCGTCCCGGATGTGGTGTTCGATGACGTCCGGGGCGGGCGTCAGGCGGATCTCGCCGATGATTTCGCCGTCGACGAAGGGTGAGTGGATGGCGCGGACCATGTCCCCGGCCTGCCTTTCCCCGGACATCAGCAGACCCTGGCGCACCAGGTCAACCAGCAGGTTGCCGTTCTCGCTGATGGTCACGCGCAGGACCACCGGATTGCTGAGCAGCCCCTCGGCGACCTCGCGGGCCAGCTCCCGGTCCTTGACGAAGCCGGCAACCTGCAGCGTGCGTTGCACCGTATCGAGCAACTGCTCGACGCGTTCCCGGGACGCCGCTTCGGCCTGGGCGCGTGCCGACTGCATGGTGTAGGCCACGGTCAACACCCCGACCAGGCAGAAGGCCAGGATGGTCACGAGGATGGAGCGGAGCAGGATGCCGTCGCGGAAGAAGACGGTTTTCATCGGCGTGGCGACGTTACCCGGCTGGCAGGCAGTCCGGTCACCAGTAGAAGGAGCAAGGCGCAGCGTTTCATGAAAGGCCGGTTTGCTGTCCGATGTGTATTGAAGGCGATTATGCACTTTGTCTTGCGGATTTGTCGCCAGGAACTTCCGCGAATGCCGACATCGGCATTGTCCGGAATCCGACATTCGCCGTCGCGCATCGTGCCGATTCCGCGTGGTTGCTGGATTCCGGCGAAGGCAAGGAAATTGCTAACTACCTGCTGCCAACAATATTTCAACTCAGGGAAGGAAAAAGCAAAATGCTGATGGATCGCTACGAATCGCTGTTCTTCAACGCCAATTTCAAGGAAGCCGCCAGCGAAGCCGGCTGGGTCGCCTACCGCGGCGAACTGGTCTTGAAGGAAGGCGAAATTGCCGACGCCCAGGGCCGCCGCAAGCCGCCGGTCGAAGTCATGAAGCAGGCCATCGTCCTCACGGCCGGCGACGAACTCAAGCTGCTGGCCGGTTCCATCGATGAACTGCAGTTCTTCCCGGCGCTGCTGGACAAGTACGGTGCCGACATCAAGCCGGGCAGTCTGGTCGTGCTGTACACCGTTAACATCGACAATCCCTTCATCGCCAACGTCAACGGCGCCTCGGTCGTCTGCATTCCCATGGTCCAGGGCATGGTGTGGAACGAGATGTGCGAAGTCCTCGGCCTGGAAAAGGGCGATTTCAAGGGCATGAGTGCTGCCGACAAGGTGGTGAAGGTGTACGAGGAACTCAAGAGCCACGTCTTCAAGTACCCGGCCGCGACGATCGAGGAAGCGGTGGGCAAGACCAATGCCAACAAGCGCGAAAACCACGGCGCCGTCTGATGCCCTGGGATGAGCGTCTGGCGCTCGGGGTGGCGGATATGGACGCCACCCACCGGGAATTCATCACCCTGGTCGAAACCTTGCAGCTAGCCTCGGATGACGAATTCCCGGCCGTGTTTTCGCAACTGGTCGAACACACCCGCGCGCATTTCGAGCACGAAGGCAGGCTGATGAAAGCCTGCCGTTTTCCCGCCATCGGCGAGCACAACAGCGAGCATTTGCGCGTGCTTGGCGAACTGGCGCATTTCGGCCGCAGCGTTGCCGTCGGCCGTCTGAAATCGGCCCGCGATTACGCGCGCGGCCTGCCCGCCTGGTTCGCCACCCATCTGGCAACCATGGATGCCGCGCTGGCGGCGCGCTTGAAAGCGTCGGGTATGGCCTGAAACTCAGGTCTGCGGGCAGAGTGTTGCCTGCGCATTCGCTTCCCGCCGTTGCACCACCTTCAGCACCAGCAACAATACGCTGCCGACCAGCATCACCCCGGCCGCCAGGTAGAGGCCGACCGCGTAGTCGCCGGCACGGCTGGCGGCCAGCCAGCCGGTGATGGCCGGCGCCAGGATCTGGGCGACGCCGTAGGAAACGGTCATCTTGCCCATCATCTTGGCCGGGCGGGTCGGGTAGTAGCGGCCGGCCATGGTCAGCACCAGGCTGACCATGCCGATGAAGGTGCCGCCGAACAGCATCGCTCCGGCCAGCGCCGCCGGCAGGCCGCCGGCCAGCGGCAGCAGGATGCCGGCGATCTGCAGCACGGCGGCGGCGATCAGTGCGTTGAGATCGCCGATGCGCCGCGCGATCAGGTCCCAGACGATGCAGGCCGGTGCCGCGCCGACGCCGAGCGCGAGGAAGACCAGCGTGCCCTGGCCGGCCATGCCGGGCAGGCGGTCGACGATGGCGACGATGAAGGTGGCGCTGACCACGTAGCCGACCCCGGCGCAGAAGTAGGCGGCCATGAACAGGCGCATGAACAGCGGCGACGGCGGGTTGTCTTCGAGCTTCTCGCCGCTGCGGGTCAGGCCACTGGTGTCCGGTGCCGGCAGCCAGCGCAGTGCCGGGATGGCGAGCAGACAGCCGAGGGCGGTCAGCGCGAACCACTGCTCGCGCCAGTCCAGCCAGTGCTGCATCAGCGCGACGGCAGCGGCACAGCCGGCAATGCCGAGCCCGATGCCGGCGAAGTGGATGCCCAGTTCGCTGCGATGCTGGTGGCGGATCAGCCAGTTGAGGATCAGCCCGGTGCCGAACAGCATCGCCGCCGCGCTGCTCAGGCCGGCGACGAAGCGGGAAATCGCCCACACTGTTGGATCGGTGCTCAGCCCCATCATCGCCGTACTGGCAATGGCCAGGATCATGCCGATCCGGTACAGCTTGTCCTTGAGCACCAGGTCGCTGACCAGCGAGGCGAGCAGGGCGCCGCACAGGTAGCCGCCGTAATTGATTGCCGCCAGCCAGCCGGCGTCGGCGATGCCCAGGCCGGCCTGCTGCTGCATCAGCGGCAGCAGCGGCGTGTAGGCGAAGCGGGCGACGCCCATCGCCAGCAGTAGGCTGAAAATCCCCGCGCCCAGTACCTTGAGCCGTTCTCGTTGTTCGTTCATTTTTTGTCTCCTGTTGGTGCGACAACGATAAACGGGCTAAGCTATCTCAACAATTGATTTATCAAGAACGAATCGTTCGTTATTGGAGATGGTTATGGAACTGGTCGCGCTCAGAACCTTTCAGGCGGTGGTCGAAGAAGGCGGCATCCTGGCTGCGTCGCGCAAGCTGAACACGGTGCAATCGAACGTCACCACGCGCATCCGCCGGCTGGAGGAAGAGTTGGGGGCCGAACTGTTCTTCCGCAAGGGACGCGGGCTGGAGCTGGCACCGCCGGGGCGCGTGCTGCTCGACTACACACGGCGCATGCTGATGCTGGAGCGGCAGACGACGGCGGCGGTGCGCCAGGTCGGCGAGAGCACCGGCGAGTTGCGCATCGGCGCCATGGAAACCTTCGCCGCCCTGCACCTGCCGCGTGCGCTGAAGGCGGTGCGGGCCAGCCATCCGGGCATGGAACTGCGGGTGTTTACCGACACCAGTGCGGCGCTGGCCGACAAGGTCCGCCAGCACAAGCTCGACTGTGCCTTCATCGCCGGGCCGGTGGTCGATCCCGACCTGCAGTTCGAGGAACTGGTGGTCGAGGAACTGGTGCAGGTCCATGCCGCCGGCAGCGATCCGCTGCAGCAACCCCTGATCCTGTTCCGTGAGGGCTGTGCCTACCGGGCCCGGGCGCTGGCCTGGCAGCGCAGCCAGGGGCACACGCTGACCGATGCGATGGAATTCGGCACGCTCGAAGGCATCCTCGGCTGCGTTTCGGTCGGCCTCGGGTGGACGCTGATGCCGCGCCGGGTGGTCGAGCAGTCGTTGCATGCCGAGGATCTGGTGGTCGAAACGGTGCCGCCGGAAATCGCCCGGGTGCCGACCGGCATGATCAGCTTGCGCGAAGCGCCGCCGCTGGCTGCGCTGAAAACCCTGGCCGCGGCGCTGCTGGCCACCTGAAAAGGCGAAAGCCTCGCACCGGGGGGAGTACGAGGCTTTCTGGACGGTCTTGGGTCGAGGGGGAGGAGGCCTGACCGTCAGGGCTGATGTCTGTTCAGCTCATGGATCACAGCATAAGGGGGCGCCGGCTCGCCCTCAAGTAACGGTTTGCAACAGTCGGTATCCGCCTGTGCGGGTGAGCTTGGCAGGCATTCGCTCAGGGTGGCGAGCGGGTCGTTCAGCTGCACCGGTTCGCTGGTGTGCGGCGGGGTCGGCGCCACCGGCTGCAGCGGCGGCAGGCCGATGGCGGCGCGCAGGCGCTGGCAATCCGGGTTGGGGCTGCCGTCGTCGAGCCAGGTCGGGAATTCGCGGCAGGGGGTCGGCCGGTTGGCATAGATGCCGCAGGCAATGCCCGGCTGGCCGACCGTGCCCTGCAGCGCGATGCAGCGGGCGCCGCCGGCTTCGGTGCCTTTCATGCAGGCCATCACCGGGTTGAGCCGGGTCACCAGTTCGGCCGGGACAAAGCCGCCGCTACCGCCGGCAACCTCGCCGCAATAGAAGGAAATGCGAAAATGCTGGCAACAGGCCCCGCAGGAAAAGCAGGGATTATCCGGGGTATCCGGCATGTCGAGAAAAACGCGGTTGTCTTCCTGTTTCAGGCGAATCTGGATGTCGTTGTCCATGGCGTGACCCGTGTGAGCGGCGCGCGAATTTACCCAATCCGCCGAAAAAAGTCATCCACGCCCGGAGAGGCTTGTCAGACAGCCTTTTCCGCCAGCGCCATCAGCGCTTCGGCCTGCTTTTCGCAACGGACGCGGGTCAGTTCGTCGAGGCCGCGCAACCAGCGTCGGGGGATGCCGTCGAGTCCGTAGCGGGCACCGGCCAGCATGCCGGCGATGGCGCCGGTGGTGTCGGCATCGCCGCCTCGGTTGACGATGTCGATCAGGCAGTCCTCGAAGCATTCGGTGGCGAACAGTGACTGGAACACCGCCTGCATGGTGTCGACCACGTAGCCGCTGGGATTCTCGCTGTGCTTGCGATCCCAGGCGAAGACCGGGAAGGCCTGGACCAGGCCGCCGGCGCGTTCGCGTTCGACGTCGATGACATCGCGGCCGCCGAGGAAATCCTGGACCATGAAGATCAGGGTTTCGCAGGCCGCGTCGGACAGCGGGTTGTGGTGCGTGACATGGGCCTGTGCCCGGCTGGCGGCGCGGACTTCGGGCGCGGGCTTACCGTAGCAGGCCAGGGCGACCGGCAGCACACGCATCGCCGCGCCGTTGCCGGCGTCGTGCTCGGACTGCGGGGCTTCAGGATTGCGGCTGCTGCGGAAGCTGACCAGGTTGCGGCGCACGGTATTGCCGATGTCCACCGGCTTGGCGCGCATCCAGGCGTCGAAGGCGTCGGCGGCGGCCAGCGCATCGACGCGGCCGGCAGCGAGAATCGACTCGCCGAGCGCCAGCGCCATGGTCGTGTCGTCGGTGACCTGGCCGGCCTTGAGGCGCAGCCAGCCGCCGCCGACGATGTTTTCGTGTACGCCGTGATGGGCGCGGATTTCCTTGGGCGTCATGAATTCGACCGTGGCACCGAGGGCGTCGCCGATGGCCAGGCCGACATAGGCGGCGACGGCACGCTCGACCAGCGGCGGGCGTTCGGCGGTGACGCGGCGGCGAACCGGCGCGTTGCGGGCGATCAGTTCTCCGGTCCAAAACATTTGGCGTAATCCTTGCAAACCCCGCACGAGGGGGCGGGGCAGACGTAAATACCTTCCTGGGCGCAGAACTGGCGGTAGAGGAATTTCTTCCACTTCATGTCGCCGCTGTTGGCCAGGGCCAGGCTGGGGAAGTTGATGCGCATCAATTGCGTCAGTTCGTCGCGGTTGATCAGGCCAAGGTCCTGCCACAGGTGGTCGCGACCGGCGCAGGCGGTGGCGACGATGTTGGCGAGCAGGGGTGCCGATTCACGCTGGCGGTCGCGGTGATCGAGCAGCAGTTGCTGCAGGTCCGCCCATTCCGGGATGCTGTCCACATGGCGCGGCAGGCCGGCATGGTCGAAACCGGCAAAGTAGCTGGCCAGCAGGCCGCCGAAGACGGCTTCGCCGAGGCCGAGATCGGCCGGCAGGCAACCGTCGCCAACGGCCTGGCCGGCCAGCATGCTGGCCAGCAACGCCCGGTTCGGATCGCCGGCCACCGCAGCGGCGGCAGGTGCCGCCAGCAGCGCATCGAACAGCATGCGCCGGTAGTTCAGACGATCCGGGGCGTTCATGGTCACTTGCTCGGGTATTCGATGAGCAGATCCTCATCGCGCAGGACCATCTGGCAGGCCAGGCGCCACTGGGTCGGGCACAGGTCGTCGACCAGCATCTTGTCGACTTCGGCCTGGGTGATCTTGCCCAGTTCCTTGAGCACGCGGATTTCGTGATCGGTCAGCGGTGCGCCCATCGGGCTGCGCTTGGCGTCGACCGACGAGACCTTGACCAGGCAGGTGCCGCAGTCGCCATTCTCGCAGCCGAAATCGATCGGGATGTGGTGTTCCTTGGCCAGCGTGAGGACGGTCTGGCGATTGCTGCCGGCGACGGCGTAAACCGTCTTGTCCTTGTGCAGCGGGCTGGTAAAAGTGATGAGAGCCATTTGTTCTTTCTCCGGTAAGCGGGTTTTCGAGGTTTCTCTGTTGTTGTCGGGATGCAGCGGTTGTGGGTCTTATGCGGGTTTGACGACGATTTCGCCGCCAAGAATCTGGGCCTGGCAGGCCAGGCGGTGGCCGCGCGGGGCCATGTTGTCCTTGAGCACCTGGTCTTCGAGCACGCTCGGCGGGGCGAGGTTTTCGCCGCCTTCGATCACCTTGGTCAGGCAGGTGCAGCATTCGCCTTCGCGGCAGCCGTAGGTGATGCCGGCACCGACCTTCTCCGAGACTTCGATCAGCCGGGTGCCGGCGGGAACGGTCACGGCGACGCCGATATCCTGGAAGGTGACTTTTGCTTTGGGCATTGTTTTTTCTCCTGTTTCAGGCCAGTTCGGCCATGTCGATGACGCGCGTTTCGAGGCGGCCGGTCAGGTGGCGCGCCAGTTGTTCGCCGAGGTCGCGGCAGGCGTCGAGTTCGCCGGCATCGGGGACGAGCTTGATGCGCAGGCCTTCGACCGGCACCCGCAGCTTGAGTCCGCGCAGGCGATCCTCGATCAGCCGCACCGCTTCGCCGCTCCAGCCGTAGGAGCCGAAGGCGGCGCCGAGCTTGCCCTTGACGTTGACCGTGGTCAGCGACGAGAGCACGTCCCACACCGGCTTGACCGCGTCGGCGTTGATCGTCGGGCTGCCGAAGGCGAGGCCGTCGGCTTCCTCGATCAGGTCGGTGAAGATGCCGTCTTCGCCGCCTTCGAGGTCGTACAGCGAGACGCGCACGCCTTCAATGCGCTCGGCGCCGGCGGCCAGGGCTTCGGCCATGCGCCGGGTGTTGCCGTAGGCCGAGATGTAGAAGACGACCAGCGTCTTTTCACTTTTTGCTTCGTTGAACAGCCGCGGTGTCGCCAGTTCGCGGTAGCGGTGCAGGTAATCACGCGGCTGATGGCGCAGGATGGGGCCGTGCGCCGGGCAGAGGGTGCTCAGTTCGAGCGGCTCGATCAACGCCACCGCGTCGAGCACGTGCTCGCGGAAGGGGCGCATGATGTGCGCGTAGTAGTACTCGAAGGAAAAACGGAAATCGCCGACCCGGTCGTTGAACAGCCGGGCGTCGCAGAAATGGCAGCCGAAGATGTCGCCGGAGAACAGGATGCCGTCCTCGACCAGGTAGGTGCATTGGGTATCCGGCCAGTGCAGGTAGGGCGTGTGCAGGAAACGCAGGGTGCGCCCGCCGAGGTCGACTTCGTCGTCGGTGGTGACCGGAATGTATTCGGGCGGCTTTTCGCCGGTCGGCTTGAGCAGCGCCTTCAGCATCATCTGCGCGCGGCTGGACAGGTACACCTTGGCCTGCGGCGCGCGCTTGAGCAGCTCGGGCAGGGCGCCGCTGTGATCCGGTTCGAGGTGGTTGAGGACGATGGTGGTGATTTCGTCGTAACGGGCCACCGATTCGAGCCGGGTGAAGAAGGTGTCGGCGAAGCTTTCCTTGACCGTGTCGATGACCGCCACGCCCGTTTCGCCGCGCACGACATAGCTGTTGTAGCTGGTGCCGTTGGCGGTTTTCAGGATGATGTCGAAGGAACGCAGGTGCGGGTCGAGGGCGCCCACCCAGTGGACGCCCGGGGCAATCTCGACGGCGCCGTCAGTGAGTCCCGCAACCGGCATGTTCTTCCTCGTCGTGCGCATGGCTGCCACAGCTGCCATGGCCCTCCGGCCCGTGCACGCAGGCTTCGATATTGCCTGCCGGCAGCTCGACGCCGTTGAGTCCGACCCAGGCGTCAACTGCGGCCGGATCGAAACCGACCATGCGTTCGTCGCCGACTTCCATCAGCGGGCGGCGGATCAGCAGCGGGTTCTCCAGCAGCAACTGCAGCGCGTGCTCGAAGCTGATGTTCTCGGGCACGATCTCGCCGCTCTTGATCGCCGGTGCGGCCGGGTTGAACCAGCGCGCGACCGGCAGCTTGCCGATGAACTGGAGCAGGCGGTCGGCCGTCCAGGCTTCGCTTTTCAGGCTTTTCGCCTGGACGGTGTGACCGGCGGCGGCAAGCAGCGTCTTCTGGCGCAGATTGCCTTTACAGCCGGGTTTTTCGTAGAAAGTGATGACCGCCATCAGGCTGCCTCCCGCCACAAGCCGAATTCCTTCAGCTTTTCGATTGGAATGCCGGTCAGTGATCCCGGCGGATTGAGGAATTCCCCGAGTTCATTGACGATCGCCATTTCGATCGGGCAGATCGCCGCGCATTGCGGGTCGGCGTGGTCGCCCAGGCATTCGGTGCATTTGTCCGCGCTGATCAGGAAATGCGGCGCTTCGTCGCGGTCCGGCTGGTAGATGGCGTCGTTCGGACAGACATCGACGCAAGCCCAGCAATTGACGCAGGATTCGGTTATCTGCAGTGCCATTTACGCCACCTTCAGAGAATCGGCTTGCGGCAGCAATTTGCCGGTCGCCGCAATTTCCTTGTACACCGCCATCACCGCTTCCTCGATCGGCTCCATCGCGTGTTCGCCGTTCGGCGCAATGCCGGCGGCTTCCAGCTTGGCCCAGGGCTCGTAACCGACCTTGGAACAGAGCACGACCTCGCAGCCTTCGAGGATGCGGATGTTGCGGTCAAGCAGCGATTCGCTGGCGCCCGCCTCGACCACGTCGCCGTCGCCGCAGGCATCCATGCCGCCGCAGTAGAGCTCGGTCTTGCGGTGGCTGATGAAACGCACGCCTTCCGGCGAAGCCTCGTAGATCAGGAACTCGCGGGCGTGGCCGAAGTGCTCGGCAACCAGGCCGTTCTTGCCGGCCACCGCCATCAGCACCGGGCGCGAACCTTCCGGAATGTCGGTCGGCTTTGGCTTGGCGACGCCGCGTTCGGCTTCCAGTTTCTCGATGATCGCGTCATGCACTGCCTTGCGGCGGACCATGGCGGCTTCGTAATCGACCTCCATGACGTCGATCTTGTCCATGGTGAACTCGTCGCCGCGATCCTCGCCCAGCAGGCCGACCGCGTCGGCGCGGCACTGGCGGCAGTGGCGCATCATCGCCATGTCGCCGGCACAGGCGTCCTGCAGCTCCTGCAGCATTTCCTGGGTCGGTTCCGGCTGGCCCATGATGCCGTAGTAGGTGCCGTGCTCGGCCTCGGCGATCAGCGGCATGACGTTGTGCAGGAAGGCACCCTTGGCCTTGACCACCTTGGAGACTTCCTTGAGGTGCTGGTCATTGATGCCGGGAATCAGCACCGAATTGACCTTCACCAGGATGCCGCGGTCAGTCAGCATCTGCAGACCCTTTTGCTGCTGCTCGATCAGGATGCGCGCGCCTTCGATGCCGAAGATGCGCTTGTTCTCCCAATAGATCCACGGGTAGATCTTGGCGCCAACTTCGGGGTCGACACAGTTGATGGTGATCGTCACGTGGTCGATGTTGTGTTTGGCGATTTCGTCGACGTGCTCGGGCAGGGACAGACCGTTGGTCGACACGCACAGCTTGATGTCCGGGGCCTTCTCGGAGAGCTGGCGGAAAGTGTCGAAAGTGCGGCCCGGGTTGGCCAGGGGGTCCCCGGGGCCGGCGATGCCGAGCACCGTCATCTGCGGAATCTCGGCGGCCACGGCGAGCACCTTCTTGATCGCCTGATCCGGCGTCAGCAGCTCGGAGACGACGCCCGGGCGCGATTCGTTCGAGCAGTCGTACTTGCGGTTGCAGTAGTTGCACTGGATGTTGCAGGCCGGCGCCACGGCGACGTGCATGCGGGCGAAATAGTGGTGCGCCTGTTCCGAATAACAGGGATGATCCTGTACCTTGGCGCGGATGTGATCCGGTAGATGGGCCAGCCCGTCCGGCGCCGTGCCGCAACCGCTGGAAGAACAGCCGCCGCCTTCGGCGGCTGGTGCGTTGTTGCTGATGACTGGAAGTTCCACGATGAGGGCTCCAAGAAAACTGTTCGGAGCCTCTTCAGCAATCGCTGTGCCAGTGAGTTATTTCTCAATAAATCAATGGCTTGCGGTGTTCGTGTTTTTGCCCTGTCAGGCCGGATGTCGCAAACCGGACATCGCCGGCCACAAACCCTCGCCGCCGGTAGCGAGATGGCATAGATAGACGCGCAGATCGAATTCCAACTGGTGGTAATCCGGCTCGATGCGTCGGCACAACTGGTAGAAGGCCTTGTCGTGCTCGCTTTCCTTGAGGTGGGCCAGTTCGTGGGCGACGATCATGCGCAGGAATTCCGGCGGCGCCTCGCGGAACACGGCGGCGATCCGGATTTCATGCTTGGTCTTCAACTTGCCGCCTTGCACCCGTGCCACACGGGTGTGCGTGCCCAGCGCCCGGCCGACCGACTGCAGCTTGCCGTCGAAAACGATCTTGCTCGGCTGCGGCGCATTGCGCAGGAACTCGCCACGCAAATCCTGCACGTAATCGTACAAGGCCCGGTCGGTGCGTACCGCGTGCGCCTCCGGATACTTCTTGCGCAAAGCCTCGCCCAGACGCCCCTGCTCAAGCAGGCGGGCGACCGGTTCGGTCAGGTTGGGCGGATAGCCGGCGAGGTAGGCGGTGGGCACGAATGGAGGCGGTCAGCGCTGAGGGCGCGATTGTCCCGGGAATTGACCGGTTTGGGTAGCACCCTCGGTTCCCAGTGGGAGAGATTCTGTATGGCGATGCCGGCAATTGCGCCTTATTCCTTTTCCGGGTTCGTCAGCTCGTCCCGGTACCCGCGGCAGGCATCGCGCAACACCTGCAGGTGCTGCTGGTAGTTGCGGCAGCCCTTGCACAGGGCGAGGTGCATGCCGAGTTCGAGGCGTTCGCCGAGGCCGAGTTCGCGGTCTTCGGCTTCCGACATGCGGCGGGTGGCGTCCTTGCAGCTCAACATGGGCGTTCTCCGGCGAGGAACCAGCTTTTCTCCAGGCAGCCGCGCAAGGCGCTGCGGGCGCGATGCAGGATGACGTGGCAGTTGCTGGTGCTGATGCCGGCGGCGGAACAGACTTCGCCGGTATCGAGTTCGAGGAACTCGCGCATCATGAAGACGCGCGCGGTGTTCTTGGGCAGGTGCGTCAGACAGGCGTCGAAGACGACCCAGAAGTGCTTGTCGCGCAGCGAGCTTTCCGGATCGCCCCAGGCGGCCGGGCGGTGCGCCGGCTGCCAGTGGGCGTTTTCCTTGAACAGGGCATCGAAGGCCTGGTCCAGGCTGTCCTCGTCGCCGCCGAAAGCCGACACCGGTGTCGTCCGCGACTGCTGGCGGATCAGGTCGACGATCTTGTGGCGCAGGATGCCGAACACCCAGGTCTTCAGCGCCGAGCGGCCGGCGAAATCCTTGCCGCTGGTCAGCGCGGCGGTCAGGGCATCCTGGACGGCGTCTTCGGCCAGGGCGGCATCGCGCAACTGGAGCTGGGCGAAAGCCAGCATGTCGCGGCGGACCTGTTCGACAAAGGCGTTGTCGATGCTGGCAGGGGGAGCGATGGCGGCCTCCGTGGCGCGGGCGTCAATGCCGCCATGGTAGCTCAACGGGCGGCTTCCAGCGCGGCACGCAGCTTGGCCGGATCGGTGTCGCCAGCCAGGCGCGCGACTTCCTTGTCACCCTTGAAGACGATCAACGTTGATTGCATGCGCACGCCCAACTGGCGGCGTAGTTCGCGGGCGTTGTCGTAATCGACGACGAGCAGGCGGCCGGGTACGGCAGCATCGCCACGCCAGCCGTCGAAAACCTTCTGCTGTGCCCGGCAAGTCGGGCACCAGTCGGCGTGGAAATGTAGGGCAACGGCCTTGCCGGCAGTCTGTTGCTGAGCAAAGTCGGCCGCCGTCCACGGGGCGATGTCGAGCGCCTGGGCAAAACCGGCGATGGTGGTGAAGGCGAGGGCCGCGAGCAGGCGGATGGTTTTCATGATGGACTCCGAGGGGTTGAGGATGGTGATGATTGGTCGGAGTTGGTGGGGGAATTCTTACACTGCGTTGTCTGGGTCGGGCTGAATGAACGCATTGCAATGAAGTAGACCGGCAAATATCGTCGTGTTGGGCATTGGTTGTCAGGCGGTATTCGGCCGACTGCGGCCGTTCAAAAAATTCTGCAAAGCCTACGCGCGATCCGTTGTTGAACGTCCGCTTTCACAAACAACCAAATTCCGCTTCGGGTCGATTCGAGCCGGTCAAAGTACGGTGATCCCGTGCTTACTCCGTGCCGAGCACTATCCCCTGGCGACGCAGGTCTGCGAGGAGTTCAAGGCCGAACTCGACCAGCCGCTCGGGTTCGGCGTGCTGTAGTTCGGCGGCGATCTGCCGGCAGGCGGCTTCGCCGTTTTGTGGCGTTTCCGCGAGCAGCACGAGCAGGCGGGCGGTGACCGGGTTGGTTTCGCTGAAGCGGACGATGTCGTCGGTGTCGCGATAGACCAGCAGGTGCGTTGCCTGCGCCTTGCGCGGGCGCCAGTCGGGGCCGATGCGGTGGACCGGCCAGACGTAGGCGAGGTTGAACAGCACCGGGTTGAGGATGATCGTGCCGTGGCGCAGGTCGCCGGCCGGGTCGTGCGGCGGGATCGGTGCGTCGGCGATGTCGGCGGCCAGTTCGACCCATTCGTAATGCGCCAGTTCGGGCAGCCAGCGCGGCAGGCGCAGGCGCGGCGTTTGCGCCAGGAACTGTACGAACTCGCGCGGGATTTCGCGGAACCACGGCGTGTGCAGGGGCCAGTCACGGCGGAAGCGGCGCCCCAGGCGCTGCCAGCGCGCCTCGCCGAGGATGGCGCGGCAGACTGGGAAGGCGCTGTCGATGAAGCCCTGCAGGTTGTTGCCGACCAGCTCGCGGTACACGCCCATGCCGCGTGCCGGCACGCCGGCCGGTCGGGGGGCGCGTTGCGGGTCGCGCAGGTGATTGGCGAAGGCTTGCTGGAAGTTCTGGAATTCCATGTTCAGGCCGCCTTGCGCTGCTTCGCTGCGGCCTGCAGCCGGGCGATGGTTTCGACCTCTGCGGTCAAGGCCGCCAGATCGGGAAAATTGAAATCGCGTTCGAGGCAGGTCGGTACCTCGCCGCCGATGCGCGCATAGGCGTCGGCGAGCAGTGCCCACACCGGGTCGATCACCGGTGCGCCGTGGGTGTCGATGATCAGCCCGTCCGGCTCGACGTAGTGGCCGGCGACATGGACGTAGCAGGTGCGCGCCAGCGGCAGCGCGGCGAGGAATTCGTGCGCGTCGAAGCCGAAGTTGCGGCTATTGACGTAAATGTTATTGACGTCGAGGTGAAGCAGGCAGTCGGCGGCCTCGACCACGGCGCCAATGAACTCGGCGGCGTTCATCTCGGCACCGGGCGGTTCGACGTAGGTCGAGGCGTTCTCGATGCCGATTTGCCGGCCGAGGATGTCCTGGGCGTGCCGGATGCGTTCGGCAGTCCAGCGCACCGCCGCTTCGGTCTGCGGGATCGGCAGCAGGTCGTAGAGCTGGCGGTCGTCGGCGCACCACGAGAGGTGCTCGGTGTACAGCGTCATCCCGTGTTCGCGCATGAAGTCGCGGGTGCGGTGGAGCAGCGCCTCGTCGAGCGGCCCGCTGCCGCCCAGCGACAGCGACAGACCGTGGCAGACGAAGGGGTAGCGTTCGGTGAATTCGCGCAGTTGCCGTGCCGAGCGCCCGCCCATGCCGGCCCAGTTCTCGGGCGCCAGTTCGAAGAAATCGATGGCTGCCGGCACGCCGGCCTGCAGCGGGGCGATCAGTTCGCGCCGGAAACCGAGGCCGGCGCCGCGCGGCGGGCGGGCGTGCATCAGGCTTCTCCGCGCGCCGGGTAGTCCTTGGCGACGACAAAGTCGATGGCGCCGAGCATGTCCTTGAAGTGCGGCCGGGCGAAGGGCATGGTCTGGACGTTGGCCCAGTACAGCGTCAGGTCGGGGCGGATCAGGAAAACGCCGGGCTCGGAAAAACGCGCCGGTTCCTCGACGCCGGTCGAGGTCAGGCCGCGGCCGGTGGAAATGTACAGGCCCCAGGCGCGGGCGTCGGCCTCGCTCAGACCGTAGCCGAGGTCGAGCTGGTCGAGCGACCACTCGTCGGCGGCGCGGCGGGCGCGTTCTTCGGTATCCGACGAGAGTACCTTGACGACCACGCCGCGGGCGGCGAATTCGTCATGCAGGCGATTCAGTTCGCTCAGGTAGGTACGGCACAGCGGGCAGTGGTAACCGCGGTAGAAGACCAGCAGCGTGAAGGCAGGCGCTGCCCCGGCGGCGAGCGTCAGGCGGCTGCCGGAGAGTTGCGGCACATTGAGCGCCGGGACCGGCTGGCGGGGAATCAGGGATAGCGGCATGAGGATATTCCTTGAAAGGGCCGGCATCGACCGCCGGCCCGTTGGTTCAGCGTCTTACTTCTTGGCGCCGCACTTGGCCTCGCCGCATTTGCCATCTGCCTTTTTGTCGGCCGGCTTCTTGTCAGCGCCGCACTTGGCATCCGTTTTCTTGTCGGCGCCACACTTGGCATCCTTCGCCTTCTTCTCGGCACCGCACTTGGCTTCCCCGCATTTGCCTTCCTTGCCCTTGGTGTCGGCCTGCGCCAGCTGGTAGCCGGCCGACAGCTGCTTGGCGGCGAAGGGGTTGTCGGCGGCGTGGGCAACCGGGGTCAGGGCGACGGCGGCGAAGGCGGAACCGATGGCCAGGGAGGTGATTGTCTGCTTTTTCATGATGGTCTCCATTGAGGTGGGGTGATGGCAGAAAGCCTGCCTGTTGCTTGGTCGGCGTCATGGCCGACTTTCTTACAGAAGATTTCAGAACAGCGTGGTCAGTCGGACCCAGGAATCCGGCAAACGTTCGACGATGATGGCTTCCAGCCATTTGTCGGCGCCGCTGAGGATGGCGATGCCGGTGAGCAGCAGCAGGACGCCGAACACGGTCTTGATGCGGCCAATGTGCTGCATGACCCAGCCACGGGCGCGACCGAAGCCGGCGCGCGAGGCATAGGCGACGCCGACCAGCGGCACCGCCGCACCGATCCCGAACAGACCGAGCACGACGCCACCGCGCAGGGCGCCGCCTTCGGCTGCAACCAGGCTCAGCGCGGCACCGAGCAGCGGGCCGGAACAGGGACTCCAGACCAGCCCGAGCACGCCACCCAGCAAAAAGGCGCCGCCCAGCGAGCCGCCGTTCAGCCGCGCCGACGCAGCGTTGGCCTGGCTGGCGATGGGCAGCATCCATTCGGTGAAGCGGGCGTTCAGCGCCGGCACCAGCATGACCAGGCCGAACGTCAGCAGCAGCCAGCCGCCGAAAGTCCGCACATGGTCGCCGTCGATGCCCAGCGCCGGCCCGAGTGCGCCGAGCAGCATGCCGATCAAGGCGAACGACAGCGCCATGCCGACGCCCATCGCCACCGGCGCGAGCTTGTTCTGCTGCACGGCACCGCCGACCACCAGCGGCAACACGGGAAAGACGCAGGGCGACAGCGTGGTCAGGCTGCCGGCCAGCAGGGCGAGGCCGAGAACGGCGGGGGAAAGGGTTTCGAGCATGACATCTCCTTGAGTTGGAGATTGGTCGCGGCGGGGGGCGGATTTCTTACAGTCGAATCAACCGGACGGCGGCGCTTGCCGGTCCTGCTCGATCCGCCGAGGCGGTGAGCTTGGGAAGATCGGTCGGTGCGCTTTTCAGCGCAGCGCAATCCCCGCCGCAATCGCCAGCATGACCACGCCCGAGCTGCGTTCGATGTGGCGCAGGTGGCGGTGGAACCAGGCCAGTAGCCGGGGCTGGCCGACGCTGTGGGCGATCAGGGCGTCCCAGGCGAAGACGATGCTCGCCATCCACAGGCCGTAGAGCGCCTGTTCGCCGGCCGGCGTGCTTGGCGCGATGAGGGCGCCGAAGAGCAGGGCGTAGAACAGCGAGTTCTTCGGGTTGAGGATGCCGGAGAGGAAACCCTGCAGCAGATGCGGTGCCAGTCGGGCAAAGTGCTTTGTCGTCGCGGACGGCGCTGCGTCGGTGATCGGCAGCCGGCCGTCGCTGCGCAGGAACAGCAGGCCGAGCCAGACCAGATAGAGACAGCCAGCCCACTTCAGCACAGCAAACAGTTGCGGCCACTGCGCCAGGAGTGACACGCCGGTCAGCGCCAGGGCGATGTAGGCGGCGTTGGCCAGCGCGATGCCGAGGCTGGTGGCGATGGCCGGGCGCAGGCCGTGCACGATGCGCGTGCGCATGATCAGGAAGAAATCCGGCCCGGGGCTGAGCAGGGCGACGAAGTGGGCGCTGGCGACGAGGCCGAACTGGGTGAAGTCGAAGGGCATGGCGGCTTCCGCAAATGGGCGGAGTATCGCCAGCCGGCACCGGCCGGTCTTGGACGAAATTGCGCGGTTCAGCGCCGGGTGGCGTATTGCCCCGGGGTGGCCGCGACGCGTTCGCGGAAGCTGCGGTGGAAGTGGCTCTGGTCGGCAAAGCCGGTAGCCAGCGCGGTATCGCAGATCGGCGTGCCGGCGGCGAGCAGGCGGCGGGCACGCTGGATGCGGCGGTCGAGTTGATAGGCGTGCGGCGTCATGCCGGTGTGGCGGACGAAACGGCGGATCAACTGGTAGGGGCTGAGGCCGGCGCGGGCGGCGAGTTCGGCGAGCGGAATGCTTGCGTCGCAATGCGCGTCCAGCCAGTCGCAGACGTTGGCGATGGCGGGCGGCAGGGCGTCGATTGGCGGCGCGACGGCGAGCGGTTCGCTCAGCGCGACGAACAGTTGGCCGAGGGCCTCGGCAAAACGGCCGGCATCGGCGCCGGTGCGGACTGCCGCGAAAACCTCGGCGAAGCGACGGTAGGCGAGCGGGGAGCGGGCGTGCCGCCAGGCAGTGTCGGTCAATGCGGCAGCGAACGGGGTCGTCGCCAGGAAGTCGGCCATCCAGTCAGCGTCGATGTAGAGCATGCGGTAGCTCCAGCGGCCATGTGCCTGCGGGTTGCAGGCATGGACGCGCTCTGGCGGAATGACGACCAGATCGCCGGGGACGAGCCGACGCTCCTCCGCGCCGACGGAAAATCGGCTGCTGCCGGCGTCGACCGCGCCGATCGACCATTCGGCGTGGGCATGCGGTCGGTAGCAGGCCTGCGAGTCGGCGGCACTGCGTGCTTCGACGAAAGGCAGGGCGGGCGTTCGGTGGAAGTGCGGCCGGCTGGCCGCTACAGGGCGGGGGCTTGCTTGCATGCGGCGATTTTCTCAGGAATCTTGCCTGTCGCGCGGAGAGTTTGGCGGTCAGCCGCTCATCAAGCTGCGCGAATCGGGCTGAGCCGCCGCTTGGTTCCACTGGCCCTCAAGGCAGGACAAAACTGCTCTTTTCCAGCACCGAGCTTGCTGGCCGGTCTTGGTCCCAGATCCGGAACTGGATTGGCTGGATGCCGCTTGCGCCGCTGTCGGCGGGGACAGCGAGGGTCAGGGAAACCGGCCGGATGCTGCCGGCCTCGACGGTGAACTCCCGTTCGCCGACGATGCCGATATTGGCCGGGCCGCTGACATCGACCGTGAAGCTGCGCCGCTTCTCGTCGAGATTCATCAGCTTGAGCGTGTAGGCGTTTTCGATCGTGCCGTCGGCGGTTTCCCGGTGCAGGGCACCGCGGTCGCGCAGTACATCGACCAGCAGCAGCGAGCGTTCGCCCAGCGTCCACCCGGCAAGCAGCGAGAACACCAGCAACAGGGCGGCGTAGGCGGCCACGCGGGGTCGCCCGATCCAGCCCCGGGTTGACGTTTCCCCGCCAGCTTCGCGTTCGGACATGAAGCGTATCAGTCCGCGCGGCGCCCCGATCTTGTCCATCACCTGATCGCAGGCATCGATGCACAGGCCGCAGTTGATGCACTGGTACTGCAGGCCGTCGCGGATGTCGATGCCGGTCGGGCAGACCTGCACGCAAATACCGCAATCGACGCAGTCACCGCTGCTACCGGCCTGACGGCGGCTGTTGCGTGGTTCGCCACGGGCCAGGTCGTAGGCGACGTTGCGGGTGTCCGGGTCGAACATCACGCCCTGGAAGCGGGAATAGGGGCACATGTGCTGGCAGACGGCCTCGCGCGCCAGGCCAGCCTGGACGTAGGTGAAGGCTGCGTAGAAGATGAGCCAGAAGCTCTCCCAAGGGCCCAGCCGGCCTGCCGGCACGGACGGCAGCAGTTCGCGGATGGGGGTGAAGTAGCCGACGAAGGTGATCGCCGTCCACGCGGCGAAGAGCAGCCACAAGCCGTGCTTGATCGCCTTGAGCCCGAGTTTGCGGGCGCTCAGCGGACTCTGGTCGAGTTTCAGGCGAGCCAGGTGGTCGCCTTCCACCCTGGCTTCGATCCAGGCGAAGATCGCGGTGTACACCGTTTGCGGGCAGGCAAAGCCGCAGAACAGGCGGCCGGCGATGGCGGTCACGAAGAACAGGGCCGTCGCCGCCAGGATCAGGCCAAAAGCCATCAACAGGGCGTCCTGCGGCCAGAGGACGAGGCCGAACAGGTAGAACTTCTCGTGCGCGATATCGAGCAGGACAGCTTGCCGCGTCACCCCGTTCGTCTCCCAGCTCAGCCAGCAAGTACCGTAGAAAACGATCTGGGTCAGCCAGACCATGGTCCAGCGCAGGCGGTTGAATTTCCCCGCGGTGGCTCTGGCGTGTATTTTTCCCTTTTTCCGATAGAAGGCCAGCCTGGCTTCCTGGGCTTTGGTGATGGGTTTGTGCATTCCGTTTCCTTCCGGTCGCGATGTCGAGACGATCGGGGCGGAGTAAATCACCCGGCCTGGAATGGGAACAGATTCAGATGCTGTGATTTCCGATAGGCACAGATTGCCGGCTATAGCTGCTGTTCGATCAACTGGCCGAGAACCGCCGTTGCCGCCGTCATTGCCGCGGTGTCGGGGTGGCCGAAATTGAGCCGCAGATAGTGGCCGAACTCCCGCTTGGCCGAAAAGATCGGTCCCGGGGCGATGCTGATGCCCTGCGCCAGCGCCTGCTGGTGGAGCCGCAGGGTATCGACCTGAGGCGGCAGTTCCAGCCACAGGAAATAACCGCCCTGCGGGCGCGCCAGCCGGGTGGCGGGCGGGAAATGCCGCTCGATCGCTTCGACCAGCGCCGCTTCCCGCGCGGCCAGCGTATTGCGCAGACGGCGCAGATGGTTTTCGTAGCCGCCCTGCCTGAGGTAGTCGGCGATGGCGATCTGCACCGGCACCGTCGTCGCCAGGCTGAGCGAAAGCTTCTGGCGCTGGATGCTGCGCGCGTGACGGCCGGCAGCGACCCAGCCGATCCGGTATCCCGGGGCCAGGCTCTTGGCGAACGAACAGACATGCATGACCAGCCCGCGCCGGTCGGCGGCCTTGCTGCACAGCGGCGCTTGCGGGCCGAAATGCAGTTCGCCGTACACATCGTCCTCGATCAGCGGTACTTCGTGGCGATCGAGCAGTTCCAGCAGTTCCCGCTTGTGTTCGTCGGCGACCCGGCTACCCGTGGGGTTGGCGAAATTGAGCATGAACAGGCAGGCCTTGACCGGATGCCGGCGCAAGGCCTCGGCCAGCGCCGGCAGGCTGACCCCGGCGCGGGGGTGGCTGGGAATCTCGATGACCTTGAGCCCGAGCCGTTCGCTCGCCTGCAGGCCGGCGTAGAAAGTCGGCGATTCGACGGCGATCAGGTCGCCGGGCCGGGTGACCGCCTGCAGGCAGAGATTGAGCCCTTCCATGGCACCCGAAGTGATGACGATCTCCTGCGGCGAGACGTCGGCGCCGAGCGCCAGGTAGCGCAGCGCCAACTGCCGGCGCAGCTCCTCGTTGCCCGGCGGCAGGTCGCTGAGGCTGGCCAGCGGATCGAAGCGGCGGGCAGCATTGGCCAGATGACGCCCCAGCTTGTCGAGCGGAAACAGTCGTGGGTCGGGAAAGCTCGAACCGAGCGGAACCACCGCCGGGTCGCGCACGCTGTCCAGGATCTGGAAAATGAAATCGCTGACCTGAAGTTGCGTCGAGCCGCCGACCGGGTGGCTCATCGCCGGCTCGGCCAGGCGCTGGCCCAGCCGGGCGCGGACGAAATAGCCTGACTTCGGCCGCGCTTCGATCAGCCCGCGACTCTCCAGCAGGTAGTAGGCCTGGGTCACCGTGATCGGGCTGACCGCGTGGCTGCGGCAGGCGCTGCGGACCGACGGCAGGCGCTCGCCCGGACGAAGCAGGCCGTCGGCGATCAGCTTTTCCGTGTGCGCAGCGAGTTCCCGGTAGCGACTCATGGCCGGATGTTATCAGGTCCGTCCGCAGGTCATCGGCTGGATATCTGGGATAATCCCGGCCTTTCCCCATTGCCCGTTCCGCCCATGACCGCCATTGCCTCCCGCCTCATCGACGCTGCCCAGACCCTTTCCCGCGAAGTCGATGCGATGCGCTTCGCGGCGCCGGTCAGCCATGTCTATAACCCGCTCGACTACGCCTGGACGGTCCATCGCGCCTACCTGGAGCGTTTTGGCAGCAACAAGAAGCGGATCGTCTTCCTTGGCATGAATCCCGGCCCGTTCGGCATGGCCCAGACCGGCGTGCCGTTTGGCGAGATCGCCGCAGTGCGTGGCTGGCTCGGCCTGTCCGGCGCGGTTGGCAAGCCGGCGCTGGAAAATCCCAAGAAACCGGTGGACGGCTTTGCCTGCAAGCGCGGCGAAGTCAGCGGGCAGCGCCTGTGGGGCTTGTTCCGCGAGCGCTTCGGCACGCCGGAAGCCTTCTTTGCCGAGCATTTCGTCGCCAATTACTGTCCGCTGGTCTTCTTCGACGAAGGCCGCAACCTGACCCCGGACAAACTGCCCGTCGCCGAAGCCGGGCCGTTGCAGGCTGCCTGCGACGCCCACCTGCGGCGCATGGTCGAGGCGCTGCAGGCGGAATGGGTGATCGGCGTCGGTGCCTGGGCCGAGAAGCGCGCCACCATCGCCCTGGCCGGCCTGCCGGTCCGCTTCGGTCGCATCCTCCACCCCAGCCCGGCCAGCCCGGCCGCCAATCGCGGCTGGGCGCCGGAAGCCACCCGGCAAATGGTCGACATGGGTTTGTGGCCGGCCTGACCATCGGGGCGGCGTCTAGGGGCATCGCGATTTCTGCATTGTCGGGAATGCAACAGGTGTGGCGGCTTGTAGTGGATTGATTTAAATAGTTTTTATTGTGGCGCCGGTTTTGCTTGCCTGACAGTCATGAAAACCCATCTCGACTGGTCGGCCTACGACACCTACGGCGTTGGCGACGCCTATGCCGGCATTCCCGCCACCGGCGGCAACTACGCCAAGGCGGTGGCGGTGTGCATGATCAACCACCAGTGCCAGCGCGACGGCAAGGGCGTGATGTGCCCGAGTTACCGCATCACGTACGACCCGGCGCATTCGACCGGCGCCCGGGTCAAGGCGTTCAAGGCGGCGCTCAACGGCGAACTCGGCGACGATCCTTTCGCCCATCCCGACCTCGCCGCCGCGATGGACCTCTGCGTGTCGTGCAAGGGCTGCAAGAAGGAATGCCCGAGCGCCGTCGACATGACGCTGATCAAGACCGAATACCTGGCGCAGAAGAACGAGCGCCAGGGCGTGCCGCGCCGGGCCCGGCTGTTCGGCGCGCTGCCCCGCTGGCTGCACGAATGGCGGCCGACGCTGCAGGCGCTGGTGCGCTGGCGCAACAATTCGCCCTGGGTGGCAAAGCTCGCCGAGCGCTGGCTCGGCATCTCGGCGCGGCGGCCGATCCCGCAGATCGTCGCCGCCGGCTTCCAGTCCGACGCCGCGCCAACGACCGGTGAGCGCGGCAAGGTCGTGCTCTTCGTCGACACCTTCACCCACTACTACACGCCCGAAATCGCCGCCGCCGCGTTGAAAGTGCTGCGCGCCGGCGGTTACGCGGTCGAGGTGCTCGAACCGGCAAAAACCGACGGTGAACCCGAGCGCCCGCTGTGCTGCGGCCGAACCTACCTGTCGCAAGGTATGCTCGAGGAAGCCAAGCTCGAAGCGCGCCGGGTCATGGCCGCGCTCGCCCCGGCGCTGACCGCCGGCACGCCCATCGTCGGCCTTGAACCCTCCTGCCTGCTGGCGCTGCGCGACGAGTTCTACAGCCTCGGACTCGGCCCCGAGGTCGGCCAGCTCTCGAAACAGGCCTTCCTGTTCGAGGAATTCCTGATGCGCGAAGGCAACAAGGGCTTGAAGCTCGACCTCAAGCCCATCCCCGGCGGCCGCGCGCTGGTACATGGCCACTGCCACCAGAAGGCCTTCGGCGCGATGAAGTCGGTGAAGAAGGTGCTCGGCTGGATTCCAGAATTCGAGTTCGAGATCATCGACGCCAGTTGCTGCGGCATGTCCGGCAGCTTCGGCCTGGAAGCCGAACACCACGATGCTTCGGTACGGATGGGCGAACTCGCGCTACTGCCTGCGGTGCGCGCCGCCAGCGCTGATACTGTGATCGTCGCCGACGGCTTTTCCTGCCGGCACCAGATCAGGGATGGCAGCGGGCGCCAGGCGGTGCATGTGGCGGTGTTGCTGGAACGGGCGCTGCCCTGATTTGCGGTGATCGGGCGCGGCGGGTGAATATCCCTTTTATAATCAGGGGAAAAGGTCGGAGCGCTCGGCGCGAGACTGGGTTCAGATACGGGGATGTTTTTAAATGGGTTCTATCAAGGCGAACGATGTTCGTGAGGTGAAGTGGTATTCGGGGCGCCTGAATAGCGACATTACTTGGGATCAGGCCCGGAGCAGGGCACCCAATCCGATATCGGAAGCACCACTGGCATCGCTGATCGATATCAATTCCCTGAGTACCTTGCTGGACGATCTGACGCTCCTGCTGGGTATGCCGACGGCGCTGCTCGATCCGCAAGGCAAGATACTGCAAAGCGCCGGCTGGCAACGCGCGTGTACCGACTTTCACCGGGCAACCCCGGGGGCTTGCATCAACTGCACCGAGAGCGACCTGTTCCTCTCCAGCCACCTGAAGGAAGGTGAGTTCATCGATTACAAGTGCAAGAACGGCCTGTGGGATGTGGTGACGCCGGTTTTTGTCGGCGATGCCCATCTGGGCAATCTTTATTGCGGCCAGTTCTTTTACGACGATGACGTGATCGACGATGGTTTCTTCATCGCCCAGGCCGAACGTTTCGGCTTCGATACGGCCGACTATCTGGCGGCAATCCACGAAATGCCGCGTTTCAGCCGCGAACAGGTGCGCCGGATCATGGGGCTGATCGTTGGCCTCGCGTCTTACCTGTCCCATCTTTCATTGACCAACCTTCAGCTCAACGAAAGCCGTGGGCAGATGGAAACCCTGATCAATGCGCTGCCCGACCCGGTCTGGCTGAAAGATACCGAGGGGGTTTTCCTGGCTTGCAACCAAGCGTTCGGCCGCATGTTTGGCGCGCCGACATGCGAGATCATCGGACGCACCGATTACGATTTCACCTCGCCCGAGCTTGCGGATTTTTTTCGACAGAAGGACAGGGAGGCAATTGCGGCGGGCACACCCAGGGTCAACGAGGAGTGGCTGACCCACGCCGAGAGCGGGCAGCCCATATTTCTCGAAACCATCAAGACCCCGATGTCCGGGGTGAGCGGGCGGGCGGTTGGCGTACTCGGTATCGGTCGCGACATGACCGAGCGCAAGCGGGTCGAAAACAATCTGCACCTGATGTCGCGGGTCTTTTCAAACAGCGGCGAAGCCATCCTGATTACCGATGCCAACAACCGGATTCTGGCCGTCAACCGCGAGTTCACGAAGCTGACCGGCTACAGCAAGGAAGAAGCCATCGGTCAGGACCCGCGGATGCTGTCGGCCGGCAATACGCCAGCGGAAACGTATCGGGAGATGTGGGCTGCGCTGCTCACCAATGATTACTGGCAGGGCGAACTCTGGGACCGGCGCAAGAACGGGGAGCCCTATCCCAAACGGCTGTCGATTTCCGTGGTGCGCGACAGTGCAGGAAAGGTCGTCAATTACATCGGTACCTTCGAGGACATCACGGATCGCAAGGCGGCTGAGGACAAAATCCGTTTTCTGGCCCATCACGATGTGCTGACCGGACTGCCGAACCGTTTCAGTCTCTACGAACGCCTCGATCAGGGCATGGCTTTCGCCCGGCGTTTCGACAAATCGCTGGCGATCATGCTGATCGACCTTGATCACTTCAAGACGATCAATGACACGCTTGGCCACAATGTCGGCGACCAGTTGCTGATCCAGGTGGCCAGGCGTTTGCAGCAGTCCGTCCGGGAAAGTGACATCGTGGCCCGTCTGGGGGGCGACGAGTTTGTCGTGGTGCTCTCCGGCATCGAGAAGGACGGTGACGGGGTGGCCGAGATCGCGAGCAAGCTCGTCACCCAGCTGGCGGCGCCGTATGCCATCGCCGGCGCTGAGTTGCGCACTTCGCCCAGTATCGGGATCTGTCTTTACCCGGACAACGCGACCGAGATCAGCGAGCTGATCAAGTGCGCGGACATTGCCATGTACCACGCCAAGGCGAATGGACGCAGCGATTTCCAGTTCTTCATCGAAGCCATGCGCGACGAAGTGGCAGAGCGCGTGACGATCGAGCACGAACTGAAGATTGCGCTGGAAAAAGAGCAGTTCGTGCTGCATTACCAGCCGCAGATCGAACCGGGGGCACGGCGTGTGGTCGGCCTCGAAGCCCTGGTGCGCTGGCAGCATCCGACCCGCGGCCTCGTATTTCCCGGTGATTTCATCGCGTTGGCCGAGGAAACACGCCTGATCGTCCCGCTCGGTAAATGGGTGCTTGAGGAGGCCTGCCGGCAATTGAAGTGCTGGCACCAGGCCGGCTACACCGATCTGCACATGTCGGTGAATCTGAGTCCGGCACAATTCCACGACCAAAGCCTGCCGGCGCTGGTCAGACAGGTGCTGGCAAAGTTTGATTTGCCGCCAGGACAGTTGCACCTGGAAATCACCGAATCGATGGCCATGAGCGATCCGGAGGAAAACATCGTCATGATGAAGGCGCTGGCCGATATCGGGGTCAAACTGGCGCTCGACGATTTCGGTACCGGCTACTCGTCGCTGGCCTATCTCAAGCTGTTTCCGATCGACATCATCAAGATCGACCGCTCTTTCGTGAAGGACATCGAAACCGATGAAAACGACGCCGCCATCTGTGAAATGACCATGCTGCTTGCCCAGAAACTGGGCAAACAGGTCGTTGCGGAAGGCGTGGAAACCGAGGCGCAACTTGAATTCGTGTCACGCATCGGGTGCCAGTGGATTCAGGGATATCTGTTCAGCAAGCCGCTGGCCGCCGCTGTTGCAGGGGATTTCATCCAGGGGTTTGCGGGAGAGGAAAACCCGGTTCCGGGAAATTGCTGCAGAATCGCGTTGACCAGACCACCCTTTCTCTTTCAGGTTGACCAGGCAATCGCATCAGACCTGACCAGATGCATTTGAATCACCATCTGGATATCTATATCTGATTTAATCCGAACTCCCCGTGGTCTCGGATTGGCGAAGCCAAACGAGCCAGGCGGCAAGCGCAGCGCGGCAGCAATCAATAATTTACTTCGGCGGATTAGACGCACCATCAGCAGTATCGGCACCATTCCGTTTGTGCTGATCGTACCAAGAGGCCGCTCGTAATACGCCGAGCGTGGCAGCAAGCGCCGACATCAATGCATAAATGAACAACAGAAAGCCAATGTACTGGCCTGGTATTGCGACGAAGCGAATGAATTCATGCAACCAGCAATCGGCGGGCAACGGGAAATTCATCGCTTTGGCCCATAACGCAGCCATCAGAGCAAGAATCTGAACAACCACAAAATGTGCAAAGCCAGCACTGACACCCATGAACGGACTTTCCCGGTCTGGCTTGGCCCGTGAAATCAGGGTTCTGAATTTCTCATCGCCAAAGCCCAGCCAGATGGTGAATCCGGCCAATGTGAAGCCCAGCACATTGGGCAGTGTCGATAGTGCGGTATCCCACCAGGATTCCCTGAGCCAGAACGGATACATGGCCGCTGCCAGTAGTACAGAAATGTGCAGATAGGGAGAGCTGAACAGGGCTCGGGAGCCGCCATAGGCACGCCAATAGCGGGCAAAAATCCCGCCGACACCAGCATAACTTTTCTTTACCCCTTCCCACACGATGTCAGTTCCTGATTTGTTGGAGAATCTCCCTGGCTTTAACCAACAGTACATTGGCCCGAATCTCGACATCAGGATCATAGTGCGCTTTTTCGATCAGAGGATGTTCCGTGGTCGATAAGCGGGTCGTTTTCCCACGAGCCCCACCTACCCCTGATACTTTGCCATTTGATTGGGCCACTCGCGCCAATTTGCGAACCTTGTCGCTGGGTGCCAAGCCTTCGCCTTCTTCTTCCTGCAAGGTCAGTTGATAGCTACTGGCCCGCTGACTGGCCATATCATCGAACAGGTCGCGCTCAAACTCCTCGAAATCGTCCGGATTGGGCGGTGTGACCACGATTTCCAGCGTACGCAGGCGCGGCATACCCAAGATTTTCTCTAGAGTATCTCGGGACGGCTCAATCACTAAATCGATTTTTCCAAAGATGGCAACCAGTTCCGAGGATGCAAAGATGCCGCGCAGGATAGTTACGGCCTGCGCCGCCGAAATCACATCCTCCTTGTCGCGGATGATCATGACTAGTCGATGCCCCTTCGAAAAGAAAACAAAAGGAACATACTGGAAGTGCGGTTTCAAATGCTCGGGAATGGAAATCTGATCCAACTCACGTTCATCGGCCGGCTTGCCCTTCAAGACGTTGAACCAGTCCCGTGTCGAATCCAGTTCAATGTATTTGTAAAATTCGCCTCGAATGATTGCACTACCGTCCGCATCTTTGTCGTCACGCAGCGTACCGAGCTTGCCGACCCAATCCCCTTTGAGCTTGACGACCTTATCCAGTTCTCCTGCTCGGTGGAACAGTTCGATGTAACGCTCAGGCCGATGCGGTGCTGGCATCGTGATATTGATTGCCCCAAACTGCAATTGACGTTTTCTGCCCATGATTTCCTGATCCTTTTTTGTTACCGCTCCCTGGCCGCCTCATGCCAAGCTTTCCTGACCGGCGACAGCAGGTATTCCATCACCGTCCTGTCACCTAGCCAGATTTCCGCATTCGTCTGCATGCCGGCCGATAGCGCAAAGCGCTGCCCGTCCATGGCCAGCGCCATGTCCTTCAGGCGAACCAGCGCCTTGTAAAGCAAGGGCTGGGTTTTCTTGCTCTGATCATTCTGGCTGGCATTTGCCGTATTGCTGTCCGCCGCGTCGGCGCTGACATGCTCGACTGTGCCTTCGATCATGCCGTACTTCTGGAAGGGGAAAGCGGCAAACTTGAGTTTTACCGGTTGGCCTTGGCGAACGAAACCGATGTCTTCGTTGGACACCCAGACCTCGGCGCGCAGGATTTCATCCTTGGGAACCAGGGTCAGCAGGATGGTGCCCGGTTGAACCACAGTGCCGGCCGTATGGGTGGCCAGATCCTTCACGACGCCGTCCTGCGGCGCTTTCAGTTCCAGCAGGCTCTGCTTATGGCTTTGTTTGGCCACTTCCTGCGCCAGTTTGTCGAATTGCCCTTGGATGTCGTTACGCTCGGCGTGCAGTTGCCGCCGGTAATCCGAATCGATTTGGGTGAGCTTCTTTTCTGACTGGAGGATATTGGCTTTGGCTGATTCGATCAGGAAACCCTGGGTTTGCAGTTCCTGTTCCTTTTCCAGGCGTTCGCGTTTCTTGTCGCTGCCCATCAGCGAGCCGGCAAAGCCGTCCTTGACCAGTTTTTCGTAGGCTTGGTCCTGATTGCGGTAGTGCGGAAGGACTTCTTCGAGTTTCTTCTTGACCTGTTCGGCGGCAGCCATGTCCTGTTTGGCCTTGATCAGCCGCGAGCGCTCTTCGGCCAGGGCCGCTTCGAGGGCGCTGCGATTGGCCCGGTACTGGGCGGCGATTTCCTGAGCGAGTTGGGGCGGGTCGTCGGCTTGTATCTTGAAGGGCTGGCCGCTCAGTTCAGCTTCAATACGACGCAAAGCGAGACGCTTGCGCTGGTAGTCGGCGTCAATGGATTTACTGTCCGCTTCGCTGATCAAGGTATCCATGCGCATCAGTACCTGGCCGGCTTGGACGCTTTGTCCTTCCTTGACCAGGATGTCCTTGACGATACCGGAGTCGGCGGGTTGGACAATCTTGACGTAGCTTTCGGGGATCAGCTTGCCTTCGGCCACGGCGACGATGTCGAGTTTGCCGATCAGGGCCCAGAGGAGCAGCGCCAGCAGCAAGGCGAGCAAGAGCCAGAGCACCTTGCGGCCGAGCGGATTGGGCGGGGCTTCCTGCAGGCGCAGGAGGGGCGGAGAGAAATCCAGCGGATTGGCTTCCGCCTTGGGAAATAGGTTGTTCATGGGATGGTTGAGCGCATCAACCTGTGCGGTGGCATGGCGCCACCGCACAGATCAGAGTCCCGCCTTTACGACAGGCGAACAGTACCGGTTTGCAGGCTGGCCAGCGAACTGAGCGCCTGCGGGTTGGTTCCCAGATTGGTATCGGACAGCGTACTCAGTGCCGGTGTAACACCGATGCCAGCCAGGGTACCGTTCTTGCCGTACTGATAGGCGAGATCACCACCCATGGCAGCCGTATCCGAACCGGCCAACTGGAAGTTGGTCAGCGCATTGGTCAGTGCCCAACTGGTCAGACTGCTGTTGGCGGCGCGTGCGGCATCGAAGGCGCCGACCAAGCTGGTGAAGTTGAAGTTCTCCACTTTCTGGTCCAGCAGCGGGTTACTGCCACCTTGAGCGAAGCCAGCCATGGCTTCAGCCATCACCTGCAGGCGGGTTACCGGTTTCGACGGTGTAGCGGCATACCAGTTTTTGAAGGTGATCTGGTCAGTCGTGCCGACCTTGAGCACTAGGTCGTTGGTCGATTTGGTGAAAGTCAGGTCGGCATAGCTCAGGCCACTACCGCCCAGCGACAGCGTATCGCTGCCTGTACCACCGGTCGCAAAGGTGTCCTGTCCATCGCCCTTGTTGAACAGGATGATGTCGTTGCCACCGGCCGTGGTGTAGGTGTCGTTGCCCAGACCGCCAAGGAAGATTTCGGCACTGGCGCCGCCGGTGATGGTGTCGGCACCCGCTCCGCCGTTGAACAGCGCTGTTCCAGATGTATCGGTCAGGATGTCGTTGCCGTCGCCACCTTCGAGGATGTCATTACCGGTGCCGCCGTTCAACGTATTGATGGCGGTGTTGCCGCGGACGAGGTTGTTCAGCGTGTTACCAGTACCATTGATCGCCGTCGTACCCGTCAGGACCAAGTTCTCAACGTTGGTCGTCAAGGTCAGTGTCACGGCGGACTGGATAGTGTCATTGCCGGCATTGGCCGCTTCGGTCACCACATCGGTGCTGACGTTAACGACGTAAGTATCGTCGCCCAGACCACCCACCATGGTGTCGTTACCTGTTCCACCATCGATAGTGTCGTTGCCATCACCACCCGTCAGGGTGTTGTTGGCGCTGTTGCCGATTAGCATGTTGTCCAGGGCGTTGCCGGTACCGTTGATGGCCGTTGTACCGGTGAGCGTCAGGTTCTCGACGTTGGCAGATAGTGTAGTGCTAACGCTGGATTGGACGAGGTCAATACCTTCGCCGACCAGTTCGGTGACCACATCGCTGGCGTTGTCGACGACGTAGGTGTCGTTGCCGGCACCGCCGATCATCGCGTCGGCGCCGGTTCCGCCGTTCAGTGTGTCGTTACCCGCACCTCCGGTCAGCGTATTGGCCGCCGTATTGCCGGTCAGCACGTTGTCCAGCGCGTTGCCAGTGCCGTTGATGGCCGTCGTGCCAGTTAGGGTCAGGTTCTCGACATTGGCCGAGAGTGTGTAGGTCACACCCGACTGGACGAGATCCGTGCCTTCGTTGGCATTCTCGGTGACGATATCACCCGTGTTATCGACAACGTAGGTATCGTTGCCGGCCCCGCCAATCATCGTATCCGCTCCGGTGCCGCCGGAGAGCGTATTGGCCGCACTGTTGCCTGTGATGGTGTTGTTCAGGGTGTTGCCGGTGCCGTTAATTGCCGTCGTTCCGGTCAGAACCAGATTCTCAACGTTGTTGGCGAGGGTCAAGGTGACCGAACTGCGGACAGTGTCATTGCCTTCGCTGGCGTTTTCAGTAATGACATCACCCGTGTTGTCGACAATGTAGGTATCGTCTCCAGCACCGCCGAGGAGCTTATCGGCACCGGCGGCACCATCCAGTGTATCGTTGCCGGCACCACCTGTCAGCGTGTTAACGGCCGAGTTGCCGGTCAAAACGTTGTTCAGCGCATTTCCCGTACCATTGATGGCGCTCGTACCCGTCAGCGTCAGGTTCTCGACGTTGTTGGCAAGGGTATGGGTCACGCTGGATTGAACGAGATCCGTACCCTCGTTGGCCGCTTCGGTGACGACATCGGTCGCGCTGTCGACGACATAGGTATCGTCGCCCAATCCGCCGACCATCGTGTCGTTACCGGTTCCCCCGTTGAGCGTGTCGTTGCCGGCGCCACTATTCAGGGTGTCGTTGCCCGCTTGACCGTTCAGGGTGTCATTCCCGGCACCACCGGTCAGCGTATCGTTCCCTGTCGTGCCGTTGAGGGTCAGGTTCTGGACACTGACCGTGATGTCGAATACGTCCGTCGCGCTTAGATTGCCACCATCCTTCGCCGTTACCTTGACGCTGACCGTGCCCAAAGCGCTGGGCGTACCGCTGAAGGTTCGGGTCGATGCGTTGAAGGTCAGCCAGGACGGCAGCGCACTGCCATCGGCCAAGGTAGCGGAATAAGCCAGCGTGTCGCCATCCGGATCGGTGAATGCCCCCGAGGGAACGGTATAGCTGAAGCTGGCTCCCTGAGCAGCTGCCTGATCAGCCAGCGCTGTCACCAAAGTGGGTGTCCGATTCGGTGCGCCGATGGTCATGTTGACGTACTCGCCGGCCGAGTAGTTGTAGTTGTCGGTTCCCCACAGGATGAATTGCAACGTACCGACATCGCCTGCGCCCGGCGTACCGGACATGATGCCGGTGGCCGAGTCGAACTGCAGCCAGGCAGGCACAGCGGAACCATCCGGCATCTTGATGCTGTAGGTGATCGAGTCCCAAACATCCGGATCGGTAATGGTATTGGCCGGCACGGTGTAGCTGAACGCGGTGCCGGCTTTGGCCTGCAAGGTCGGCAGGTAGCTGTTGATTGTCGGCGAATGGTTGTTGTTGGCCCGGTCGACCACAGTCTGAATCATGGCCTGATCCCAGACCGTACCGTTGGCAAACTCCACCCGATCAATCTTGTGATCAGCCGCCAGGCCGTCAATGGTCGTCGAAGCGCCGTAGTAATCGATGAAACCAATTTGGTCGTTGGTTCCCTTGATCTTCAGGAACATGTTCGTGCCGTACTGGAAGGCCAGCACGTCATTGGCAGTAATGCCCGCACCGAAACGCAGGGTGTCGGAAGCGCTCAGGGTGTCCGTGGTATCGATCGAGTCCTGGCCATCGCCCCGGTTGAAGACATAGACGTCGTTGCCTAAGTCACCCGACAAGTAGTCGTTGCCTAGACCGCCGGTCAGCACGTTGTTGCCGACATTACCCCACAGACCGTTGTCCATTGCGTTACCAGTCGCCGACAGATCGGCATCGCCATCGACCGCCAAGCGTTCGAGATTGGCACCCAAGGTCCAACTGACCATAGAGCGCACCATTTCGTAGCCTTCGTTGGCATTCTCGACGATGACATCGCCGGCATCATCGATTTCGTAGTAGTCATCGCCCGCGCCGCCGATCATCGTGTCCTGGCCGAGATCACCAAACATCGCATCGTTGCCGCCGCCACCGATCAGGGTGTCATTGCCGGCCATGCCCCACAGGTTGTTGTCTGCCTCGTTGCCGGTAATGACGTTGTCGAGCTCATTGCCGTTGCCCCGATAGATGGTGCCGGTCAGGGTCAGGTTCTCAACGCCGCTGGCCAGCAGGTAGGCGGTTTCAAAGCTGCGGATTTCGGTGTCGGTGCCTTCGTCTGCTGCCTCGTCGATGCTGTCTCCCTGGCTATCCGTGTAGAAAGTGTCGTTCCCCATTCCACCCGACATGCCATCGGACCCAGTACCGCCATCAAGAACGTCATTGCCGGCTCCACCTTGCAACCAGTCATTGCCGGCACCGCCATATAGGCGGTTGTTGCCGTCGTTGCCGCTCAAAGAATTGCTGGCGTCGTTACCATACCCATCGACGTTACCCGTCCCGGTCAGGCGGAGTCCTTCCAGTGTACTGGCGAGGGTGTAGGTCAGTGCGGTTTCGACAGTGTCGAAGCCTTCGCCATCCACTTCGACGATCTGGTCGGACAGGGTGTCGACGACATAGGTGTCATTGCCTGCCTTGCCGATCAGTACGTCGGCCCCGGCACCGCCATCGAGGCGATTATCGTAGTCGTTGCCGGTCAGGGTGTTGGCTAGCGTATTACCGGTGCCGTTGATGTAACCGCCTTCGGCTTCGAGGATCAGGTTTTCTACGTTGGCGGAGAGGGTATAGCTGGTCGCCGCCCGGATGGTATCGATGCCTTCCCCGACATTTTCGATCACGACATCCTCGGCCCGGTCAACAATGAAGGTGTCGTCGCCCAGACCGCCGGACAGGGTGTCAATACCCGATCCACCATCGAGGCTGTCGTTTCCTGTACCGCCATCGATTACGTCATCACCGCCTTCGCCGCGCAATACGTCGTTCCCGGCCATGCCGAGAATCTGGTTGGCCCCGTTGTTGCCGATCAACTCGTTGGCTTCGGCATTGCCGGTGGCATTGATGTTGTCGTAACCGACCAATAGAAGGTTTTCGACATTAGCGGAAAGGGTGATGTTCACCGAGCTATTGACGGTTTCGATACCCTCTCCAGCGGCTTCCGTAATGGTATCGCCCACGTCATCGACGATATAGGCGTCGTCGCCCAGACCGCCGGCCATGGCATCGGCGCCAGTGCCACCATCCAGCAGATCGCTGCCAGCACCGCCCACCAGCGTGTCGTTGCCCTCGTTGCCTTCCAGCAGATCGCTGCCGCTGCCACCGTTCAGGCTGTCATTGCCGGCTTGGCCATACAGATGGTCGTCGTCGTTGCCGCCAGCCAGGCTGTCATCGCCCGTGCCACCGTAGAGGTTGTCGATACCGTCGCCACCATCCAGCGTATCGTTTCCATCAGCCCCTTGAAGTTCATCATTGCCAGCCAGGCCCAGAAGGATGTTGGCACCGCTGTTGCCGACAAGGACGTTGGCAGAGGCATTGCCAGTAGCGTTCAGATTGTCAGTGCCGATAAGGGTGGCATTTTCGACATTCGCGGACAGTGTCAGGCTTGCCGATGCAGTTACCGTATCGAGGCCTTCGCCGCTCAATTCGGTGATCGTGTCCCCGGCATCATCGACGGCGTAGGTGTCGTTACCGGCACCGCCGGTCATGGCATCGGCGCCTATGCCACCGTCCAATTGGTCATCACCAATGCCGCCGTTCAGCGTGTCGCTGTCAGCACCGCCGAAGAGACGGTCATTGCCGTCACCGCCTTGAAGACTATCGATACCGGCTTCGCCGTACAAGACGTCATTGCCCACATTGCCGGTCATTTGATCGTTGCCGTCGCCGCCGTTGATATTGTCGTTGCCAGCACCACCGTCGATGATGTCGTTGCCGGCGCGGGCGAAGATCAGATCGTCACCGCCGAGACCGTTGATCGTATCCGCAATCGAACTCCCGTCGAGCACGTCGGCGTTTTCCGTGGGAACCAGCGTCATCTGGATCAGGGCGCTGGCATCCAGAATTTGCGTCTCGCCATTGTCTTTCTTGAGAACCAGATTGCTCTGTGGTTCTCCGTTTTTGAAGAATTCGGCCAGGACGATTTTGTCGGCTGCGCTAGTCTGGAAACCGACGACCAGATCTGCACCTGAGCGGCTGAAGATCAGTTCTTCAATGGTTAGGTCGCCAATATAAATCCAAGTGTCGTCAAGATAGTCTTCGTGAATGGTGTCTTGCCCATCGCCTCGGCCGAAATAGTAATTGTCGATACCGGTGCCGCCGTAGAGGTGGTCGTCACCCCGACCGCCAGCCAGATAGTCGGCGCCAGCATTGCCGTAGAGCGTGTCGTTGCCGTTGCCGCCGTCGAGGACATCATCGCCAGCGTTACCGGTCAGGGTGTCGTACCCACCAAGCCCTTGAAGGATATCGGTGCCTGCCGTTCCCGCGAGGTTGTCGTTGTACTCGGTGCCGACAACCGCAAATGCACTGTCCACGATGGAGGTGACATCAACACCAAGAGGCGCCAAATCCTGAATAAATGAGGAAATATCCATCGTACTCTGTGCCCCCATCCCCTTCAGAGTACGGACAAAATCAGATAAAAGTTCCTTTCCAGCAGAACGATTTGTATTTATGGCATTACTAATTTCAACGGCCACTAGTTCAAGATTACCAGTCAGGGCCTGCGTATCGTTATCCCATACGTAGCTAATTTTGTCGTAAAGCGTCTTCAAAAAGCTTTGAGCTGCCAGTTGCCCATAAACCAATTCCGAAAGCTCAGCATAAGCCTGCAACAGAACTGGCGCTGCCTGACCATGCGGATTTGGATCTTTTGTTCCCCAGCACCAAACGCCGTACCACTCCTCCCCCATGAATTCTTCAAGTGCTTCAAGTTTTCTTGCATCGCCGATAGCATTGCCATAAATCATGGTGGCAGCTCGGCTATTAGGATCGATAGCCTCTACCCCGCTCCATTTATAGATGATGGTTTGCAGCAGGCTTTCGCGTTCCGCGATAGTGGTTGTTTGTGTGAATTGATAAACCGCCGCCTTCAACTGACCGCTTGTGTCTCGGGCCATAGCTTGGTGGAGGTTGTAGACCTTGCCGTATCCAATTGCATCCGGCAGGACTGCTATGTCGCTAGGAATATCTACCCAAGAGGTTGCAACACTGTGTGAGTTGTCGACTTTGAACCAGACGTCTTCGGCAGCACGTGTTTCTCCGCTGGTATTAATGTAACTGCCTACCTGGCGATGCTCATTCCCATTCGCGTCAATTGAAGTTGATGCATTGTAATTAAGGTTGATAGACAAGACATTGGCTTCAGTCAGAGTAAGAAGCTCTCCAGCATCGGTTTGGCCGTTGCCATTGCCGTCTTTCCAGATACGTAACTCTGAAAATGCATTATCGGCGCTATTGAGTAGGCCATCCTGGTTGCTATCGAGTTCTTTAAGCGCCTCAAAGCCATTAGCCGCTTTTTGTCCATTGGCGAGGCGTGTTTCGCTGCCAAAAAGTTCGGCTCCAGCATCGATTTTTCCGTTACTGTTGAGATCGCGGACAAGCAACCCGTCATCTTTTCCGACCCATCCGGTTTGTTCGGCAAACCCGTCTCCAGAATGGTCAAAATAGGTGCCGTTATCAACAGATTTTGTTTCAACTCCATCTCCATCAAGATCAAGCACTATGGGAGAAGGGATTTTCCCAGCGTTATTGTATTTTGACTTTATGTCATTAATTGGGTCTTGCCGAGATTTTCGATGTTCAATAATTCCATTTCTGATGCCATCGAGCCATTGTTGTTTTTCTGGAGGCGCCTTTCCACTCCATCCAAAGTCGCCAACTTGAGGGTTTGGTGGGGTCGTATACCACTTTCCATCATCAGGGTTGTAGCGATATTCATCAATGGCAAATGGATCGCAACTGTAATCAGCACTGCAATGGCCCGCATTGCCCATTCCGCCTAGAAAAACCCATGACCCAACCGATAGCGGCGTCAAGACAACAGGTACGCCAATCGTATTATTTGATATGGTGTTTATAACAAAACCACCCAATGGATTCATGGCAACCCCTCTCAAGAATAAATAAGTGTAATAACGGCAAGCAATAACATTAAAATGATTAATATATAAAATTCAAATTTTTCAGACTTCTTTTTGGCGGAAACTTTCGAAAAACCAAAGCGCCTTAATAAGACATAAAATAACGCCCCGGCTCCACCAACAATCAAATAAAACAGCTCGTAAGGAGTCATTTTTCCAGCATCACCAATGATGATCTTGAATCATAAATATCCGGCAACTCTACTTACCAAACTTCGCAAAATTCGAACTCAGCTTTTAAATCATCTTTCATGCTGGTTTTATTGAATTTCCTCAGTCGCCTATTCATACTTCTCATATTTGTTTTTCTTCCTCTACGACTTCCATTTGACGATTGGTATTTGCCCCGAGTGCTATCACCTCATCTACAGCTAGCCCTCTGGGAATCTGATGCGTAATAAACAGCATCGTCACTTTTCCCTTGAGCTTATTGATCGTCCTAGCGAAGTGCTCCGCCGTGGCCTGATCTAGGTTGGACACCGCTTCGTCGAATACGAGGATTTTGGGGCGCTTCAATAAGGCACGTGCAATTGCAATCCGTTGCCGCTGCCCACCCGATAGCCCAGTCCCCCGCTCGCCTATTTCCGTCTGATACCCGTCATTGAGCGTCTCGATCACCTCATGGATCTCCGCTGCCTTGCAGGCCTGAATCACATCCTCAAAGCTGGCATGCGGATGCGCCATGACCAGGTTGTCATAGAGAGTACCTGCGAAGAGCACCGTTTCCTGCGGCACGACACCGAAGGTTTGCCGTAGTTCGTTGGCGGCCAGGTGGCGAATGTCCTTGCCGTCCAGATTGATCTGGCCTTCGTTCGGTTGGTAGAAGCCAAGCAGCAGTTTGGCCAGCGTGCTCTTGCCGCAACCCGATGGCCCCATCAGCACGGTCAGGTGGCCGGGCTTCAGGGTCAGGTTGAGGTTGCGGTAGAGCCACGGGTGGTGTTCGGAATAGCGGAAGGCGAGATGGCTGAGGTCAATTCGACCTGGGCCGCTGTTTTCTCTTGTCGGCGTCAGCGTGTGCGGTTCCTGCGGCATGTCGAGAATGTCGCCCAGGCGTTTGACGGCGATGTTGGCTTGCTGGAATTCCTGCCACAGGCCGACCATGCGCAGCAATGGCTGGCTCATACGCCCGGCGAACATCTGAAAGGCCACCAGCATACCGACCGTGAAACCATCGTTCTGCATGACCAGCAAAGCGCCAACGACCAGGATGGCCAAGGTCATGACTTGTTCGAGGCCGTTGCTGATCACGTTGTAGGTATTGCCAACCTGCTTGGTGGAGAAACCGGCCGCGAGGTATTGAGCCAGAAAGTCGCCGTACTTTTTGTCGATGTCGGCTTCCATCTGCAGGGACTTCACCGTAGCCATGCCGGAGACGTATTCAGTAAGAAAGGCCTGGTTTCTCGCACCGAGCATGAACTGCTGGTTCAGCTTGTCGCGGAAGACTGGTGCGACGAGGAAACTGATGACGGCGATGGCCCCCAGCAGGCCAACAGCGATCAGCGACAGTTGCCAGCTATAGGCGAACATCACCGCGAGGAAAATGAGCAGGAAAGGCAGATCAAGGATCAGCGTGACGGCAGCTCCGGAGACGAATTCGCGGATGGTCTCTACGCCGTGCAGTCGGGCAACGAGGGTGCCGGTCGGACGGTTCTCGAAATACGGCAAGGGTAAGCGCAACAGATGCCGGAAGACCTGGCTGCCGAGCACGGCGTCGATCCGGTTACCTGTGTGCAACACGAGATATTGACGTAGCCAGCTCATGCCGCTGGTGAACAGCATGAACATGACCAAAGCCACGCCGAGAACGACCAGGGTGCTGTGGGTCTGGTGGACGACGACCTTGTCGATGATGACCTGCGTGAACAGCGGGGTGGCCAGACCGACCAACTGGATCGCCAGACTGGCGAACAGGACATCGCGCCAGATGGTCTTGTGTTTGAGCAGTTCGGGAACGAACCAACGAAAGCCGAAGGATTTGGTTTCAGCTTCGAAACCGGGAATGGCCTCTTCCAAACCCTGTGTTTCCCGAGCGGCAAGGATCAGTTCGGGTTCGAACTGGAGTTTGGCTTCGTCGGCGGTGATCGTTTCGGGTGCTTGCGAACCGGCCCGAAAGTAGAGCAGTTTGTGGCCGTCTGTCTTGAGGATAAGGACTGGGAGCGCTTTGACGCCAGGCTGGGACTCCGTTTCCGGAATGGCACGCAGGAAGGCGATAGCCGGGAGAGGAAGCGCTTGCCATTCCGCAGGGTGAGTGCCTTGCCCGGTTTTGAATCCTAAGGCACGTGCCGCTTCATGGAATGTGGCTAGGCTATGCGGTGGTGGAAATTCCTGCTCGATCAGCTTGGGATCGAAGGGGATACGATAGAGATTGCACAGACTGCCGAGCAGCCACAGCAATTCCTGATACCCCAGCTCTCCCCGTGACGTTTGCATTGCCCAAACTTATTATTATGAAGATTGGGCATTCTGCGGCCAGGTCGATGCCAGGTCAATATCGCCAATGGCATATATGGTGCTCGCCGGGCCTGGCAACTTGTTCCGCTCAGCTTGATTTGGTCATGGGATTCAAGGCACCAGCTTGTTTGAGCGTACGCCATGGATTGACAAACATTTTGATGAGTATCCCGGCGATACAGAACCAGATTGCGCCAAGGCCGATCTGGGTCAGATCTCGCTTCCATGGGATTGCAGTCTCCAGTCCTGCCAACTGGAGAATAGCGGCCGCAAAGACCAGGCTGACCAGCGTCACCTGAAACCAGCCATACATCGGCATCAGCCGACTGGTGTCGATGATCAGTTCCTGTCGGGTGACCCGAAGGTGACCCGCTCGCTTGAGCCAGCGAATCTCGTCGTCGAGCAGGTCATACTTGGTCTGAAACTCGATGATCTGCGGGCGAACCGTCGAAGTGGCGTTGAAGCCGAAGCGATATTTGAATAAGCGTTCATTGCCCTTTGCCAGCTCATCCAGCTTGGTTTTCGAGGCGGTGGCCAGCAACAGCTTGATCGAACCTGGAATGAAATACTCGTGATAGTCGCGCCCAGCCGCCCTTTGCTCCAAGGCGAGGTTGAGTTGGGCTGAGTCGAAGTGCGGGGTATCACTCATGGCTTGGCGCTCCGTATCGGTCAGTGTTCGTGGAAATCGCGACCGGCTACCTTGCTGAAGGCGCCGGTATTGATCTGGAGCGTCGAGGTCGAACCGCTACCCCGTGTCAGCGCAGCCACCTTGTCGATTGGCTTTCTGGCTTCGAAGTGGGCCGTGGCAGCGGCGAGCAGATTACGCCGTTGCGCACCGGGGTCTTGGGTCCAGAGTTGGCCGTTGTAGAGTTCCAGCGCCAGTTCGGCATCCGAATCGGTCGGTGCGATTTCATCGAGGAACGCCTTGATGTCGGGTTCCGCAGCCGCTTCCTGCAAGCGCCCGTCGCGAATCAGGAAGAGCAAGGCTTTGGCCGTGGTGTTGCCATCAATCACAGCCGAGCGTGCGACTGCAATCTGTAGCCGGATGGTGCGCAGCAGATCGAGGTCGATGCCACTACCGCCGGTTACAGTACCTTCACCGGTCAGCAGCCAATCGACCGAGATACCGAAGGTGGCCCGGATCGCGTGCAGGAACTCAGTACCGGGTTTCTTCTGTCCGCGCACGACATCGCTGACGAAGCCCGCCGAAACGCCGAGTTGCCGGGCAAATTCGGATTGATTGAGGCCGGTGTGGGCAATCGCTTGTCCGACCCGCGTAGCGAATCCGTCTAGTCCAGGCGGCGTTATCCCAGAAATATCTTGATTGAGAGTTCTCATTGAGCGTGTATTTATCGCTATCGCGAATTTCGTTGGCTATTGAGAGATAGCCTACTCTCTGAAAGAAGGTATGTCACCTCAACTGACCATGGATGCTGTCGAGATCAACTACCGCTTGCGCCGCTTGGGCAAAACCCAAGCGCAAATCGCCCGTGAGGTTGGGGTTTCTGGTGGCGTGGTGAGCAATGTGATTCACGGACGCATTACCGCCTATGCAGTAGCTCAGCACATTGCCGGCCTGCTCGGTTTGCGGATCGAGGACATCTGGCCGGAGCGTTACATCTTCAAGCCGCGTCAGCGGCAAAGCCACAGGGAGGATATGCCATGAGTTGACCGCGATCAGTGCTGTAAAGATCGAGGCCACATGGCAAGAAGGGCTCAGGAGGTCGAGTCCAGAGCCCTTCTTTGGAGATGTCATTCCTAACCGGGTGACACGTTGATTCTCCTTGCCCTGCGTGCCGGCGTCAAGTGCCGGCCGGCCTCGCGCATGCCTCAATTTCAGGAACGTTGTCTCAAGACAACCAAGGAGATTTCATGAAAACCCCCATCCCCGTTCAGCGCGACATCGTTCGCCTGATCGACAAGGGCTTGAGCAGTCGCGCCGTCGGCCGCCAGCTCTCCATTTCCCACAATACAGTCGAGCTGCTGCGCACCCGGCTGGCTGCTACCGGCCTGACACAAGCGGATTTGTCTGGGCTCGACAATGAAGCATTTGCCATTCGTCTCGGCACGGCCCGTAACCCGAATCCTTCCGGCAAGATCGTTCCCGACTGGGATGTGGTCCGCGAGGAGTTGTCTCAACGGGACATGACCCTCAGCCTGATCTGGGAAGAATACCGCCAGGCGAACCATGAGCACTTGGCTGATTGCCTGTGTTATTCCCAATTCCAGAAACGCTACAAGGCTTGGCTCAAGACCCAGCGCATGAGCATGCGGCAATTCCATAAACCGGGTGACCAACTGTTCGTGGATTTCTGCGGTCGGACGATGCCGATTACCAACCCGGAAACTGGCGAGGAGAAGCCGGCCCAGGTATTCGTCGGCGTGCTGGGCGGTTCGTCGTATACCTTTGCCTATGCTGTGCCGAGCCAGAAAATTGCTGACTGGATTGCCTGCCATGTGAAGGCCTTCGAGTTCTTCGGCGGCGTGCCGCAACAGGTGGTGCCGGACAATCTGAAATCGGCAGTAATCAAGCATACGCCGCAGGAGGTCATTACCAATGCGGCCTATGCCGACTGTGCCGAGCATTACGATGTGTTGATCAACCCGGCACGCAGCCGCAAGCCTAAGGACAAATCGCTGGCCGAGGTCGGTGTGCAGATCGTTCAGCGCTGGGTATTGGCTCCGTTGCGCAAGCGGACTTTTTTCAGTGTCGAGGAGTTGAATGTCGAGATTGCCAAACGGATCGAGTTACTGAACAACAAGGTCAGCAAGAAGTACAAGCAGAGCCGGACGCAACGCTTCATGGAGTTGGACCTGCCTGCGTTGCGGCCATTGCCGTTGCATCCCTATGAGAGCGTCGCTTGGAAATACAAGGTGCGCGTGGCCGAGGACTATCACGTCGAGTACGAGGGCAGTTTCTACTCGGTGCCCTATCAGTACCGGATGCATCAGGTGGACTTGCGGGCGACGCGCACCACGCTGGAGGTACTGCTGAATCGGACGCGTATTACGAGCCATGTACTGTTGGCCTCACCCGGACGGCGAACCTTGGAGGATCACATGCCAATCCAGCATTTGCGGCAGACGGAACAAGATCCGGATTCGCTGCTGGAATGGGCAGAAGGCATCGGCCCCAATGTACTGGCCTGGGTGCGCGGCAATTTGCAGCAACGTCGGGATTTCGCGAACGGCGTTAAATCGGCGCGCAATCTGCGGCGCTGGGCTCGTGAAGAACAAGCCCATGATCGGCTGGATGGTGCCTGCGCTTTCGCCTTGAAGATCGGCGTGCTGACGTTCAATCGTTTGAAGTCGATCATTACCAATCGGAGTGATCTGCGTCTGCCGGTCGAACCGACGGCCTGGGTACAGAAGCATGGCAATTTGCGCGGCGCTGAATACTACGCACAACAGGGAGGTATCTCATGCTGAACCAGCAAACCATGGCCCAGCTACAGGCGCTCGGCTTGCAAGGGATGTTGCGGGCATTGAATCGGCAACTCGATGATCCTTCCATTCAGAAACTCAATTTCGATGAGCGCTTTGCCTTGCTGCTGGATGCAGAAACCGGGGATCGGGAGGGCCGGAAGATTGAACGGCTACTGAAGACCGCCAAAATGCGTCAGGCGAATGCCTGCCTGGAGGATGTCGACTATCGGGCAACTCGCGGTATCGATCCAGCGCAGGTTGCCAGCCTGGGAGATTGTGCCTGGATTACTCGGCGGCAGAACCTGGTGCTGACAGGATTGACGGGCACAGGGAAATCTTGGCTGGCCTGTGCGTTTGGCAAGCAGGCGTGTCGCTCTGGGCATTCAGTTTATTTCACGACGGCAACCCAGCTTTACGAGAACCTGATTGCTGCGCAGGCCGATGGCACCTTGTCGAAACTGCGCCGGCAACTCGTGAAGACCCAACTATTGATCATTGATGATTTTGGTATCGGTGGGGTCGATGTTCATCTGGGGCCGATCTTGCTGGATATCATCGATCAGCAGTCGATGCAGGGATCGCTGCTGATCACCAGCCAGTTTCCGCCGGAGAAATGGTACGACCTGTTTAACGATCCGACTGTGGCTGACGCGATACTGGATCGGATTGTGCATCGGGCGCATTTCATGGAACTGAAAGGAGAGTCGATGCGGAAGGTGCGGGCGAAGAAAACCTGATCCCGGTAGCCTCAGATTGCCACCTCGTTTCGGCGGGGTGGTCAACAAGTCGATATCGGCGGTCAGGTCCCGTGAGATTGCCTGGTCAGGTCGGATGCGTTTGGGTGGTCAACTGGAGGGAGATTTCGCAATTGCCGGGCCAGTTCGTGAACTTTGCCGATCCGGGCCAGCCCGGGTATCAGTCGGTGTGCAGGATGCTGCGGTTGCGCCCTTCGCGCTTGGCCCGGTAGAGCGCAGCGTCGGCGCCGGCAATCAGCTCCCGGGCAGTGAGCGGGACGCGGTCGGGGGGCGCACAATTGACTCCGATACTAATGCTGACCCGTCCGTCGTCGCGGCTGGGATGCACGATGCCGGCGTCCGCGACTTCCCGGCGGATACGCTCGGCCAGCGCAAAAGCTTCGTCCGGCGTCAGCCCGCCGGCGACGATGGCGAATTCCTCACCGCCGATGCGGGCGGCGAATTCGCTGGCGCGCTGGGCGTTGTCGCGCAGGATGTCGGCGATCCTGCGCAGGCAGGCGTCGCCGGCCGGGTGGCCGAGGGCGTCGTTGTACTTCTTGAATTCGTCGACGTCGATCATCAGCAGGGCAATTGCCTGGGTGTGGCGGGTGGCGCGGGCCAGTTCGCGGTCGAGGGCGGCGTCGAAATGGCGACGGTTGAACAGGCCGGTCAGCGCATCGGTGGTCGATAGTTCGGCCAGGCCGGCATTGGCCGCTTCGAGTTGGGCGAGGCTGAGGCGCAGGCGGCGGTTGAGCGAAACGATGTAGGCGATCAGCAGACCGCCGAACAGCAGCACCAGCGCCGCCCAGGCCAGCGCCTGGTAGGCCCAGCCCGGCATCGGGGCGTCGGGGGTGAACAGGAAGCCGTCGAGCGTGTAACTGGCCGGCAGCAAGCCGGTTTCGGCGAATATCCGGGCAATTTCCTGCCAGCGCGTTCGACTCATGTAGCCGATGTCGACGATATCGGCGAGAAACAGGTTGTAGAGCGACTGGGCTTCCAGCGTCAGGGTCATCCGGTCCATCCTGGGATGATATTTCTCCAGGATCAGGTCGATGATTTCGGCCTGGTGGCGGTAGGCATAGCGCCAGCCTTCGGCCAGCGCGTCGCGCATGGCGGCGACGGCCTGCGGGTGCTCGCGGGCGAAGCGCTGGCTGGTGAACAGCGTATCGCCGTAGAGATCGATGTTCAGTTCGCGGGGATTGAAGATCTGGTAGGGAATGCCGTACTGGCTGGCCTCGACCGGTTCGGTCGAAATGTAGGCGGTGGTCGCGTCGACCCGCTCGGGACCGTTCGCCGCCAGGCTCTTGACGCTTCCGCTGTGGATCACCTGGCGGACCTTGGCGAGATCGACGCCGGCCTTCTTCAGGTAGGCGGTCAGCTCGGCCGAGTGGCTTTCGCCCATCAGCGTCCGCCCTTCGAGGTCCTTGACGGTGCGGATTTTCGGATCGACCCGGGCGAGGATGACAAACGGTGAATGCTGGAAGATCGCGGCAACGGCGACCACGGGCAGGCCCTGGTTGAAATCGATCAGCAGCGAGGAGTTGCCGACACCGAATTCGGCACCGCCGTCGACGACGGTCCGCGCCAGATCGACTTCCGGGTGGCCTTCGATCAGTTCGACGTCCAGCCCGGCGCGCCGGAAGTAGCCCTGTTCAAGCGCGGCGTAGAAGCCGGCGAACTGGTACTGGTGGAACCATTTCAACTGGACCCGGACCTTCAAGGGGGTGTCGGGCGTGTTGGCCTGGGCCGATGGCGTGGCGATTCCTGCAAACAGGAAAATGACCAGGCAGGTAATCAGTCGAAAAAGGCCCATGGCTGGCGCCGGCTAGAAAAGGTTGATTCGAGTATAGCGCGGGAAAGCGCCGGCGACGGCGATTCAGGCGTCGAAATGCAGCGCCAGGCTGGCCAGGGCCTTGGGGAGCGGCAGGTTTTCCTCGGTTTCGAGGATGCCGGGCACCGGGTGCGGGTATTCGAAGAAGACGCCATAGGTGCCGGGGCGCTGGCCGTGCAGGTAAACATGGGCGCGCAGGCGGTCCAGTTCGGCGTGGCGCAGGGTGACGATGTTGGGATCGACCCCGTCGTCGGGCGCGACGTCGCAGGCGTCGCCCAGCTTCTCGTCGAGGCTGACGAGCAGTCGGCGCAACGAGCGATCCTTGGGCAGCGACCAGGGGTTGGTGTTCATCGCAGCAACTCCGGTTTGATCTGTTCCAGCCAGGCGTCGATGCGGCTTTCGCTGAGCATCGCCTGATGATGCTGGTCGATGGCCAGGCCGAGGAAATGGTCGCCGTCGACCGCCCGCGACGCCTTGAATTCGTAACCGGCCACCGGCCACCGGCCAGCGGCCGACGACGCTTGCGCCGCGGGCGACGAAGGCGTCGTGGAGGATGCCGATGGCGTCGACGAATTCGTCGGGGTATTTCTGCTGGTCGCCGAGACCGAAGATGGCGACGGTCTTGCCGGACAGGTCGGCGTCGGCCAGTTGCGGCAGGAATTCCTCCCAGCTCGGCTGGCTCAGGCCGGTCGATTCGCCGGGTAGCTCGCCTTTGCCCAGGGTCGGACTGCCGACGATCAGGCGGTCATGGGCAAGAAAGTCGGCGAGGGTGGTGCGACCGATATTGACCGGTGCGGCAGCCACCTCGCCGAGCTTTTTGGCGATCTGCTTGGCGACCAGCCGGGTGCGGCCGGTGTCGGTGCCGAAGAAGATGCCGATCTTGTCCATTTCAGGCCGCCGCGACTTCCTGCGTCAGTTCTTCGGGCAGCACGCCGATCGGATCGCCGAGCGTGCCGTCGGGACCGTTTTCGAAGCGCACCAGATAGATCTCCTGTTTCGGTTCGAGTTCGGTATGGCCGAAATGCACCACCACGCCGCGCGTACCGGTGGGGACCAGCAGCGCGTCTTCGTCATCGACGCCGGGCATGCCGCCGTCGTTGAACAGGTCTTCGGCGGCATAGACCAGGTCGCCGATTTCGTAGAGGACGGTTTCCATGATCTCAGGCCCAGACGTCGGCAGGGGCCTTGAGGCGCTCGACCGGCTGGTCGAACATCAGGTCCTCGTCGATGATCGCGCCGACATCCTCGGGCTTGACGCCCACGTACATGGTGCCTTCCGGATAGACGATGACGCTGGTGCCGAGATGACAGGGGCCGAGGCAGCCGGTGTTGGTCAGCTGAAAGCCGGCGTTCCACAGGTTGCGGGCGGTGAATTCGTCCTGGAAGGCCTGCCAGGTCTGGCCGCAGCCCTTTTCCTGGCAGGAACCGCGCGGGTGACCGGCGGGACGGCCCTGGACGCAGACGAGGACGTGTTTCTTCGGTTTGGGCATGGTGTTCTCCTTGTTGATGGCCTAGCGTTGCAAGGAAGATGCCAGTTCTAATCTTTTAAAAACAATGGCTTGTCTTTTGTCTGCTTTGTCGCTTTTGCGACATGCCGACCGGGGTGTCGCATTTCAGCAACAAATTTGCTTAGGTTTAATGAGAATTGTTGCTATTTGTAATTGTGAATCCTAGAATTCGCCCCGAATCAGTACTTTCATCCTGCTCAGCCAGCCAGGTCGCGACCAAGCCAGCCACGCACAAACGATCAAGGGGTTAATCGTGAACGCGTCAACGCTTCGTCATCCATCCGGTGTCGCCCGGGCTGCCATCGCCATCGCCACGCTGGCGCTCGGCCATGCGCTGCAGGCCCAGGAAAGTGCGGAAAAAACCTTGCGCCAGGTGGTCGTCGTTGATCAGCGGGAGGCGCAGGTCGAGCGCAAGGAAAGCTATCTGCAAAAAATCGTCATCGCCGAGGAAGAGGTCGAGCGTTTTGGCGATGTGTCGGTCGGCGACATCCTCAAGCGCCTGACCGGCATTTCCTTCACTGGTCCGGCCGGCGTCACCAAGGATGTGCGCATGCGCGGTCTGGACAAGGGCTACACCCAGTTCATGATCAATGGCGAACTGGTCAATAGCGCGACTAAGGACCGCCAGTTCCAGGTTGACCGGTTGCCTGCCGACATGATCGAGCGCATCGAAATCATCCGCGCGCCGAGCGCCGAGTACGATGCCGGCAACATCGGCGGCCTGATCAACATCGTCTTCAAGAGCAAGGTCGAGGAAGTGACGCGAACCCGTGTTGCTGCCGGCAAGAATGGCAAGTACGACATCGGCGACGCAATCGTTCAGAGCAGCAAGCGTGTCGGCAATGCCGATATCGTTCTGGCGGCCTCCTATACCGTCGCCGCTGAAGATGTCAGCGAAGCCAAAGCAACTTACAACGCGACAACCGGCGCACTCACAGCCACGGAAAACAAGCCCAAGCCGGCAACCAAGACCGAGTTGCTGTTTACTCCCCGGGTGACTTGGCATTTCGGCGAGGATCGCCTGACCTTCGACCCCTATATCTCGAAAGGGACTGAGGATAAGGAAGAAGACAAGCTGAAGACGGGGGCCAATGTGGCCATCGTCACCGAAAAGGAAATCAAGGAAGAGAACAAGCGGGACCAGGTGATCCGTCTCGGCACCCGCTATGACGGCAAGCGGGATTGGGGGGGCTGGTACGCGAAAGTCGCGCTGGCCGAAACCCGCGCCGACAAGAAGGTCGTTGCCGATGTCTTCAAGTACAACGGTGCCGGCGTGTTTACCAGTGCCGAACGCAAGCGCGAAACGGAAGACATCGTCGACCAGTACCTGCAATTCGGCCTCGGTTTTGCGGCGCAACTGGGCGAGCGGCATCTGGTTCGTGGCGGCATCGAGGTCAAAGATTCGGATTTCAAGTCGCGCAAACCCAAGACCAAGCAGGCAATCAATGCTTCCGGCCTGCCGATTGGCGCGGTCGTCAGCGACGACGGGCAGCGCGACAAGTTCGACATCGGCGAGCGGAAGACCACGATCTACCTGCAGGACGAGATCCGTCTGGGCAGCAGCCACTGGCTGACGCCGGGTGTCCGCTACGAGCAGACCAGCCGCGAGGCCAGCGGCAACGACAAGAATGGTCTGCCTTACCGCAGCGACAACAAGCTCGATTCGAGCAATCCTTCGCTGCATTACCGCTGGGCGATCGGCAAGAACCTGAATTTCCGCGCCAGCATTACCAAGACCGTGAAGTTGCCGAAATTCGACCAGTTGAACCCGACTCTCGATACCTCTAAGGATGGTCTGACGTCGGCCAATGCCTATACCGGCGGTAATGTCGACCTGAAGCCGGAGGACGCGCTGGGCTATGAAGCGGGATTCGAGAAAGCCTTTGCCGGCAATCGCGGCATGCTCGGGGTCAATTTCTACGAGCGGCGGATCAAGGATTTCGTCGAGACCCGGACCAATCAGGAGAACATCAACGGTGCGATGCGTTGGGTCAAGCGCCCGCAGAACGTCGGCGAGGCGCACATCTACGGAATGGAACTGGACTGGCGCTTCCCGTTGTACGAAAAGGCCGGCCATGTGCTCAACGTGGTTGGTAACCACACGGAAATGCGCGGCACCATCGACAGTCCGACCAAGGGTGAGATCGACATCAAGGAAATGCCGCCGCGGGTGACCAACCTCGGCCTGGATTACAAGCACCGGCCCAGCGGCAGCTTTGGCGGATTCTCGGTGAATTACGTGCCGAAATTCTCGGCCAGCAGCACGAACGACAACGATGAGAGCGAACTCAAGCACTGGCAGGCACGGACCACGCTCGATGTTTACGTCGGCAAGATTTTCAGCCCGCTCGCCGAAGTCCGTCTGATCGGCCGCAACCTGCTCAAGGTCAAGAAAGACGAGACGACGATCAAGGGCAACAGTCTCGAACACAAGATCGAGTATTCGAAGCCGACGGTAATGCTGACCTTCGAGAGCCGTTTCTGACGATGCGCCGCCTGCTTGGCAGCTTCCTGATGTTTTCCGCCGCCTGCCCGCTTTGCGCGCAGGAGACGGCGCTGGGCGAAGTCACCGTGTCGGCGCGGGCCAGTGGTGACGAAGTCCGGCGCAACGCCTCGGCGTCCAAGCTGGTCTTCGAGCGCGACGAACTCGACAAGATGGACGCCGCAACGATTGCCGACCTGCTGCGCAAGCTGCCCGGCACCGGGGCGATTCCCGACCCGGACAGCCGGCGAGGGCGGGGCAAGGGACGCGACAAGCACATGCCGGAGATATTGGTGGACGGTCAGCCGCTGCCTGGTGGCGACCGCTCGCCGGGGGCCGCGCTGCGTCTGCCGGTCGAACTGATCGAACGCATCGAAATCATCCGCAACAGCACCGCCGAGTTCAAGGTCGGCGGGCCGGGCGGCGTCATCAATCTGGTCCTGCGCGACGTGCCGCCGCGCTCGGTGCGCAGCCTGCGTGCCGGTGTCGGGGTGCTCGACGGGGCGGCCATCGTCCGTGCCGAAGGCCAGTACGGTGAGCGTGATGACGAATTCGGCTACCTCTTTGGCGGTTCGTTGCAGTCGCATCCGCTGGCTGCTCGCCAGGATACCGAGATCCAGCGCTTCACCGGCGGTGCACGCAGCGAATGGACGCGTGAGGCAATCAGCGAGCTGGGTCGCGACGACAATCTGGCGTTGATGCCGCGCTTCACCTGGCAACTCGGCAGCGGCCAGCAATTCACGCTGAGTCCTTTCGTCAATCTGAGCGAAAACTGGCGTAACACCGAGATCAAGCGTGAAACTTACGCTGATCCGGTGGCCGGTACCGGTCTCGTCGCCGCGGGCCGTGATCGCGAGCGCGAACAGGGCCGGCGCGGCAGCGGTCGTCTGACCGGGGAATGGCGTCAGGCCAATGGCGCCGGCGGCGAGTGGACAGCGCGCGCCAGCCTCCAGGGCGAGTTTGAGCGCAAGGAAAAATCGGTCGCCAAGTACGATGCTGCCGGCGCCTCGCTCGGCCGTAGCGACGACGACACCCGCCGCAACGAACGCGAGCTCAGCTTGCAGCTCAAGGGCAAGCACTTGCTCGGCGATGCCCACTTGCTCACCGGTGCCGTCGAGTGGCGCGACAAACGCAGCACCGACACCCAGGAGAAGCGCAACAACGGCGTCCTGCAGGCGCCCGGCGCCGGCAGCCGGGCCGAGGTTGCCGACTGCAAGCGTGTGGTCTGGCTGCAGGACGAGTGGCAGGTCAGCGATGTGCATGTGCTGACCCCGGGGCTGCGCTGGCAGGCGCAGGCGACCTCGGTGGTCGACGGGCTGGGCGGCCGGGTGAGCAGCGATTACCGCTCGCTCGACCCGTCGCTACATGCGCTCTGGCAGGTGACGCCGGCCTGGAATCTGCGCGCCAGCCTGGCCCTCGACGGCAAGGCGCCGGGTGCGCGCGATCTCAGCCCTGTGGTGCGTACGGCCAACGGCATCAATTCCGCCGCCAACCCGCACAAGGGTGGCAATCCGGCGCTCAAGCCGGAGCAGAACCGCAGCGTCGAGGTCGGCAGCGAGTTCTTCCTGCCCGAGCGCGCCGGTTCGCTCGGTTTCTCGCTGTTCCGTCGCCAGGTTCGCGATCATGTGCAGAAACAGGTCCGGCTAGAAGGCGCCGACTACGTCGAGCGACCGTACAACGTCGGCGATGCGGTACTCGACGGCGGCCTGTTCGACTTCAAGTGGCGCCTCGATGCGCTCGACCTGCCGCAATTGACGCTGCGTGGCAATGCTTCGTATACGCGCACCCGGCTGAATGCTGGCGCCGGGGCCTACGAGGGGCCGCGCAAGAGCGCCAATTTCGGCTTCGACTACGAGCTCCCCGCCTGGTCGCTGACGCTAGGCGGCAACTACAGCTATGTTGGCGCGCTGGATCGCGACAGCAGCCTGAGCGTGCGCCAGCAGCAAGGTCCGCGCCGCCAACTCGACCTCAACGCGGTGTACCGCATCGACCGCCAGCTGGGATTGCGGCTGTCGGCGCAGAACCTGACCCGCGAGCGGCGCGCCGCCAGCGTCGAGGAGTACGACGCCGGCGGTGCACTCCGCCGCCGGGAAAGCGATAACGAACGCGGCATTGCCAGCGTTTTTCTGGCCATCGAAGCCAAGTGGTAACCCCAACCCAAGGAGCAATCATGGAACTCAATTTCAAGGCACGCGACTGGCACAACTGGACCTCGGCCATCCTGGCCGTGCCATTGGTCCTGGTCGGATTGACGGCCATCTTCCTGGCGCACAAGAAGGAACTGAAACTGAACGATCTCGACCTGACTGCTTATGTCGCCTGGCTGCCGGGTTACAGCGACATCTCGATGGCCAAGGACAACAAGGAAATCCGGAGCAGCCTGCACGACAGCGCGGGGCGGACGTGGATTGGTACGCAGGCCGGCTTGTACCGGCTTGAAGGCGAGCGGGTCGAGGTGGTCCGGGAAATCGGCGCCGAACCGGTGCGCGATCTGGTTCAGGCGCCGTGGGGTGTCGTCGCGGCGACCAAGTACGGCGTGTGGACGCTGCAGGGCGAGACCTGGCAGCAAAGCCACAAGGGCGATGCCTGGAATGCCAACCTGCAGCCCGATGGCGCGGTGGCAGTGACGATCAAGGACAAGGGTCTGCTGCTGTCGCGCGACGGCCGCAAGTGGGAAGCGGAGCACACGGCCAGCGAGCGTATTGCCGCCTTGCCGACCGAGGATCGGCTGGCCGAGAAGATCTCGCTCGGCAAACTGATGATCGATCTGCATACCGGCAAGGCCTTCTTCGGCAAGGCCTGGGAGTGGGTATGGATCGACCTGCTTGGCGCGGTCTGGGCCTTCCTCGGGTTTACCGGCATCTACCTGTGGTGGCGCAGCCAGACCAAGCGTCGCGATGCGGCCCGCAGCAAGCTGCCAAAGGAGACCGCTCATGGCTAAGCTGCTTGGTATCGGCCTGGCCGTGTTGATGCTCGTCGCGCTGCTCGTCATGCTGGCGGTGTTCGTGCATGGGCTTTACGCCCGGCGCCAGATGAACCGCTACAAACGGGTGGCTGAAAGCCTGCCCAAAGCCCCTCGTCCGGTGCGGGGGGCTCGCGATCAAGCCGACTAGTCGCTCGACCCGGGGGCGCCTCAGCGCGCCCCGTGCTTCTCGACGACCATGCCGTCCAGCGCGTCGATGACGCCGTCGCTGCCCTGTTCCACCTGCAGGAAGGCGCCGTGGAGCTTTTCCTGGACGGCGTAATCGGTTTCCCAGCCCTGGCCCATGAAATCCATGGCCAGGTGCATGTTCTGGTGCACCTGCTTGTGCGGTTCGGCAATGCGCCGGAAGCTCTGGACCTTGCCGAAGACGGCCAGGGTTTCCTCGTTGTTCAGCCACTTGCCGAGGCGGCAGTTCAGTTCGTTGACCGTCACCGCCTGGGCGTTTTCCGAGTCGCTGCCGCGGTTGACCGCCATGTAGCCGTTCTGCTTGTAGATGAAGTGGTCGATCTTGGCCAGCGAGGCGAAGCTGACGTCATGCACGTAGCGGATCTGTGCCAGGGCATTGGCCGACGAGCTGGCGACGTTGGCGAAACGGGCGTCGAAATCGCCGATGGTGGCGCAGGATTCGGAGGCGATGCCGCGCATTTCGTCGGCGTTGGCGACCATTTTCCCGGCATCCACCTGCAGCGTGTCCATGACGCTGGAGATCGATGCCGAGGCATTCTTCGAGTTTTCCGCCAGCTTGCGCACCTCGTCGGCGACGACGGCGAAGCCGCGGCCGTGCTCGCCGGCGCGGGCGGCTTCGATGGCGGCGTTGAGCGCCAGCAGGTTGGTCTGGTCGGCGATGGTGGCGATCAGGCTGACCGAGCGGGCGATTTCCTCGCGGTGGGCGTTGAATTCGGTGATCGCATGGCCGGTGTCCTCGATTTTCCCGACCAGGCGGTTCATTGCCTCGACCACCTCGGCAATCGCCGCGCTGCTTTCCTGGGCAGCGCTGGCGTTGTCGGTCGATAGCCGGGCCAGTTCGTCGGTGGCGGCGACGATGCCGAGCATGTCGCGCTGGCTGGTACGCATGTTCTTCAAGAGGTTCTCGGCATTCAACTGGCCGAGGCGGGAGAGCAGGTTGTTGCGCATCTCCTGGTGGTAGTTGCGCATCAGGATGGCCAGCGATTCGTTGCCCTGATCGACGGCCTGGCGGAAGACGCCATGCAGGCCGGCGCTGTCGATCTGGTCGGCAAAACGGTTCTCGCTGGCGGCCTGCAGGGCTTCGCGCTGTTTGGTGAAGCAGCTTTCCATCTGTTCCAGCATGGCATTGACGTTGTCGCAGACCACGCCGAGTTCATCCTTGCGCCGCAGGTCGGGGATACGCTGGCCGATGACGCCGCGCGAGATTTCGGTGGCGACGCGGGAAATGTGGTTCAGCGGGGTCAGCGCGACGCGCAGCTTGTGCAGGTAGAAGAAGCCGCTGCCCAGGCCGAAGGCCATCAGGCAGCTGAACCACAGCCAGTCCAGCGGCAGCCAGCCGTGCGTGGCCATGCCGATGATGCCGGCGATGAACAGCAGCGCGTTGAGAAAGACGACCTCAACGAAGGCGCTGCGGATGAAGGGAGAACGCTGCATGCTTGGAATTCCTGATAGCTGTGAAATCTTGGCCGAACAAGGGCCGGGCACATTGTCGCCGGCCCTTGTTACGGAAATGGGTCGCTGCTCCGGGTGGGTCAGAACTGCTTGACCTCGATGTTCAGCGTCTGGATGCGGTAGGCGATCTGGCGCGGCGTCATGCCGAGGATGCGGGCGGCCTTGGCCTGGACCCAGCCGGCCTGTTCCAGCGCGGCGATGACGCGTTCGCGTTCGGACAGCGAGGGATCGTTGATATCGACTTCGCTCGCCGGCGGCGGCATCTCGCCGCTTGGCACCGCCGTCTTCAGCGGTCGGGCCGAACTGCGTTCGCGGCTGCTCGGGAAGCGGATCAGGTCGACATCGATCAGCCCGTCTTCGGACAGCACGGCGGCGCGTTCCAGGCAGTTTTCCAGTTCGCGCACGTTGCCCGGCCAGTCGTGGCTGGCCAGCCGGCGCTGGGCCATGTCGCTGAGCGTCAGCTTGCGCTTCTGGTCGTTGCCGATCTTGGTCAGCAGGTGACGGGCGATTTCCGGGATATCCTCGATGCGTTCGCGCAGTGGCGGCAGGAACAGCGGCATGACGTTCAGGCGGTAGAACAAGTCCTCGCGGAAGTCGCCCATTTCGACGGCGGTTTCCAGATCGCGGTGGGTGGCGGCGATGATGCGCACATCGACCTTGATCGTCTTGCTGCCGCCGACGCGCTCGAACTCGCCTTCCTGCAGGATGCGCAGCAGCTTGGCCTGGAAGGCCGCCGACACTTCGCCGATTTCGTCGAGGAAGAGGGTGCCGCCGTTGGCCTGTTCGAAGCGGCCCTTGCGCGCTTCGACGGCACCGGTGAAGGCGCCGCGCTCATGGCCGAAGAGTTCGGATTCGAGCAGGTTTTCCGGTAGCGCGGCGCAGTTGAGCTTGACCAGCATGTTGCGCGCGCGCGGCGAGTTGTAATGGATGGCGTTGGCGATCAGTTCCTTGCCGGTGCCGGTTTCGCCGCGGATCAGCACGGTGGTGTTCCACTTGGCGACCATGCGTGCCTGTTCGAAGACCCGGCGCATCACCGCCGAGCGCCCGACCATGCTGTCGAAACCGTGCTGATGGCGGACGGTGCGGCGCAGCAGGTCGCGTTCCTCGAGCAGCGTCGATTTTTCCTGCTGGACTTCGAGCGACAGCTTCAGGCTCTGGCCGATCAGGTTGGCGACCATCTCGACGAACTGGGCACGTTCCTCGAGCAGGCCGTCTTCCGGGGCTTCCGGCTGGACCGCGAGGACGCCCTGGAGGTTGCCGCCGACCTTGATCGGTACGGCGATGAAGGGCAGTTCCGGTTCGTACAGGCCGACCCGGTTGAGGAAGCGCGGCTCGTCGGCGACGCGTTCCAGTTTGAAAGTGCGGGGTTTTTCCAGGATCAGGCCGATGATGCCTTCGCCGGGGCCGTATTGCGCGTTGTCGGCGGTCGGGCCGTCGGGGTTGTAGATGGTGTGGATGGCGAGCTTGCCGCTTTCGGCATCGACGACGCCGATCAGTCCGCGGCTCAGCCCGGCCTCGTCATGCAGCACGCGCAGCAGGTCGTGCAGGGTCTCGTTGAAGGCCAGCGAGCGGCTGAGTACCCGGCTGACCGCATAGAGCGCCGACAGCAGCAGGATGTTCAGTTCGTGCGTTCGACAGTAGCCGCCCGGGGGCGGGCATTCGTCGGCGGCGTGGTGGGTGTGGTGGTCGTGCATGCTGTGTTTCCTGCTCAGATCGGGTCGCCGTCGACGCGGAACTCGACGATGGCGGCACAGCCGCCGGCCGGGCTTTCGTCGAGATCGATGATGCCGCCGTGGTCGGCGACGACCTGCTGGGCTCGCGACAAGCCGGTGCCGATATGTTTGCCGCTGCCGTTCTTGGCCGTGAAGAAGGGCTCGAACGCCTTGTGCCGCCATTCCATCGGAATGCCCGGGCCGCTGTCGAGGACGGCGATGCGCAGGCAGTCGTCGACGACCTCGCTCCTGATCTGCAGCTCGCGACGCGGCCAGCCCTTGACGTTCATGGCTTCGATGGCGTTTTCGACGAGCGCCTTGAACAGCATGCGCAATTGCAGCGGCCGCCCGTTCAGCGGTGGCAGCACCGCCGAGGGTTGCCAGTCGACGGTGATGCCGGCGCTGAGCAGGCGGGGCGTGCACACTTCGAGCACGTCGCGCAGGATTTCGTTGAGATTGACGCGGATGACGATCTCCTGCGGACTTTGCGGGATCACCTGGCGCAGCGATTCGATGTGCTCGCGGCTGTTGTCGAGCGCGTGCCTGAGCATTTCGGCGCTGGCCGGGTCGCGGCGCTGGAGCACGGCGACTGCCGAGGCCATGACGTTGAGCGGTTCTTCCAGGCGGAACACCGCCGCCGACAGGCCTTCGCGGATCGCCGACGTGCGTTCCTCCTCGGCCAGCGAAGCTTTCAGCGCGGCGCCCTTGGCCCGCTCCTGCTCCTCGCGCAGGTTGGTGATGTCGGAAATGACCAGCAGCAGGCCGGGTTGGCCGGCGGCGCAGAAGTAGCTGTCGGCGCATTCGCTCTGCATGGCGATCACCGAGGCGCTGACCGACAGCCAGCGGGCGCGGCCGCCGGGACTGTCGAGACGCATCTCGCGGTTGCTGAACTCGCATTGCCCGGGATCGCTGGCCAGGGCTTCGTACCACTCCGGCGCCAGTGCGTCGAGCAGGCGGTGCGCCGGCTCCTTGACCCGCATGTCGGTCAGCAGTTTCTTGTAGGCGTGGTTGTCGAGGACCACGCGACCGGTCGGATCGAGCAGGGCAAAGGCCACCGGCGAGGCGTCGATCACCGATTCGATCAACTGTTTCTGGTTGAGTACCGTGCGCTCCAGTCGGTGCAGTTCGGTGATGTCCCGGTGCATCCCGAGGTAGTGGGTGATTTCGCCCTGGCTGTCGACAACGGGGGTGATCGACAGTTCGGCCAGATAGGTGCCGCCGCATTTGCGCTTGTTCAGCAGCTTGCCCGACCAGGGGCGGCGGGCCTTGAGCGAGGTCCACATGTCGGCGTACAGCGCCGGTGGCGTGGTGTGGTTGGAGAGCACGGATTCATTCAGGCCGATCACGTCCTCGGCGCTGTAGCCGGTGATCCGGCTGAAGCTGTCGTTGGCATAGAGGATGCGGGCCGACGGATCGGTGATCGAAATGGCCAGGTCGGCCTGATGGACTGCCTGGCGATAGACCTCGGGCGGCAGGATGTCTTTGAGGTCGTTCTGGGTCAGGGGCTGAGCCGACATGATCTAACTCCGGGAAGGGCCGGTAAGGGTCTGGATCGGCTAAAAGCAGATTCCATGCCGTCTTGTGAGGTTTGCTGCAAAAGCCCTGTTTGTCGTGATCCCGGCATGAATTCGACAATTTCCTGTTGGCTTTGCGACAAATTGTTTTGCCGGAAATGCACCAATTTGGTGTGTCGCCACCAAAAAAGGGGCTGAACGGGCATGGGAAGGAGAAAACCGGCGATGGCACGGCTTATGCAGTGAAGCCGGCGACGTCCAACCCGAGTCTTCCGTCCATGAGCGAAATCCTGTTACTGCTGCTCTCCACCGCGCTGGTCAACAATGTCGTGTTGATCAAATTCCTTGGTCTGTGCCCGGTCATGGGCGTCTCCAAAAGCGTCGATAGTGCCTTCGGCATGGGGTTGGCGACGACCTTCGTGCTGATGCTGGCCAGCGCCGCCTCGTGGATGCTCGACAACTGGCTGCTGCAGCCGCTCGGTCTGGGCTACCTGCGCATCCTGACCTTCATCCTGGTGATTGCGTCGGTCGTGCAATTCACCGAGATGTTCGTCAAGAAGACCAGTCCCGGGCTGTACCAGTCGCTCGGCATCTACCTGCCGCTGATCACCACCAACTGCGCCGTGCTCGGCGTCGCGCTGCTCAACGTCCAGCAGGAGTTCAGCCTGTTCAAGAGCCTGCTCTACGGGTTCGGGTCGGCGGTCGGCTTCACGTTGGTGCTGCTGATCTTCGCCGGCCTGCGCGAGCGCGTGGCGCTGGCTCGCGTGCCGGCGGCCTTCGCCGGGGCGCCCGTTGCCTTCATCACCATCAGCCTGCTCGCCCTGGCCTTCATGGGCTTCTCGGGCCTCAACGTCTAAGGGAGGACTGTCATGATCGCCGCCATCCTCAGCCTGACCGTGCTCGGTGCCATCCTCGGCATCGCGTTGGGCATCGCCAACAAGTTCCTCAAGGTCGAGGGCAATCCCATCATCGATGAACTGGTCGATCTGATGCCCGGTTCCAATTGCGGCCAGTGCGGTTATCCCGGTTGCGTCGGTGCCGCCGAGGCCATCGTCGCCGGAACTGCCCCGGCCACCTGCTGCCCGCCCGGCGGCAAGGCGCTGGTTTCGGCGATTGCCGCCAAGCTCGGCCTGACCGTCGATCTCTCGGCGCTCGGCGACGACGGTCCGAAAATCGCCACGGTTGCCGAGGAGTTGTGCATCGGCTGCTGCCGCTGCGCGCGGGTCTGCCCGACCGACGCCATCCTCGGTGGGCCGAAGCAGATCCACAACGTCTTCCGTGAGGCCTGCACCGGTTGCGAAGCCTGCATCGAAAAATGTCCGACCGAGGCGCTGGTCATGAAACCGGTGCCGGTCACCCTGCAACACTGGGTGATGCCCAAGCCCCGCCTGGCCTGAGAGTTCACATCATGGGATTCATGAATCTGTTCAAGCACTTCCTCGGCGACGACTGGGGCGTGCATCCCGACGACCGCAAACGTCCCGCCGCCGACCGGCCGCTGCGCGTGATGCCGGTGCCGGAAAAGCTCTACCTGCCGCTGCAGCAGCATCTCGGCGGGCCGGCGCGGCCGGTGGTGCTGGTTGGCCAGCAGGTGAAGAAGGGCGAATTGATTGCTGAAGCGCAGGGCATGATCTCGGCGCCGATCCATGCACCAACGTCGGGCACCATCGCGGCGGTGACCGACATCACGGCGCCGCATCCCTCGGGCCTGACCTTGTCGGCGATCATCCTGGCGGCCGACGGACGCGACGAATGGATCGATTGCCAGGGTTGTGCCGACCCGTTCGCCCTCGATCCCGCTGAGATCGGCAAGCGGGTGGCGGCAGCCGGCGTGGTCGGCCTGGGCGGCGCCGCCTTCCCGTCGGCGGTCAAGCTGACCGGTGCTGCCCGCTCCAAGGTCAAGACGCTGGTCATCAACGGCGGCGAATGCGAACCCTATCTCTCTTGCGACGACCGCCAGATGCGCGACCGGGCGGCTGACATCGTCGACGGTATCCGCATCATGCTGCACGCCACCGGTGCCCGCGAGGCGCTGGTCGGCATCGAGGACAACAAGCCGGAAGCCATCGCCGCCATGCAGGCTGCCGCTGCTGCGGTGGCCGAGGTGCACATTCGGCCGATTCCGGCGCGTTATCCGATGGGCTCGGAAAAACAACTGGTACAGGCGCTGACCGGCAAGGAAGTGGCTGCCGAGAGTCGCACCTTCGACATCGGCATTCTGGTTCATAACGTCGGTACGGCACTGGCCGTGCGTGCGGCGATTCGCGACGGCCGGCCGCTGATTTCGCGGGTGGTCACGGTCAATGGCAACTGCGCCAACGACCCGGGCAATATCGAGGTGCTGGTTGGCACCCTGGCCGAAGAAGTGATCGCCTTTGCCGGCGGCCTCAAGGGCGACGGCATCGGGTTGGCACGCCGGGTCATGGGCGGGCCGATGATGGGCATGCAGATTCCGCATTGGCGCGTGCCGGTGGTTAAGGGCACCAGCGGCATCCTGGCGTTCGACGCGCAGGAAGTCGCCGCCCAGGAGCCCGATCCCTGCATCCGCTGCGGCAGTTGCGTGAAAGCCTGTCCGATGGGCCTGCTGCCGCTGGAAATGAGCGCCCGCATCCGCAATTCGGCTTACGACGAGGCGGTCGGCATCGGCCTCAAGGACTGCATCGCCTGCGGCTGTTGCGCCTATGTCTGCCCGTCGAAGATCCCGCTGGTCCAGTATTTCGTTCATGCCAAGGGCGAACTGGCGGCGCAGGATCGCAACAAGCTGCGTAACGACGCGACCAAGAAGCTGGCCCAGCAACGCCAGGAACGCCTGGACCGCGAAGCGCGCGAGAAAGCCGAAGCCGCCGCCAAGCGCAAGGCCGAACGCGAAGCTGCCGCTGCCAAGCAGGCCAGCGAAACCGCCGGCGCCACCGAGGGAGAAAGCGCATGACCCCCGCCACCCTGACTGCCCAGACGGTCGCCTCGCCACATGCCCATGGCGGCAATTCGGTCAGCCGGACCATGTTCCGCGTGCAACTGGCCTTGCTGCCGGCGACCCTTTACGGTTTCTGGCTGTACGGCTGGCCGGCCTTCTTCCTGTGGGCGCTGACCATCCTCTCCTGCGTCGCCTTCGAGGCCCTGTCGCTGAAGCTGATGGGTACGCCACGCGTCAAGGCGACACTGTTCGACGGCTCGGCCGTGCTCACCGGCTGGCTGCTGGCGATGACCCTGCCGCCCTGGGCGCCGTGGTGGGTGGCGGTAGTCGGCGGTTTCATCGCCATCGTCATCGGCAAGCAGGTATTCGGCGGGCTCGGTCAGAACGTGTTCAACCCGGCCATGGTGGCGCGGGTGGCGCTGCTGGTGTCCTTCCCGTTGCCGCTGACTTTGTGGGTTGTGCCCTTGCCGATGAGCACGCTGCCAACGCCCGATTTCGTCAGCAGCCTGCGCATCTTCCTTACCAGCCTGCCGGTGCCGGACGCGATGACCAGCGCCACCCTGCTCGGTCACGCCAAGACCGAACTGGCCCGCGGCATCGAGCTGGCGACAGCGCTGCACGCCGGCCCCGACCTGTCGTGGATCGGCATGCGCGCCGGCAGTTTCGGCGAATCGGCGGCGGTGCTGATCCTGTGCGGTGGCCTCTACCTGCTGATCACCCGCGTCATCACCTGGCATGCACCGCTGGCCGTACTCGCCGGCGTCGCCATCCCGGCGGCGATCGCTCATGCCGTCGAACCGGGCCGTTTCCTGTCGGCCGAGGCGCACCTGCTGTCCGGCGCGCTGATGCTCGGCGCCTTCTTCATCGCCACCGATTACGTGACCTCGCCAAACACAACCACTGGCCAGATCGTCTTCGGCCTGGGCATCGGCCTGCTCACCTGGGTGATCCGCAGTTTCGGCGGCTACCCGGAAGGCGTGGCCTTCGCCGTGTTGCTGATGAATGCCATGACGCCGGTCATCGACCGCTTCTGCAAGCCGCGCATCCTCGGCCGCGACCGTAAAGGCAAGCCGCTCGACATTCCGGAGAACGCCTGATGAACCTCGATACCCTGCGCGACAAACTCGGCTACCAGCCGCTGTTGCTCGGCATTGTCGCCCTGCTCGCCAGCGGTGCGCTGGCGGTGGTGTCCGACGCCACGGCGCCGGCCATTGCGGCGGCCGAAGCCAAGGATCTGCGCGATTCGCTGTCCGACGTGCTGCCGGCCGGTCTGGCCGACAACGATTTTCTCAAGGATACGGTCGAGGTCGACCGCAATGGCAAGACGGTGACCATCTATCGTGCCCGCCAGGGCGAGGCACTCAAGGCGGTGCTGTTCAAGGTGGCCGAGCGCGGCTATTCCGGCGAAATCCAGGTGCTGATGGCGGTTGACATGGATGGCCGCACGCTCGGTGTGCGTGTTCTCAAGCACACGGAAACGCCAGGTTTGGGCGACAAGATCGAGATCAAGAAGGATAACTGGGTGCTGAGTTTCAACGACAAGTCGCTGCTTGATCCAACGCCGGAGCGTTGGGGCGTGAAGAAGGATAACGGCGTCTTCGACCAGTTTGCTGGCGCCACCATCACGCCGCGCGCCGTGGTCAAGGCGGTCAAGGGCGGTTTGGAGTTCTTCACTGCCCACAAGGCGGAAATCACCGGTCAGGCGGCCTAGGAGATAACGATGAGCGACATCCAGTACGGCAGGATCATCAAGGACGGGCTGTGGGAACAGAACGTCGTTTTCGCGCAGATGCTGGCGTTGTGCCCGTTGATGGCGGTGACCACCAGCGGCACCAACGGTCTGGGCATGGGGCTGGCCAGTACGGCGGTGCTGGTCAGTGCCAACGTGCTGGTGTCGCTGATCCGCAAGGTGGTCAGCGCCCAGGTGCGAATTCCGGTTTTCATCGTGCTGATCGCCACCTTGGTCACCGTCGTCGATCTGGCGATGAACGCCTGGTTGCACGAACTGTACAAGGTGCTCGGTCTGTTCATCGCGCTGATTGTTGCCAATTGCGCCATTCTCGGCCGTTCAGAGGCTTTTGCTGCACGCAATGGCGTGCTCGCCAGCGCGGTTGATGGGCTGGCCATGGGCATGGGGTTCACCGGGGCGCTGACCGTGGTCGGGCTGGTACGCGAGTTCCTCGGTGCTGGCACCCTGTTTGCCCAGGCTTCGCAACTGCTTGGGCCAGCTTTTTCCTTTCTCGAAGTGCAGGTGCCTGGCTATGGCGGTGCCCTGCTGATGATCCTGCCGCCCGGTGGATTCGCCGCGCTGGCTTTCCTGCTTGCCGGCAAGCGCATCATCGACCGCAAGCTGGCGGAACGTGAAGCCGCCAGCGCTGAACCGGCTGCCGCCTGAGGAGTACAGACATGCAGATTGGCGTCGCCTATTCCGAACCCGGCCAGCAGGTCTGGCTGAACATCGAAGTCCCGGACAGCGCTACGGTGCAGGAAGCCATCGAGCGCTCCGGCATTCTCAAACAGTTTCCGCATATCGACCTGGCCGCGCAGAAAGTCGGCGTCTTCGGCAAACTGGCCAAGCTCGACGCTGCCTTGCGTCCCGGCGACCGCGTCGAAATCTACCGGGCCATCATCTGCGACCCGGCGACGGTGCCGCGCAAGGACAGCGACGAAGACGAATAGGATTGTCGTTTTTGCGACATTGGAATACCGGTTTATGCACCGTATTTGTGCGTAAATAATTGATTGTATTGAAATATTTCTGTCCTATAATGCGCGGCCTTGTCCCTGGGAGATGCCCGTGCATACGACGAATTATTCCGCCGCCGACGCCATGACCGCGCTTGGTGCCAATCATGGTTACTGTCTGGATGGCGACTTCGTCCATCTCAACGCCGATGTCAGCCTGGCCGAAGCCGATCTGGCCGATGGCACCCACTGGGCCCTGCAATTGTGGGCCAGCCCCGGCGGTTTCGACGGGCTGGCGCTGAACGGCGTCAAGGTTGCCGAGCTGGCCTTGCAGCCGACCCCGGGTAATTTCAACGTGGCTGCCTGCGTGACGGTTTTGCCGCCGGCCGGTTGTGCCGCCCAGGTCATGGCCATGGCCCTGGTCGGGCAGCGAGTGGACGGCAGTCTCCAGGTCCGCGATTTGTCGGTCTATGCGACGCCGCAGACCTTCTTCCAGCCTTTCCTGCTCGGCGACGTGAGCTGTCAGGTGGCCGACGGCGTGGCGGAAATCGCCATCGAACGCATCGCCAGTCCGCGCGCGCCGGATAACCTCAGCGGCACGCTGGCCCTCGAAGTCTGGGCGCTGGATGCGCCCTATCAAGGCGGCGCCTGGCAGGGCCAGCCGGTGGCCAGCGTGGTGCTCGGCCAGCTGTCCGGTGGCAGTGCCTGGGCCGATTGTCAGTACAGCGTGCCGGCGGTGAACGCCAGCGGCGCGCTGACCGTGATGTTGCGCGAATGGACGCCGGCGGGTTACCTGACGCGTGATTACCGCAATCTGGCGGCGGCAGTGATCGCCGAGCCGGTAGTGGCGGCGGTGAGTGAGCCGGTCAGCGGCGACCTCAAGGCAGCGGTCAAGCCGGTTGCCAAGGCGGGCAAGAGCGCGAGCAAGAAAGCCAGCGCCAGCAAGCCTGCAGAAAAGACCGGCCCGGTCAGCGTCAATACCGCCAGCGCGGCCGAACTGGCTGCCGTCAAGGGGATTTCCAAGACGGTTGCCGAAGCCATCGTCGCCGCCCGGCCTTATGCCAAGCTCGATGACTTGCTGCGGGCCAAGGGCGTTGGCGCCAAGCTGCTGGAAAAGGTCGGCAAGTTGTTGAAGATTTGAGTTTTTTCGCAGGCTTGTCGCAAAGGCGACAAGCCTGCTATTGAAAATTCTCAAATAAAACAAGGTGCTGCCCGGTGGCACCCATTTTGCTGAGTGTTAGCCAGTCATCTGGAGAACGCGCATGAAAGCCAGCGAAATCCAGGCCCTGCTCGACGAGCCGGCCTGCAGCCATAACACCAAGGAAAAGTCCGGTTGTTCGAAGCCGAAGCCGGGCGCCACGGCCGGCGGCTGCTCCTTCGACGGCGCGCAGATCGCGCTGCTGCCAATCGCCGACGTCGCCCACATCGTCCATGGGCCGATCGCCTGCGCCGGTTCCTCCTGGGATAACCGCGGTACGCGCTCTTCTGGCGTCACCCTGTACAAGATCGGCATGACCACCGACCTGTCGGAAACCGACGTGGTCATGGGGCGTGGCGAAAAGCGCCTGTTCCATGCGATCAAGCAGGCGGTCGACAGCTACGCGCCGAAGGCCGTCTTCGTCTACAACACCTGCGTCACCGCGCTTATCGGTGACGACGTCGAAGCCGTCTGCAAGGCCGCCAGCGAACGCGTTGGCATCCCGGTGGTGCCGGTCGATGCCGCCGGTTTCTACGGCACCAAGAACCTCGGCAACCGCCTGGCCGGCGAGGCCATGTTCAAATACGTCATCGGCACCGCCGAGCCGGCACCGGCCAAGCCGCGTGCTGACGGCCTGCCGACTTACGACGTCAACCTGATCGGCGAATACAACATCGCCGGCGAGTTCTGGCACGTTGCCCCATTGTTCGACGAACTCGGCCTGCGCATCCTGTGCACGCTGTCCGGCGACGCCCGCTTCCATGAAGTGCAGACCATGCACCGGGCCAAGGTGAACATGGTCGTCTGCGCCAAGGCCCTGCTCAACGTTGCCCGCAAAATGCAGGAAACCTACGGCCAGCCCTTCTTCGAAGGCAGTTTCTACGGCGTTCAGGACGTTTCCAATGCGCTGCGCGATTTCGCCCGGCTGATCGGCGACCCCGACCTGATCGCCCGCACCGAGGCGGTCATCGCCCGCGAGGAAGCCAAGGCCCACGCCGCGCTCGAACCCTGGCGCGCCCGCCTCAAGGACAAGCGCGTCCTGCTCTACACCGGCGGCGTCAAGTCGTGGTCCATCGTTTCGGCGCTGCAGGATCTGGGCATGAAGGTCGTCGCCACCGGCACCAAGAAATCGACCGAGGAAGACAAGGCGCGCATCCGCGAACTGATGGGTGAGGACACCAAGATGATCGACGACGGCAGCCCCAAGGCCCTGTTGTCGACTTATCACGAGTACCGGGCCGACATCCTGATCGCCGGCGGGCGCAATTTGTACACCGCGCTCAAGGCGCGCATTCCCTTCCTCGACATCAACCAGGAACGCGAATTCGGCTACGCCGGCTACGCCGGCATGAGCGAACTCGCCCGGCAACTGGCGCTGTCGATGGAAAGCCCGGTGTGGTCCGCGGTCAGGAAGCCGGCGCCGTGGGCGCAGGGCGTGTCGGGGGCCGTGCTGACGGCTTGAGCATCTGCTCTCGGCGTACATCGGGTGATGTAACGGGGTTTGGGTTCTAGCGCACACACACAGCCGATACAATACGGCCTCGCTCCCGGCCCCCTCTTCACGAAAAGACCGGACCCTTTCCTCCGGCAATGAAGCGTGCATGAACCCCGACACCCTCCTGGTCTTTTCTCTGCTCGCCGCCTGCATCGTCGCCTTCGTCATGAACAAGCCACGCATGGACGCGGTGGCGATCATGGCGCTGCTCGCGCTGGTGCTTTCCGGTACGCTCACCTCCGCCGAGGCGCTGGCCGGCTTCAGTGAGCCGAGCGTCATCCTGATCGCGGCCTTCTTCGTCATTGGCGAGGCGCTGGTCCGCACCGGCATCGCCTACCGCGTCGGCGACTGGCTGCTGACGCGGGCCGGGAGCAGCGAAACGCGGCTGCTCGTGCTGCTCATGCTGGCCGTCGCCGGCCTGGGTTCGGTCATGAGTTCGACCGGTGTCGTCGCCCTGTTCATTCCGGTGGCCCTGAGCATTGCCCGGCGCATCGACGTTTCGCCAGCCAGGCTGATGATGCCGCTCGCCTTTGCCGGACTCATCAGCGGCATGCTGACGCTGGTCGGCACACCGCCGAACATGGTGGTCAACAGCGAACTCGCGCGCGCGGGTCATGCCGGCTTTGCCTTTTTCGACTTTACGCCGGCCGGCCTCGTCGTCCTGATGCTCGGCCTCGGCTACATGACGCTCGCCCGGCGCTGGCTTTCCCGCGGCGAGGCGCAACACGGCACCCCGGGCAAGGGGCGCCGCCGCCTGAGCGATCTGGCTGCCGAATACGCACTGACCGGACGGCCGCGGCGCCTGCGCATCCTGCCCGACTCGCCGCTGATCGGCAGCACGCTCGGCGACATGCAGCTACGCAAGCGTTACGGCGCCAACGTCATTGCCATCGAGCGGGAGCGCCAGTTCGGCAACGACATGCTGAGCACCTCGGCCAGCCGCGAGTTGCTGGAAGGCGACATCCTGCTTGTCGACTTCGTCCGCCCCGAACTCGATCTCGACCGCTTCCGCGGCGAAATGAAGCTGCAAACCCTGTCGTTCAAGGGCAAGCATTTCTTTGAAGGTTCGCGCGAACTCGGCCTGGCCGAAGTCACCCTGCCGCCGGGCTCCGGGATGATCGGCCGGTCGATCCTCGATCTGCGGATGCGTTCGCAGCGCGGCATCAACGTCATGGGACTGCGGCGCGACGGGCGCGCCATCACCAGCGAAGTGCTGCAGGAAAAGCTGCGCATGGGCGACACCCTGCTCATCGCCGGCACCTGGAAGGCGATCCGCCTGCTGCACCGGGAGGCGAAAGACTTCCTCGTTCTCACGCTACCCGCCGAAATCGATGAAGCGGCACCGGCGGCGCGGCGCGCCCCGCTCGCGCTGTTCAGCCTGGTCGTCACCGTCGGGCTGATGATCAGCGGCATTGTCCCGAACGTGATCGCCGCATTGATCGGCTGCCTGCTGATGGGCGCCTTCCGCTGCATCGACATGGACAGCGCCTACCGCGCCATCCACTGGCAGAGCCTGATCCTCATCGTCGGCATGCTGCCCTTCGCGCTGGCGCTGCAAAAAACCGGCGGCATCGACCTGATCGTCTCCAGTCTGCTCTCGGTCACCGGCGACGCCTCGCCGCGCCGGGTCATGGCGGCGCTCTTCGTGCTCACGGCGGTCACCGGGCTGTTCATCTCGAACACCGCCACCGCCGTGCTGATGGCGCCAATTGGCATCGGCCTTGCCCAGCAGATCGGGGTTTCGCCTTACCCCTTCGCCATGACCGTCGCGCTGGCTGCCTCGGCGGCCTTCATGACCCCGGTGTCGTCGCCGGTCAATACCCTGGTGGTTGGCCCCGGTCGCTACCGCTTCACCGATTTCGTGCGCGTTGGCGTGCCCTTCACGCTGATCGTGCTGCTCGTGTGCGTTGTCCTTCTCCCGCTACTGTTTCCGTTCAACTGACGCGGGTGGGATAACAGTGAGCCGGTGTGGTGATTGTCGGGTTTGCGACACACTCAATAAATTATAAATAACTGTTTTGTAAGTTATTTTTTCTTGGCGCGCTCATTGCTTAGGGGTGGGTAATCTCTGAGGAGCGTTGCCCACATGGCCGAAATCATCCAATCCAAGAAAGCGCTGGCGGTGAATCCGTTGAAGGTCAGCCAGCCGATCGGTGCGTCGCTGGTTTTCCTCGGGCTGAATCGCAGTCTGCCGCTGATGCACGGTTCGCAGGGGTGTACCGCCTTTGGCAAGGTCTTCTTCGTGCGCCATTTCCGCGAGCCGATTCCGCTGCAGACGACGGCGATGGATCAGGTGTCGTCGATCATGGGCGCCGACGAGAACGTGGTCGAGGCCCTGCGCACGCTGTCCGAGAAGAGCAAGCCGGACATCATCGGCCTGGTCACGACCGGGCTGTCGGAGACGCAGGGGACCGACATCCTGCGCACGGTCAAGGAGTTCCGCGCCGCGCATCCCGAGTATGACGGGGTGGCGGTGGTGCCGGTCAATACGCCGGATTTCCTCGGTTGCCTGGAGAGCGGTTACGCGCTGGCGGTCGAGGCGCTGATCCAGACGCTGGTACCGGAGAGCGCCTGCGCCGGCAAGCGGCCGAAGCAGGTCAATGTGCTGGCGTCGGCGATGCTGACGCCGGGCGATATCGAGGCGATCAAGGACTGGGTCGAGGCTTTCGGCCTGCGCCCGGTGGTGGTGCCGGACATCGGCGATTCGCTCGACGGTCACCTGGTCGAGGCCGAGTATTCGGCGCTGACCATCGGCGGCACGCCGCGTACCGAAATCGAGGCCATGGGCGAGTCGCTGGCCACGCTGGTGATCGGGCCGTCGCTGAGCAAGGCGGCGGACATCCTCAAGGAACGCACCGGCGTGCCCGATTTCCGCTTCGCCGGCCTGATGGGCCTGGACGATTGCGATGCCTTCACCCAGACGCTTTCCGAAATCTCCGGCCGGCCGGTGCCGGAAAAGATCGAACGCCATCGCGCGCAATTGCAGGACGCGATGGTCGACAGCCACTTCATGCTCGGTTTCGCCCGCATCGCGCTGGCCGCCGATCCCGACCTGCTCGGCATGCAGGTGCGTTTCCTGAGCGGCATGGGCGCCGACATCGTCGCCGCCGTCAGCCCGCATCGGCATGAAAGCCTGGCCGGCCTGAGCGTCGACCAGGTCATCGTCGGTGACCTGGAAGACATGGAAAAGGCGGCGCGAGCCGGCGGCGCGCAGCTGGTCATGGCCAATTCGCATGCCGCCGACACGGCCAGCCGCCTGGGCTTGCCGCTGCTACGCGCCGGTTTTCCGCAGTACGACACGGTGGGCGGTTATGCCCGCACCTGGGTGGGCTACCGCGGTACGCGGCAGGCCCTTTTCGATATCGCCAATCTGATGCTGGGACAACATCATGAACTCGAACCCTATCGCTCAATCTACTGGACCGACGACCGTGATGGCGTCGGACAACGCCATGTCGTCACGTCGACTGCAGCTGGTCTGGTCCATTAAGCAGGCGCCGGAAGCCGTGCTCCGCATCGCCTTCGCCTCGACCGACCGGACTCGGGTCAATCAGCATTTCGGCGCCGCCGAGGGCTTTGCCATCTATGAGGTGACCCCGGACAAGGCGACGCTGGTCGGTGTCGGCGAGTTCCCGGAAGAGGCGATGGACGGCAACGAGGACAAGCTGGCGGCCAAGGTCGATTTCCTGGCCGGCTGCGCGGCGGTCTATGTCATGGCCATCGGCGCGTCGGCGATCAAGAAACTGATGGCCGCCGGCATCCAGCCGATCCGCGTCGGCGAGGTCGACGCCATCGACGAATTGCTGCTGGAACTCTCCGGCGCCATGCGCGACGGCGGCGTGGCCTGGGTTGACCGGGCGATCGCCGCGCAGACCAAGGCGGCGGCGACTGATCGCTTCGCGGCGATGGAAGACGAAGGGTGGCAGGGATGAGCGCCGGCATGATCGAACACCGCGGCATCGTCCAGCGGATCGAGGACGGCCGTGCCATCGTCGTCATGGAGACCAGCGGCTGTTCGGCCTGCGGTCACGGCAGCAGTTGCGGCATCGGCAAGATCGCCGCCGGGCGTCCGGCGACGGTCCTGACCCTGCCGGCCAGTCCCGGCATTGCCGCGGGTGACATGGTCTGCGTGGCCTTGCCGGAAAGCCGGCTGAGCCTGTCGGCGCTGCTCGGCTACCTGTTTCCGGCCTTCGCCATGCTGTTCGGCGCCTGGCTCGGCGCCGCGCTCGACGGCAGCGACGGCGCCACGGCGCTGGGCGCCATCGTCGGCTTCGTTGCCGCGCTGATCATCGCCCGCGTCGCCGTCGGCCTGCTTCCCGGCCTGATGCCGGCGCCGCAACTGCTGCCGCTGCGCGCCACCCCACAAGTTTCCCAACAGGAGTTCCACCATGAGCACTGATCCGATTTTCGAAACCGATTTCGTCAAGGAAATGGCGCGCCAGATGCGTGCCCTCGATACCTACGGCACCTACGCCGGCTGGACCGTCGAGAAGATTCTCGACCCCTACGTCCTGACCAAGGAACGCAAGGCCCAGATCCCGCTGGTCGGCGATCCGGACGAGGAGACCATTGCCCGCGTCAAGGCCTTCTACAACGCCATCGCCGTGCTCATCGAGAAGGAATGCAAGCTGCTGGCTGTGCCGCTGATCCACCTGACCCACGAAGGCTTCGGCCGGGCGCTGATCACTGTCGGCAAGTTGGTCGCCGTCGACAAGACGCTGCGCGACGTGCATCGCTTCGGCTTTGCCAGCCTGTCCAAGATGAAGGACGAGGCCGACAAGATCCTCGGCATCGCCCTCGAACGCATCGGTCAGCATCCGGCTGTCGCCGGCCTGTAAGGAGACGGCGATGAGCGACGAAGAACTCGCTGCCCTCGACAAGGAAGTGAAGAAGCTCAAGCGCATCGCTTCCGAATGGGCTTCGCAGTTGCACGATCTGGTCGAGGACCGTCTGCCGGCCGGCTATCACGAGATTCCCGGCATCTCGCAGTCGACCTACGACGCCTGCCAGGCCTGGGCCGAAGCCAACGCCCGCCTGAGCGCGGCACAGAAAGCGCGGGCCGCGTGAGCGGTGCCGTGCCTGCCGAACTCGTTGCCAGCGTTTGTACGGCGCTGCGCAACGAGGTTGCCAAGCTGGGATTGTCGATCGGCGACGAGCCGGGGCCGGCTGCCTTGGTGTTCACCGAAGTGGTCGATCCCTACTCGCAGGAAGTCAGTCTCAGCGGCTGCTGGCAAGGCCAGCGCGCCGGCACGCTGACGGTGTTTCCCGACGGCCGGGTATTTGCCGAATACCAGGTGCTGCTGCCGCATCCGCAGGACGCGCAGCGCTATGTCGAAGCCGTCCAGGTCTGGGGGCGGCCGCCCGCACTTCGCGGCGAGGCCGTTTTCGGGGAGTTTGCCGCATCATGAACCAGCATCCGCGCCTGATCCTGCTGCACAAGCAATCGACCAGCGGCCGTGTCCGTTTTCTCTGCCTGCCGTCCGGGATCGTCGCCTTTGCGCCATTTCCCGAGCAAGCGGCGCTGCACGACGCCGATTATTCGCCGACCGTGCTCAATCAACCGACGGCGATCATCCGCCAGGCCGAACTCCAGCTCGGCCTGCCCGAAGGCGCGGTCGACGTCGAGGCCGAATTCCAGGCCTGGGTCGATACCCCGGCCGGCGATGTGCCGGTGCTGCTTGCCTACTTCACCACCATCGATCCGCCCTTCGAGGCGGCCGAGCGGATCGGCGGGCGCTTCATCGCGATCACCGAGTCGCGTGCCCTGTCCGAGCTCGAACGCGCACTGTTGCGGCGTGCTTACGAACATGTGTTGGGCTGATTGTCGCAAACCCGACAAAACGCTGCGCAGCAACAATTCAATGAATTCATGAGCTTGCAATGATCCCTCGGGATGGCACAGCGCTTGCAAAGTAGTTGCCATCAACCCCTGGGAGAATCGCCATGATCAATCTGACCCCCGCCGCCGTAAAAGCAGTACAACGTTTCATCCGCGGTTCCGAAACGCCGGTCGCCGGCCTGCGCCTGATGATCTCGGGCGGCGGCTGCTCCGGCCTGCAGTACGGCATGAAGCTCGAAGCCGAGAAGGCCGAGGATGACTGGGAGCTGGAAGTCGACGGCGTCAAGCTGCTGGTCGATCCGATGACCATGCCGATGATCGACAACGTCACCGTCGATTTCGTCGATACGCTGACCCACACCGGTTTCAAGTTCGACAACCCGAACGCCAGCGCGCAGTGTTCCTGCGGCTCGTCGTTCTCGGTCTGAGGGCGGAATCATGTGGGAATACTCTGACAAGGTCCGCGAACACTTCTTCAACCCGCGCAACTCCGGTCCGCTGGAAGACGCCAACGGCATCGGCGATGTCGGCTCGATCCAGTGCGGCGACGCGCTGCGCCTGATGCTCAAGGTCAATCCGGAAACGGAAGTGATCGAAGACGCGCATTTCCAGACCTTTGGCTGCGGTTCGGCCATCGCCTCGTCGTCGGCGCTGACCGAAATGATCAAGGGGCTGACGCTGGACGAGGCGCTCAAGGTCTCGAACCAGGACATCGCCGACTTCCTCGACGGCCTGCCGCCGGAAAAGATGCACTGCTCGGTGATGGGCCGCGAGGCGCTGCAGGCTGCCGTCGCCAACTACCGCGGCGAGGAATGGTCCGACGACCACGAGGAAGGCGCGCTGATCTGCAAGTGCTTCGCCATCGACGCGGTGATGATCGAGGATGTGGTCACCGCCAACAACCTCAACACGGTCGAGGAAGTCACCTTCTACACCAAGGCCGGTGGCGGTTGCGCCGCCTGCCATGAAGGCATCGAGGAAATCCTGGCCAAGGTCAAGGCCTCGCGTGCCGGTCCCGGCGAAACCTCGCCGCCGCCCGCCTGCCTGGCCACCCCGGAAGCCCCGAAGCCGCCGAGCAAGAAGCTGTCGATCGTCGAGAAGATCAAGAAGATCGAGGAAGTGCTCGAATCGGTCCGCCCGATGCTCCAGCGCGACCACGGCGATGTCGAGCTGGCCGACGTCCAGGGCAAGAAGATCTACGTGCACCTCAAGGGCGCCTGCTCCGGTTGCATGATGGAAGCGGCCACCCTCGGCGGCATCCAGCAGAAGATGATCGAAGCCCTGGGTGAGCTGGTCCAGGTGCTGCCTTCGTCGCACATGCCGGTCGAAGCCTGAGAACGCCCAACCCCCACAGAGAAACCGAAAAAAGGACAGCGCCATGGAACCGATCTACCTGGACAATAACGCCACCACGCGCTGCGAGCCGGCCGTGGTCGAAGCGATGCTGCCGTTCTTCACCGAGCACTTCGGCAACGCCTCGTCGATTCACGCCTTCGGCAGCGAAGTCGGCAAGGCGCTGAAGAAGGCCCGTGCCCAGGTGCAGGCGCTGCTCGGCGCCGAGCACGACTCGGAAATCATCTTCACCTCCTGCGGCACCGAATCCGATTCGACCGCCATCCTGTCGGCGCTCAAGGCCCAGCCGGAACGCAACACGGTGATCACCACCACCGTCGAGCATCCGGCCATCCTGACCCTGTGCGAATGGCTGGAGAAGGAAGGCTACATCGTCCACAAGCTCAAGGTGGACAAGAAAGGCCGCATCGACATCGACGAATACAAGTCGCTGCTGCACGACCGCGTGGCGGTGGTTTCGGTGATGTGGGCCAACAACGAGACCGGCACGCTGTTCCCGGTCGAGGAAATGGCTGCGCTGGCTTCGGCCAAGGGCATCATGTTCCACACCGACGCCGTCCAGGCGGTCGGCAAGGTGCCCATCGATCTGAAGAACACCAAGATCGACATGCTGTCGCTGTCCGGCCACAAGCTGCACGCGCCGAAGGGCATCGGCGTCCTTTACCTGCGTCGCGGCTGCCGCTTCCGCCCGCTGCTGCGCGGCGGTCACCAGGAACGCGGCCGGCGCGCCGGCACCGAGAACTCGGCATCCATCGTCGGCCTCGGCATGGCCTGCGAACTGGCCATGCAGAATATGGAAAAGGAAAACACCGAAGTCCGTCGCCTGCGCGACAAGCTGGAAAAGGGCATCCTCAGCCAGGTCACCCACTGCTTCCCGACCGGCGACCCGGGCAACCGCCTGCCCAACACCAGCAACATCGCCTTCGAATACGTCGAAGGCGAAGCCATCCTGCTGCTGCTCAACAAGATGGGCATCGCCTGCAGCTCGGGCTCGGCCTGTACCTCAGGCTCGCTCGAACCCTCGCACGTGATGCGCGCGATGGGCATTCCCTACACCGCCGCCCACGGCACGATCCGTTTCTCGCTGTCGGTGCATAACACCGAAGCCGAAATCGACCGAGTCATCGAAGCGGTTCCCCCGATCATTGCGCAATTGCGCAAATTGTCGCCGTACTGGCGCGACGGCGGCCCGGTCTCGGCCGAGCAAGCCTTCGCCCCGACCTACGCCTGACCCAGTTTTCGCATCAGTCTCTCTCTGTAGTAACTTCACCGCCCCGGAAGTGATTCCGGGGCGTTTTTTTGTGCCCCGGAAAGCAAAAACCCGGTCTGCGAAAACCGCAGACCGGGTCGGCAATTCCCTGGGCGCTCAGCGCCTCAGACGCAGGCGCCGTCGTCGGTGACGCCTTCGGCGGCGGCCTTCTTCGGTTTGACGAACTGCTCGCGCGAGACGCCCAGCCACATGACCAGCGGGCTGGCGACCAGTACCGACGAGTAGATGCCGAACAGGATGCCGATGGTCAGTGCCAGCGAGAAGTAGTACAGGGTTTCACCGCCGAAGATCAGCATCGACAGGACCATGACCTGGGTAGAACCGTGGGTGATGATCGTCCGGCTGATGGTGCTGGTGATGGCGCGGTCGAGCACCTGCGGCGTGGTCATGCCGCGGACCTTCTTGAAGGTTTCGCGGACGCGGTCGAAGACGACCACCGACTCGTTGACCGAGTAGCCGAGCACGGCCAGTACGGCGGCCAGCACCGACAGCGAGAATTCCCACTGGAAGGCGGCGAAGAAGCCGAGGATGATGATCACGTCGTGCATGTTGGCGATGATCGCCGACAGCGCGAAACGCCATTCGAAGCGGAAGGCGAGGTAGATCATGATGCCGATGATCACCACCAGCAGCGCCAGGGCGCCGTTTTCGGCGAGTTCGCGGCCGACCTGCGGGCCGACGTATTCGACGCGCTGCAGGCTGGCACCGGGGGCATCCAGGTTCAGCGCCTGCATTACCCGGTCGCCCTGCAGGGCGCTGTCGGCGGCGTCGCGCAGCGGCAGGCGGATCATGACGTCCTGCGAGGAACCGAAGTTCTGCACCGTGTAGTCGTTGAAGCCGTTCTTGCCCAGGGCGCCGCGAATCTTCTCGAGGTCCGCAGCCTGCTGGTATTTGACTTCGATCAGCGTGCCGCCGGTGAATTCGACCGACAGGTGCAGTCCCTTGGTGGCCAGGAAGAAGACGGCCAGGGCGAAGGTCACCAGCGAGATGACGTTGAACGCCAGCGCGTGGCGCATGAAGGGGATGTCCTTCTTGATACGGAAGAATTCCATGTCCGTGTTCCCTTATTTCTGACCGTCGGCAGTTGCCGTACCGGGTTTCCAGACATTGCCGATGGCGATCTTGGTGAGCTTCTTCTGGCGGCCGTAGATCAGGTTGATCATGGCGCGCGAAACGACGACGGCGGAGAAGATCGAGGTCAGGATGCCCAGGCAATGGACCACGGCAAAGCCGCGCACCGGGCCGGAGCCGAAGATGAGCAGGGCCAGGCCGGCGATCAGCGTGGTGATGTTGGAGTCGAGAATGGTCCCGAAGGCGCGTTCGTAACCTTCCGACAATGCCGCCTGGGGCGGCATGCCGGCGCGCAGTTCCTCGCGGATGCGCTCGTTGATCAGCACGTTGGCGTCGATGGCCATGCCCAGCGTCAGCGCGATGGCGGCGATACCCGGCAGGGTCAGCGTGGCCTGCAGCAAGGAGAGCAGGGCGACCAGCAGCAGCAGGTTGGTGGCCAGGGCGATCACCGAGACCAGACCGACGACCTGGTAGTAGGCGATCATGAACACGGCGATGGCCAGGAAGCCCCATAGCGTGGCGTTGAAGCCGCGCTCGATGTTTTCCTTGCCGAGCGACGGGCCGATGGTGCGTTCCTCGACGATGTCCATCGGCGCCGCCAGCGAGCCGGCGCGCAGCAGCAGGGCGACGTCGTTGGCCTCGGAGGTGGTCATGCGGCCGGAAATCTGCACGCGGCCGCCGCCGATTTCGGTACGGATGACCGGCGCGGTGACGACTTCGCCCTTACCCTTTTCGATCAGCAGGATGGCCATGCGCTTGCCGACGTTGTCGCGGGTGATGTCCTTGAAGATGCGGGAACCGGCCGAATCCAGCGTCAGGTGCACGGCCGGTTCGTTGGTCTGGCCGTCGAAGCCGGGTTGGGCGTCGGTCAGGCGGTCGCCGGTGAGGACGACCTGTTTCTTGACCAGCAGCGGCGAGCCGCCGCGTTCGGTATACAACTCGGTGCCGAAGGGGACGTTGCCGGCCAGGCCGGCTTCGAGCGCGCCGGGGCTGTCGTCGACCATGCGGATTTCCAGGGTCGCGGTACGGCCGAGGATGTCCTTGGCCTTGGCCGTGTCCTGGACGCCCGGCAACTGGACGACGATGCGGTCGGCACCCTGTTGCTGGATCACCGGTTCGGCGACGCCGAGTTCGTTGATCCGGTTGTGCAGGGTGTTGATGTTCTGCTTGATCGCGAATTCGGCGATCTTCTTTTCGGCTTCCGGCTTGAGCGTGGCGAGCAGGCGCAGGTCGTCGCCCTGGCCGGCTTCGGCCAGCGTCAGGTCGTTGCTGTTGTCGGCCAGGGTCTTGCTGGCGCGTTCGCGGGTTTCGGCGTCGCGGAACTTGATGACGATGCGGTCGCCTTCGCGGTTGATGCCGGCGTGGCGGATGTTCTTGTCGCGCAGCAGGCTGCGCAGGTCGGCGGCGGTCGAGTCGAGGCGCTTCTGCAGTGCGCCCGGCATGTCGACCTGGAGCAGGAAGTGCACGCCGCCGCGCAGGTCGAGACCGAGGTACATCGGCAGCGCGTTGAGCGAGGTCAGCCATTGCGGCGAGGCGGTCAGCAGGTTCAAGGCGATGACGTACTGCGGGTCGCTGCTGTCCGGGTTGAAGGCGCGCTCGATGGCGTCCTTGGCCTTCAACTGGGTGTCGGTGTCCTTGAAACGGGCCTTGACGCCGACATTGTCGAGCTGGATCCCGTCATGGCTGATGCCGGCAGCCTGGAGCACCTCTTCGACACGGGCCAGGGTGTTCGCATCGACCTTGAGCGTGACCTTGGCGCTGGAAACCTGGACGGCCGGCGATTCGCCGAAGAAATTGGGCAGGGTGTAGATGAAGCCGAAGACCAGCGCAATGGCGACGGTGACGTACTTCCAGAGAGGGTAACGATTCATGGCGGCTTTGAAGCGAAAAAGGCGGCCGCAGCCGCCCTTCGGGATGGATTACAGCGACTTCAGCGTACCCTTGGGCAGGGCGATGGCCACGGCGGGCTTCTGGATGACGACCTCGGTGCCTTCGGCGATTTCCAGGGTGACGTAGTTGTCGTCGACCTTGGTGATGCGACCGACCAGGCCGCCGCCGGTGACGACTTCGTCGCCCTTCTGCAGCGCAGCGATCAGCTGCTTGTGCTCCTTGGCCTTCTTCATCTGCGGGCGGATCATCAGGAACCACAGCACGACGAACATCAGGATCATCGGCAGCAGTTGCATGAAGCCGCCGGTCGGGTCGGCGGCGCCAGCGGTCTGGGCGTGGGCAAGACTAATCATTGGGAATGTCTCCGGATAACAAAAAATTCAGAACGGGGGATTCTAACACTGGCCAGACGTTCGGTCGCGGGCAAAGGCCGCTGACCATTCGTCCAGTTTTTCCGATTCGATGGCAGCGCGCATTTCGGCCATGATGGTTTGGTAAAAATGCAGGTTGTGGATGGTGTTGAGCATGCCACCGAGGATTTCGCCGTTGCGGAAGAGGTGGTGCAGATAGCTGCGCGTGAAGTTGGTGCAGGTGTAGCAGGTGCACGACGGGTCGAGCGGGCCGGTGTCGGCGCGGTAGCGGGCGTTCTTGATCTTGACGTCGCCGAAGCGGGTGAACAGGTGGCCGTTGCGCGCATTGCGGGTCGGCATCACGCAGTCGAACATGTCGATGCCGTGCTTGACCGAAAAGACCAGGTCTTCCGGCGTACCGACGCCCATCAGGTAGCGCGGTTTGTGCGTCGGCAGGCGCGGCGCCGTGTGCGCCAGGATGCGTGCCATGTCTTCCTTGGGTTCGCCGACCGACAGGCCGCCGATGGCCATGCCGTCGAAGCCGATGTCGCACAGGCCGGCCACCGATTCGTCGCGCAGGTCTTCGTACATGCCGCCCTGGACGATGCCGAACAGCGCGTTGGTGTTTTCCAGCTGGTCGTGCTCGTCGCGCGAGCGTTTGGCCCAGCGCATCGACATGCGCATCGACTTGGCCGCTTCCTCGCGGCTGGCCGGGTAGGGCGTGCATTCGTCGAAGATCATGACGATGTCGGAATTGAGCACCTTCTGGATCTGCATCGAGATTTCCGGCGACAGGAAGAGCTTGGCGCCGTCGTGCGGCGAGCTGAACTTGACGCCTTCCTCGCTGATCTTGCGCAGCGCCCCGAGCGAGAACACCTGGAAGCCGCCAGAGTCGGTCAGGATTGGCTTCTGCCAGTTCATGAAGTCGTGCAGGCCGTTATGCGCCTTGACCACTTCAAGCCCCGGGCGCAGCCACAGGTGGAAGGTGTTGCCCAGACAGATCTGCGCGCCGATGTCGTTGAGGCTCTGCGGCGTCATCGCCTTGACCGTGCCGTAGGTACCGACCGGCATGAAGACGGGCGTCTGGACGACGCCGTGGGCCAGCGTCAGGGTGCCGCGGCGGGCAGCGCCGTCGGTCTTGAGGAGTTCAAACTGCATCGGAGCGTTCCAGGAGCATGGCATCGCCATAGCTGAAGAAGCGGTAACGTTCGCCGACCGCGTGCGCGTAGGCGGCGCGGATCGCTTCGTAACCGGCGAAGGCCGAGACGAGCATCATCAGCGTCGATTTCGGCAGGTGGAAATTGGTGATCAGCCGGTCGACCACCTGAAAGCGGTAGCCGGGGGTGATGAAGATGTCGGTTTCACCGCTGCCGGCGACGACCGTGCCATCGGCCTCGCCGGCCGATTCGAGGGTGCGCAGGCTGGTCGTGCCGACGGCGATGACGCGTCCGCCGGCCGCCCGCGTCGCGGCGATGGCGGCAGCGGTTTCCGGCGTCACTTCGTAGCGTTCGCTGTGCATGCGGTGATCGGCGATTTTCTCGACGCGCACGGGCCGGTAGGTGCCGGCGCCGACGTGCAGGGTGACGAAGGCGGTGCCGATCCCCTGGGCGCGCAGTGTTTCGAGCATGGCCTCGTCGAAGTGCAGGCCGGCGGTCGGCGCGGCGACGGCGCCCGGTTCGCGGGCATAAACCGTCTGGTAGCGCGCTTCGTCGGCCGATTCGGCCGGATGCTCGATATACGGCGGCAGGGGCAGGGCGCCATACTGCTCGGCGACTGCCCAGAAATCGTCGTGATCCAGCAGTTCGAGCGCGAACAGGTCGTCTTCCTTGCCGGCGCGGCCGGTCATGCGGACCGTGAAGGCATCGGCCAGGCGCAGCAGGCAGCCGGGCTTGGGCGCCTTGCTGGCGCGGATCTGGCAGATCGCGTGTTGCGCATCGACGATGCGCTCGAGCATGATCTCGACCTGACCGCCGGTTTCCTTGATGCCGAAGAAGCGCGCCTTGATCACCTTGGTGTCGTTGAACACCAGCAGGTCGCCCTGGCGCAGCAGGCCGGGCAGCTCGGCGAAGCGACGGTCCGCGTGCTGCATGCCGGCAACGTGCAGCAGGCGGCTGCCGGTACGTTCCGGGGCCGGGTGCTGGGCGATCAGTTCGGGCGGGAGATGAAAGTCGAAGTCGTCGACGGTGTACGTCATGCTCATCCCGGAATCATTCGTCGCTGCTGTGGTGTTTGCCGGCCAGCTTGTCCATCACCGCGAACAGTACGCCGGAGACGACGAAGGTCATGTGCAGGCCCACTTTCCAGGCGAGCTGGTCGTTGGTGTAATTCTCGACGTGCATGAAGGCCTTGAGCAGTTCGATCCCGGAAATGGCGACGATCGAGCCGATCAGTTTCATCTTCAGATCGGAGAAACCGACATGGCCCATCCAGCTTGGCCGGTCTTCGGTGTCGCCGGTGTTGATCTTGGAGACGAAATTCTCATAGCCGGCAAAGATGATGATGATCAGCAGGTTGGCGATCATCACCACGTCGATCAGGGTCAGGATGCCGATGATCACGTCGCTGCCTTCGGCGGTCAGCACGGTCGGGGCGAAACTGAAGAATTCCTTGACGAACTTGATCAGCAGAATGACGATCGCGAAGATCAGCCCCAGGTAGAAGGGTGCCAGCAGCCAGCGGCTGTTGAACATCAGAAGTTCGAGTTTGTGTTCGAGGGATTTCATGGAAATGTGGTCCGCGAGTGGGAGGCGGCATATTGTGCAGTGCGACAACCGAGAAATCCAGTCGATTGGCGTGCGGCGATGGCCTGGGCAACGGGGCGGGTGCCGGGAGATGGCCGGCGGCTTGGTGATTTCGCGTCTATTGTCCGGTTTTTCCGAAGTGACAATGGGGCATTGCCTGAGGCAATATCGGCCTCCTTACCAACAACGAGAGCCCGGTTACCGGGCTTGACCATGGAAATATTCCTACTGCTTGCCCTGATTCTCCTCAATGGCGCTTTCGCCATGTCCGAAATTGCCCTGGTCACCGCCCGCCGGGCACGTCTGGCCAAACTGGCCGAAGAGGGCGACGGCGCTGCCGCCGTCGCGATCAAGCTGGGCGACGATCCCAACCGCTTCCTGTCCACGATACAGATCGGCATTACCTCGATCGGCATCCTCAACGGTATCGTCGGTGAAGCCGCGCTGGCCGGGCCATTGGCCCTGTGGTTGCAATCCTTCGGGGTCGAGCAGGGGATCAGCGAGATTGGTGCCACCGTACTCGTGGTCCTGGTCATCACCTATGTCTCCATTGTGGTCGGCGAACTGGTTCCCAAGCGGATCGGCCAGATCAATCCGGAGGGCATCGCCCGCCTGGTCGCCCGTCCGATGAACCTGCTGGCCGTGATTTCCCGGCCCTTCGTCCGTTTGCTGTCGAGTTCGACCATGCTCCTGCTGGGACTGATGGGACAGCGCGAAACCAAGGGGCCGAGCGTGACCGAAGAGGAAATCCACGCCATGCTGGTCGAGGGTTCCGAAGCCGGGGTCATCGAAAAGAACGAACACGCCATGGTGCGCAACGTGTTCCGCCTCGACGAACGGCAGATTTCCTCGCTGATGGTGCCGCGTTCGGAAATCGTCTGGCTCGATGTCGAGCACAGCATGGAACAGAACCTCGCCGTGATCACGGAATCCGAACATGCCCGTTTCCCGGTCTGTCGTGGCGGGCTGGAGAACATACTCGGCGTGCTCAACGCGCGCCAGCTACTCGGCAAAACGCTGCGCGGCAGCGAGGCCAGCCTCAGCGAAAAACTGCAGCCGGCCGTCTATGTGCCGGAATCGCTGACCGGGATGGAGTTGCTCGAACAGTTCCGCTCTTCGGGCACCCAGGTGGTGTTCGTGGTCGATGAATACGGCGAGATCCAGGGCATGGTGACGCTGCAGGATCTGGTCGAGTCGGTGACCGGCGAGTTCGTCCCGAAAAACAAGGAAGATGCCTGGGCGATCCAGCGCGACGATGGCTCCTGGTTGCTCGACGGCCTGATTCCCCTGCTGGAACTGAAGGATACGCTGAGCATGAAAACCGTGCCGGAAGAAGAGAAGGGGCGCTACCACACGCTCTCCGGCATGGTGATGCTGCTGCTCGGACGCCTGCCGGTAACCGGCGACAAGGCTTTCTGGGAGGGCTGGTCGTTCGAGGTCGTCGATCTGGACGGCAAGCGCATCGACAAGGTACTGGCGGCACGTTTGCCCGATGAACTGGGCGATCCGCTCGAGATGTCGGCGGCCGAAGCCCCCACGGCACGCTCGCAGGACTGAACGATGCGGGACACTTCCCCGGCGGTGACGGCCTTCACACCGATCCATTTCTTTCGGGCGCGCTGGCACGGTCAGGTGTCGCACCGCCGTCTGTTCTACTGGGACATGCTGGGCGTGGCAACGTTGCTCAACGCCGCGCTGGCCCTGGTGTCGCTGATCCTGCTGGCCAAGGGCTGGGACGGCTCGGTCTGGCTGCTGCTGCACGCCGTGCTGGTGCCCTACAACATCTTCCTGCTGGCCAGCCTGTGGCGGCATGTGAACGCGCCGGCACTGTTCCGCGTGATCGGTACGGGCTGGTTCGGCATGACCTTGCTGGTATAGGTCCGGCAGATATTTTCCCGCCGGGCGGTAGACGCAAAAAAGCCGAAAATCCGAGCAGGATTTCCGGCTTTTTTGCTTGTATCTGGTGCCCCGAGCCAGACTCGAACTGGCACGCCTTTCGGCGGCGGATTTTGAATCCGCTGCGTCTACCGATTCCGCCATCGGGGCGAATGGAGCGCGGATTATCCCCGAATCACTTCTTCGGTTCAAGCACTTCCGGGCAGGGGAAGGCTTTGGCCAGGGCGCCGGCGACCAGGGTGGCGGTGGTCACCGTGGTGTCGGGCGGTACGCGTTCGACGTGGATGACGACGGCACGGACCAGGCGCAGCGAGAGATCGGCGTCGTTGGGCAGGCAGAAGGCGTTGATGCGGACGCCGATCTTGCCGGCAAGGAAGTCGCCGACTGCGTAACCGTCGGCGAAACCGGCGACATAGGAAATGCAGCGGTTGCTGCGGATGGCGAAGAAGGGGTCGGTATTTTTCTCGCCGGCGTAAAGGCGTTCCGCGCTGCGACAGTCCTCCAGCATTTCCTGGGCGGTGTAGGCGTGGGCGTGGCCGGCAAACAGCGCGGCGCAGAGGATGAGCAGTCTGATCATCGGGATTCGAACCAGGAAAGGGTGTCGTGGAGGCCGACGACGCTGCCGACGACGATCAGCGCGGGCGGCTTGATGCCGGCCTCGACGATGCGTTGCGGCAGCTGGCCGAGCGTGGACAGCAGGGTTTGCTGATCGGGCAGCGTGCCGCGGCGGATGATGGCGGCCGGCGTGCTGGCCGGCAGGCCGTGGGCGATCATCTGCCGGCAGATTTCCGGGGCGCCGCCGACGCCCATGTAGAAGACGACGGTCTGGCCGGGGCGGGCCAGCGCCGGCCAGTCGAGATCGATACTGTGATCCTTCAGGTGGCCGGTGACGAAAGTCACCGACTGGGCGTGGTCGCGGTGCGTCAGCGGAAAGCCGGCGTAGGCGGCGCAGCCGGCGGCGGCGGTGACGCCGGGGACGACCTCGAAACCGATGCCGGCGGCGTGCAGGACTTCAAGCTCCTCACCGCCGCGACCGAAGATGAAGGGGTCGCCGCCCTTGAGCCTGACCACATCCAGTCCTTCGCGGGCCAGATCGACCAGGAGCTGATTGATCTCTTCCTGCTTCAGCGTGTGTTTCGCCGCCTTCTTGCCGACATAGACCAGGCGGGCCGAGGCCGGAAAGAGCGCGCGCACGCCTTCGCCGACCAGGTGGTCGTAGACGATGGCGTCGGCGCTGCCGATCAGGCGGGCGGCTTTCAAGGTCAGCAGGTCGGGATCACCGGGACCGGCGCCGACCAGCCAGACCTTGCCGGCGGCAGAGCGCGTGCCTTCAGTCATCCGCCCGGCTTTCCGCAATACGCCGGGTAATGTGCGCGAGCGCTTCCTCGACCTGGTCGATCAGGATCAGGCACAGATCGCCGGCTTGCAGGCGGGCGAGTGCCGTGTCGATGGCGAGGAATTCGCCGGTAATCTCGTCGATGTGACTGACGCGGGGGGCGTTGGTCAGGCCGCTGCGCAGCAGCGCGATGACCTCGCCGTCGGCACGGCCGCGCTGGCAGGCATCCTGGTAGAGGATGACGTCGTCGAAGGCCTGGCCGAGGATTTCGGTCTGTTGCCGGATATCCTCGTCGCGCCGGTCGCCGGCACCGCTGATGACGACCGCACGGCGCTTGGCCGGCATGGCTTCGACGGCCTTGACCAGTGCCAGCATGGCATCCGGGTTGTGACCATAGTCGGCGATCAGCGTCGCTCCGCGGTAGTCGAAAACGTTGAAGCGTCCGGGGGCAGTCGATGCGTCGCTGACGAAACCGCCGACGGCTTGTTCGATCGTCGCCCAGTCATAGCCCAGCGCCCAGGCGGTGGCGATGGCAGCCATCACGTTCTCGACCTGGAAACCGATGCTGCCGTTGCGGGTCAGCGGGACGCGCGCCAGGGGGATGCGGTGTTTGCGCCGGCCTTCGCCGCAGACGATGTCGCCCTGGTCCACGTAGAGCACGCGTTTGCCCTGGGCGCGGTGTGCGGCCAGGACCGGGGTTGCCGGATCGAGGGCGAAGAAGGTGACCTGGCCCGGGCAGTGCTGGGCCATGGCGGCGACCACCGGGTCGGCCGCATTGAGCACGGCGGTGCCGCTGGGGGCGACATTCTGGACGATGACGCGCTTGATCACCGCGAGGTCATGCACGGTAGTGATGTAGTTGAGGCCGAGGTGATCGCCCAGGCCGATGTTGGTGACCACGGCGACGTCGCACATGTCGAAGCCCAGCCCTTCGCGCAGCAGGCCGCCGCGCGCCGTTTCGAGCACGGCGGCATCGACGTCGGGATGGGCGAGCACGTTGCGGGCGCTGCGCGGACCGGAGCAGTCGCCGGTATCGATGCGCCGGTTCTGCACGTAGATGCCGTCGGTGCTGGTCATGCCGACGCGCAGGCCGTTTTCCTCGAAGATGCGGCCGATCAGGCGGCTGGTCGTGGTCTTGCCGTTGGTGCCGGTGACCGCGACGACGGGAATACGTCCGTTATCGCCATCGGGATACATCATGCCGACGATGGCCTCGCCGACCGCCCGGCCCTTGCCGAACGACGGGTCGAGGTGCATGCGCAGGCCGGGGGCGGCATTGACTTCGACGATACCGCCACCCTGTTCCTCCAGCGGCTTGAGCATGGTGTCGCAGACGACGTCGATGCCGGCGATGTCGAGGCCGACCGTCTGGGCGGCGGCGACGGCAGCGGCGGCGAGTTCCGGATGGACGTCGTCGGTGACGTCGGTGGCGGTGCCGCCAGTCGACAGGTTGGCGTTGTTGCGCAGCACGACGCGCACGCCGCGCTCGGGAATCGAGTCGGCGGAATAGCCCTGCTCGGCCAGGCGGGCCAGCGCGATCTCGTCGAAGCGGATCTTGGTCAGCGAGGTGGCGTGGCCGTCGGAACGACGCGGATCGCTGTTGACGATGTCCACCAGTTCGCGGACGGTGTGCGTGCCGTCGCCGACGACCAGCGGCGGATCGCGGCGGGCGGCGGCGATCAGTTTGTCGCCGATGACCAGCAGGCGCCAGTCGTGGCCGGGCAGGTACTTCTCGACCATGATGTCGTCGAAGAAACCGACGGCGACCCGGTAAGCGTGGCGTACCTGTTCCTCGGTGGTCAGGTTCACCGAGATGCCTTTGCCCTGGTTGCCGTCCTGCGGCTTGACCACGACCGGTAGGCCGATTTCCAGTGCGGCCTTCCAGGCATCGTCCTCGTCGTCGACCGGGCGGCCGGTCGGGACGGCGACGCCGGCAGCGTGCAGCAACTGCTTGGTCAGTTCCTTGTCCTGCGCGATGGCTTCGGCGATGGCGCTGGTGTGGCTGGTTTCGGCCGCCTGGATGCGCTTCTGCTTGCTGCCCCAGCCGAACTGGACCAGGCTGCCCTGGGTCAGGCGGCGGTAGGGAATGCCGCGGGCGACGGCAGCGGCGACGATGGCCCCGGTCGAGGGGCCGAGGCGGATGTCCTCGTCGAGGTCGCGCAATTCCTTGAGGGTGCCGTCGAGATCGAAGGGCGTGTCGTCGAGTGCCGCCCGGCACAACTGCTCGGCGCGTTCGAAAGCGAGCCGGCCGACGTCTTCCTCGGTGTATTCGACGACGACCTGGTAGACGCCCGGGTCAACGGTCTTGGCGGTGCGGCTGAAGGTGACCGGGCAACCCGCTTGCGCCTGCAGGCCGAGGGCGGCGAATTCGAGGGCGTGGGCCATCGAGACGGTATCGAGATGGTCGGTCGGGATCAGTTCGGCCAGTTCCGGGAAGCGGGCACGCAGGCGCGCCTCGAAACCGGGCAGGTCGGCGATGGCACATTCGGCGCCATGACAGCTGACGATGGCCTGGATGGCGGTGTGGCGGCTCCACAGGTTGGGGCCGCGCAGGGCACGGATACGGGAAACGTCCATGGTGGTCTTGTGTTCCGAGCGTTAGTTACGGCCGGCGCCGGCGGGCTTGCGGGCGCGGCGGGGCAGCAGGGCGAAAGGGTCGGCCAGTTCGAGGCCGTAGGTCTTGATGCCGGTGACGATGACGTCCTGGGTCAGGCCGAGCGCCCAGCCGGCGGCAACGGCGGCGAGCACGTTGGCGATGGTTTCCGGGCGCTTGGCCTTGCCGATCGCCGGTACGTCGCCGAGCCGGCACAGGCGGATTTCGTCCTGACCGGTACCGAGGTAGATCCGGCTCTCGCTGACGTAAACGCCGCGCTTGCCGGCCTGCAGGTGGGCATCGAGCGCCGGGCAGTCGGGATCGGTGGCGAACAGGATGACCTCGCCGTCGCACAGTTCGGCGAAGTCGGCGGCTTGCGGGTCGCAGGCGTTGAGCACGGCGTAGCCGGACTTGAGGACGACGTCGACCTGGGTGCGGTAAGTCGAGCGCCAGGTCGTGTAGTACTCGCCGCCGGTCGGCTGGATGTCCCATTGCGACAGGTCTTCGACCGCCGGCAGGACGTTGGTGACGACACCGACCGAACAGCGGTCGTAGGCCAGGCCTTCACCGAGGATGACCTTGCCGCCGTTCTCGATCACCGCTGCCTCGACGGCGCGGTTGAGCAGCAGCCGGCGGGCGCCGGTCCAGTTGGCGGCGTCGCGCTTCTGCACCTGGCGGCGGCCAAGGTAGAGGCCGTCGCTACAGGCCAGGCCGACGTGCTTGCCGGACAGGTGGAGCATGTGGGCAACCAGGCGGGCGACCGGCGTCTTGCCGCGCGAGCCGGAAATGCCGACGACCGGGATGCGGCCGCTTTCGCTTGCGGCGAACAGGTTGTCGACAATCGCCTGGCCGACCGGGCGCGGCTTGCCGATGCCGGGTTTGATGTGCATCAGCAGGCTGGGGCCGGCGTTGACCTCGACGATGGCGCCGCCCTGTTCGGCGAGCGGCTTCGAGACGTCCTGGCAGACCAGGTCGATGCCGGCGATGTCGAGGCCGACCACGCGGGCGGCCAGCGCGGCGACGGCGGCGGTCTCGGGATGGACGTCGTCGGTGCAGTCGAAGGCGTGGTTGGCGTTGCGCTGGATCAGCACTTCGCGGCCGGCGGCCGGGACGCTGTCGCCGGTCAGGCCCTGGCGTTCGAGTTCGATCTTGGCGGCGGTGTCGATGCGGATGATCGACAGCGGGTGGAGTTCGGTTTCGCCGCGGCGCGGGTCGGTGTTGATCTGGCTGTCGATCAGCTGCTGGACGGTGGACTTGCCGTCGCCGCTGACCGTGATCAGGTCGCTGCGGTTGGCGGCGACGAGCTTGCCGCCAACGATCAGCAGGCGGTGCTCGATGCCCTGGATCGAGCGTTCGACGAGGACGCCGGAGCCTTCCTCGGCGGCAATCGGGTAAGCCTTGCGCACCGCTTCCGGGGTCACCAGGTCGATGAATACGCCGCGCCCGTGGTTGCCGTCGGTCGGTTTGACGACGACCGGGTAGCCGATGTCTTCGGCGGCGTCGACGGCATCGTCGGCGCTATCGACTTCGCGGCCTTCGGGGACCGGCACGCCGACCGAGGAAATCAGATCCTTGGTCAGGTCCTTGTCGCGCGAGATGGTCTCGGCGATGGCGCTGGTGGCGTCGGTCTCGGCCGTCCAGATGCGACGCATCGCGGCGCCGTAGCCGAGCTGGACCAGGTTGCCGTCGTCGAGCAGGCGGATGTGCGGGATCTTGCGCGCCTCGGCGGCGTTGACGATGGCTGCGGTCGACGGGCCGAGGTACTTGCGGTCGACCTTGCGCCGCAGCACCTTGATCGCCGCGTCGAGGTCGAAGGCTTCGTCGTTGATTGCCGCAAGCAGCAGTTCGCGGCCGGTGTCGAGCGCCAGGCGGGTGCATTCGCCGTGGAAGTCGCTGACGATCAGCTTGTAGACGCCGCGCGTGGTCGTCTCGCGGGTGCGGCCGAAACCGTCGGGCAGGCCGGCCAGGCTCATCAGTTCGAGCGTGATGTGCTCAAGGATGTGCCCGGCCCAGGTGCCCTCCTGCAGGCGGCGCAGGAAACCGCCGCGCTCGTCGTAATTGCAGCGGTGTTCGACCAGCCCGGGCAGCCAGGCGGCGAGGCGTTCGTAGAGGCCGGGAATCTTGTTCGACGGGAGGTCTTCGAGTTCGCCGATGTCGATCCAGGTTTCCAGGCTGGGCGGATAGGTCCAGATGCTGGGTCCGCGCAGGGAAAACTGTTTCAGGAAGATGATGTCTTGTTTCTTCATGGAGTGGGCTGTTGCCGGCTGGGAAGGATGTGTTGTGTCCGAATGCGATTATTAACGTTTTTGCCGTTCAGCGGCTGACCGTTGGTAAAAAGTGTTACCCGCTGCTACCGGGCGTTACATCGTAGCCACTAGAGGAAGCGGTCGAGCAGCTTGCGACTGTGCCGGTCGAGCCGGCTGAGGTCGCGCACCAGGTACTGGATGCCGTTGCCGTCGGCGATCAGCAGCCGGGTCGCCGACAGGCGCCGGATGTCCTCTTCGCCCTTGAGCACCAGTGCGGTTTCGCCGCGGTCGGTGCGGACCTGCCAGGTGCTCGGGCAGGCGAAGCTGGACACCGACAGCAGCTGGGCGATCTCGGGCACGAATTCGCGGCTGGCAAGTTCTTCCTCGACCAGCTCGCGGGTCGCCGCCGGCAGGTCGGCGAGGCGGTCGGCCCAGCCGATCTCGTGGCCTTCGGCGCTGAGGATGGAGATGCCGTCGTCGGGGGCGGCGATCGGAAAGGCGCGGACCGGGGTGACGGCCTCGTGGCGGTCGCCGTTTTCGGCGTGGAAGACCAGACGACCGAAAGCGTCGCGGGTCAGCGTGAAGTTTGCCTGGCTCATCGCGGTTTCCTCAGACGGTGGCGGTTTTCGGCAGGTCCGGGGCAGCCGGTTCTGGCGCCTCGGTGTCGACGTTGCGAAGTTGCGCCATGTACAGCTTGTGGTAGTGGCCTTCGGCCGCCATCAGCGCGTCGTGGTTGCCGACCTCGACGATGCGGCCGCGATCCATGACCACCAGCCGGTCCGCCTTGCGCAGCGTGCTCAGGCGGTGAGCGATGGCGATCGTGGTGCGGCCCTTGACCAGATTGTCGAGCGCCTTCTGGATTTCCTTCTCGGTTTCTGTATCGACCGCGGAGGTTGCTTCGTCGAGGATCAGGATCTTCGGGTCGATGAGCAGCGCGCGGGCGATCGAGATGCGCTGGCGCTCGCCGCCGGACAGGCCCTGGCCGCGCTCGCCGACCAGCGAGTCGTAGCCGTGCGGCAGGCGCAGGATGAATTCGTGGGCGTGGGCGGCGCGGGCGGCGGCAACGATTTCCTCGCGCGTCGCGTCGGGCTTGCCGTAGGCGATGTTGTCGGCGATGGTGCCGAAGAACAGGAAGGGTTCCTGCAGGACCAGGCCGATGTGGCTGCGGAATTCGGCGACCGGCACCGAGCGCACGTCGACGCCGTCGATCAGCATCTGGCCCTCGGTGACGTCGTAGAAGCGGCAGATCAGGTTGACCAGCGTCGACTTGCCGGAGCCGGAATGACCGACCAGGCCGATCATCTCGCCCGGTTCGATGACCAGGTCGACATCCTTGGTGACGGCGCGGGTGCCGTAGCGGAAGCAGGCCTGCTTGAGTTCGATGCGGCCGGTGACTTTTTCCAGATGCACCGGGTTGGTCGGCTCGGGCACGCTGGAAACATGGTCGAGGATGTCGAAGATGCGCTTGGTGCTCGAGGCGGCGCGCTGGGTCGCCGAGACGATGCGGCTCATCGAGTCGAGGCGGGTGTAGAAGCGGCCGATGTAGGCGAGGAAGGCGGTCAGCGTACCCACCGTCGAATCGCCGTGGGCGATCTGCCAGATACCGAAGACCCAGACGACGAGCAGGCCGACCTCGGTGAGCAGCGTCACCGTGGGGGTGAACAGCGACCAGGTGCGGTTGAGCTTGTCGTTCATCTGCAGGTTGTGCTCGTTGGCGGCACGGAAGCGCTCGCCCTCGCGCTTTTCCTGGGCAAAGGCCTTGACCACGCGGATGCCGGGGATGGTATCGGCGAGCACGTTGGTGACTTCGGCCCAGACGCGGTCGATCTTCTCGAAGCCGGTGCGCAGCTTCTCCCGGACGAAGTGGATCAGCCAGGCGATGACCGGCAGCGGCAGCAGCGTGACCAGCGCCAGCCAGGGGTTGATCGAGAACAGGATGACGGCGGTCATCGTGATCATCAGCACGTCGGTGGCGAAGTTGAGCAGGTCGAGCGAGAGGAAGATGTTGATGCGGTCGGTCTCGTTGCCGATGCGCGCCATCAGGTCGCCGGTGCGCTTGCCGCCGAAGTATTCGAGCGACAGGCCGAGCAGGTGGTCGTAGGTCTGGGTGCGCAGGTCGCGGCCCATGCGCTCGGAGACCAGCGACAGGATGTAGGTGCGGATCCAGCCCAGCCCCCAGGCGACGATGGCCGCGCCGAGCAGCCCGCCGAGGTACATGGCGACCAGGTTCCAGTCGATCGGCTGGCCGTTCTGGAACGGGATCAGCACGTTGTCCATCAGCGGCATCGTCAGGTAGGGCGGCACCAGCTGCGCCGCGGTCGAGGCCAGGGTCAGCACGAAACCGAGGAGGAGCTGCCAGCGGTAGGGCCGGGCGAAACGCCACAGGCGGAACAAGGTCCAGGTCGACGGGGCGACCGTCGCTTCACGATTGCAGATCGGGCATTCCTCGGCACCCGGCGGCAGCGGCGTCTTGCACTTCGGGCAGCTTTCGGCCTCCGGGCGTTGCGGCGGCTGGCCGCAGACCAGGCTGTCGCGGTGCAGGTCGAATTCGTCGATCAGGCGCAGCGCCGCCAGGTTGCCGGCCAGCGTGTAGCGCCAGCAGGCGAGGCGACCGCTGGCGTCGAGCAGTTCGAGCGTGCCGACGCCGGCGTGGTCGTGGTGGTCGAGGCGCAGGCCGGCGGCGAGCGGCCATTCGCGGAAGTGGCCGTCGGCATCGACGGCGATCAGGCGCCGGTCGGTGACGGCGATCAGGCCGCGGGCAAAGCGCAGGCGGCCGTCGAGGTCGGTTTCCAGCCAGGCGGCCAGGGTTTCGGTGGCGGCGATTCGGTTTCCGATCGTTGCCGCCCAGGGCTCGGGGAGTGTCGCGGGGGCGGCGGGAACGGAGATTTCGGCGTGCTGCATCAGGGTCTCGTAGGGGCGAGGAGTGGGCTTTAACGTGTCGGCGGGCGGACGGTTGACCGTCGCCTGCCGTAAAATCGCGACTTTAATTCCTTGTCCGGTCGACGTGGCGAAAATCGTGATGTTCAACAAGCCTTACGGCGTACTCAGTCAGTTTACGCCTGAAGGACGCTGGCGTGGGCTCGGCGAGTTCATTTCGCTGAAGGATGTCTACGTCGCCGGCCGCCTCGATGCCGACAGCGAGGGGCTGTTGCTGCTCACCGACGACGGGCGCCTGCAGGCGCGTATCGCCGATCCCAAACACAAGCTGGTCAAGACCTACTGGGCGCAGGTCGAGGGCGAGCCGGCGGAAGTCGATCTTGACCGTCTGCGCGCCGGCATCCGCTTGTCCGACTTTACTGCGCAACCGGCGCAGGTGCGTCGTATCGACGAACCGCCCGGGCTGTGGTTGCGCGATCCGCCGATCCGTTACCGGGCGGCGATTCCCACATCATGGCTTGAAATCCGCATCGCCGAAGGCAAGAACCGCCAGGTGCGGCGGATGGGCGCGGCCATCGGTTATCCTGTGCTGCGCCTGGTGCGGGCGGCCATCGGCAGGCTGTCGGTCGACGGTCTGGCGCCGGGCGAATGGCGTTTAATGGAAGGAAACATCAATGATCTGCGTGCGTGAATCGCGCCTGGCCGGGCGCTGCCTGGGTCTCGTGCTGGCCATCGGCCTGAGTCTGACGGCGGTGGCCCAGGAAGCCATGCCGGTGATCGAACTGAGCGCCGGCTTCCATCGCATTGAAGCCGAAGTGGCGGCGCAGGACCGGCATCGCCAGGTCGGCCTGATGCATCGCCCGACCATGTCGGCGCAGCGCGGCATGCTGTTCGTCTTTCCGCAGGCCAATACGCACTGCATGTGGATGCGCAATACCTATATCCCGTTGTCGGTCGCCTTCCTGGACGAGGAAGGGCGGATCATCAACATCGAGGACATGACGCCGCACAGCGAGGACAACCACTGTGCCCGGCGACCGGCGCGTTATGCGCTGGAAATGAATCGCGGCTGGTTCGCGCAACGCGGTATCGCGCCGGGCAGCAAGCTGCGCGGTCTGGAACGCGCGCCGGCGCCGCATTGATGCGCCCGGATTGGTTTTCCCGATTGCCCGCCCATGCGCCGGCGGGGAACTTGCGCCGCTGGCTGACCGAGCCGGATTCGCTGACCGCACGTTGTCAGCGTCATTGCCGGCAATTCAGGGTGCGCGTGGTGTTTCAGGGGCGATGCCGGCCACTGGCCGACGAAGCGGTGCGGGCGCTATTGCCGGTGCGCGAGGTGTTGCTCGAGTGCGACGGCGTGCCGGTGATTTTCGCTCACAGTGTCCTGTCGACGACACGCAGCGGGCGCCTGGGGCGCTGGTTTGCGCAGCTGGGGAGCCGTTCGCTGGGTTCGTTGCTGTTTACCCATCCGGGTTTCCGGCGCGGGCCGATCGAATTCCTGCGGATCGACCGTCATCATCCGCTGCATCGGCGGGTTGCTGCCTTGGTCGGTGATGCGCCGGCCTTCTGGGCGCGGCGCTCACGGCATGTGCTGGGCAGCGGCAGCGTGCTGGTGACCGAAGTCTTCCTGCCGACGATTATTTCTCTTCGCCATCCTGTGGCGGTTTCTGCGGGCGGAAACTGATCCGGCGCTGCAGGAAACCCGGCAGGTTCATCGGGTGGGCCTGACGGCTCAAGGCAAATCCCAGGAAGAACTTGCACCAGATGGTCGATCCGGCGATGGCCATCCAGGTATCGTAATCGAGTTCGCCGGCCAGTACGCCGGCAATGGTGGCGACGGTGATGCTGCCGGCAACCAGGTTGAGGACGGCCTCGTAAGGCGCCCATTTCTCCGGATTGGGCGGCGGTTCGCCGTGCTTGAGCGCAACTTCCGAGAAATCCTTGTTGATGGCGATGCGCCAGGCTCGGCGCAACCAGAAGAAGGAAATGGGAAAGAGTGCCAGGAAAAGAATCCAGGTCATTGCGATGTGGACATTGAAAGCCATTTGAACCTCGGTACTTCACGAGCCGGCAACAAGCCGGTTCGACAATAAAAAACCCCGCAGACATCGCCTACGGGGTTTTCGAATCTCCCGCCCGATGTCCGGACGGGAGAGCTTACCTCAATACTGCTTAGTGTGCGCCATCAACAGCCTTGGCGCCGCGCGGGATACGCACGTTTTCAACCATGGCCTGGATGTGCTCCGGCGGTTCCTTGGTCATCTTGTCGACGATGAAGGCAACCAGGAAGTTGACCAGCGCGCCGATGGCACCAATGGCTTCCGGCGTGATGCCGAAGAAGCTGTTCGGGCCGCCGATCATATCGACGAACTCGGTGCCCTTGATGAAGAAGATACCCTTGTGTGCGAACACGTAGATCAGGGTGAAGGCCAGACCAGCCAGCATACCGGCGATGGCGCCTTCCTTGTTCATCTTCTTGGAGAAGATACCCATCATGATGGCGGGGAACAGGGAGGAGGCGGCAATACCGAAGGCCAGGGCAACCGTACCGGCAGCGAAGCCCGGGGGGTTGAGGCCGAGGTAACCGGCGATGACGATGGCGACAGCCATGGAGATCTTGCCGGCGCGCAGTTCGCCTTGCTCGGAGATGTTCGGCATGAACACACCCTTGACCAGGTCATGCGACACGGCAGCGGAGATCGCCATCAGCAGACCGGCAGCGGTCGACAGAGCGGCAGCCAGACCACCGGCAGCAACCAGAGCGATAACCCAGTTCGGCAGCAGCGCGATTTCCGGGTTGGCCAGCACGATGATGTCGGCGTTGACCGTCAGCTCGTTACCCTTCCAGCCAGCAGCTTCGGCCTTGGCCTTGGCAGCTTCGTTCTTGGTCTTGTCGTTGTAGTACTGGATGCGACCGTCGCCGTTCTTGTCTTCGAACTTCAGCAGGCCGGTCTTTTCCCAGCGCTTCATCCATTCCGGACGCTGTTCGTAGACCAGGGAAGCTTCGGGAGCATAGACGTCGGCGTTGGCCTTGATGACTTCCGGATTGACCTTCAGCGAGCCGTCAGCAGCCGTTTCCAGGCCAACCGCAGTGTTCACCGTGGCGTGCAGGTTCATCTTGGCCATCGCGGCAACGGCCGGGGCGGTCGTGTACAGCAGGGCGATGAAGATCAGCGCCCAGCCGGCGGACGAACGGGCGTCAGAAACCTTGGCCACCGTGAAGAATCGCATGATGACGTGCGGCAGACCGGCGGTACCGATCATCAGCGACATCGTGTACACGAACATGTTCAGGGTGGAGCCCGGAACCGAGGTCGTGTATTGGTTGAAGCCGAGGTCGGTGACAACCTGGTCGAGCTTGGTCAGCAGCGAGATGTCGGTGCCGGAGATCGACGCGCCCAGACCCAGTTGCGGGATCGGGTTGCCGGTCAGCTGCAGCGAGATGAACACAGCCGGAACCGTGTAGGCCAGGATCAGCACGATGTACTGGGCGACCTGGGTGTAGGTGATGCCCTTCATGCCGCCGAACACGGCGTAGGCGAACACGATACCCATACCGATGTAGATACCCATTTCGCTGGAAACGCCCAGGAAGCGGGAGAAGGCCACACCGACGCCGGTCATCTGACCGATGATGTAGGTGATCGAGGCCACCAGCAGGCAGACCACGGCCACCGTGGAAGCGGTTTGCGAGTAGAAACGGTCGCCGATGAACTGGGGCACCGTGAACTTGCCGAACTTCCGGAGGTACGGAGCCAGCAGCATGGCCAGCAGAACGTAGCCGCCGGTCCAGCCCATCAGGAACAGGCCGCCGCCGTAACCCATGTTGGCGATCAGACCGGCCATCGAGATGAACGAGGCTGCGGACATCCAGTCGGCGGCAGTTGCCATACCGTTGGTGATCGGGTGAACGCTACCGCCGGCAGCGTAGAACTCGGACGTGCTACCGGCACGTGCCCAGATCGCGATCCCGATGTACAGCGCAAAAGACGCGCCGACCACCAGGTAAGTGATAGTTTGCAGATCCATGTGATCTCCTTATTCTTCGTGCACGTCGAACTTGCGGTCGAGGTCGCCCATTGCCTTGGCGTAGTAGAAAATCAAGGCAATGAAGATGTAGATCGAACCCTGGTGGGCAAACCAGAAGCCCAGCGGGTAACCCCCGAGTGAAATGCCGTTCAGTGCCGGGGCAAACAGAATGCCGGCTAAGAACGAGCACACGAACCAGATCGCCAGGATCTTGCCCAGCAGACCGAGCGTGGCTGACCAATAGGCCTTGCCTTGATCGTCCATTGTTATCTCCTCCAGAAAATTTAAAGGGACGGGCTGTGCTTCCACAGCACCGCCACGGTCCGTAGTTTGGTTACAGAAACTTACAGTTTGCTGACAGGCGTTTGATAAAGCGTAATTCGTTGCATGAAATATTTCGGGCAAGAAAAAAGGGAGCGCCAGGCTCCCTTGTCGATGGCCGCGAACGGCCGTCCATTCAGTTTCAGGCGGCGAAATTGGCTTCGGCGAACGACCAGTTGACCAGGTTGTTCAGGAAGGTTTCGACGAACTTCGGACGCAGGTTGCGGTAGTCGATGTAGTAGGCGTGCTCCCAGACGTCGACGCAGAGCAGGGCCTTGTCGCCGGTGGTCAGCGGGGTGCCGGCGGCGCCCATGTTGACGATGTCGAGGGAACCGTCGGCCTTCTTGACCAGCCAGGTCCAGCCGGAACCGAAGTTGCCGACGGCGGAAGCCTGGAAGGCTGCCTTGAAGGCGTCCAGCGAACCCCACTTGGCGTCAATGGCGGCCGCCAGGGCACCGCTCGGGGCGCCGCCGCCGTTCGGCTTCATGCAGTTCCAGAAGAAGGTGTGGTTCCAGACCTGGGCGGCGTTGTTGTAGATGCCGCCGGCCGGCGCCTTCTTGACGATGGCTTCGAGGTCGAGGGCTTCGTATTCGGTGCCCTTGATCAGGTTGTTCAGGTTAACCACGTAGGCATTGTGGTGCTTGCTGTAGTGGTAGTCGAAGGTCTCGGCCGACATGTGCGGGGCCAGGGCGTCCTTGGCGTACGGCAGGGCGGGCAGTTGATGTTCCATTGTTTTCTCCGTTGTGTTTGAGGGGTAAAGCAGAATTCTAGTCAGCTTGCGATGGTGCCACAATCTGCGTCACGGCGGCAGCGAGGCGGCCGTTTGCCAGCCGGATGTCCAGGTTGTCGCCGGTACTGACCGACGTGCCGTCGCGCAGGGCGCGGCCGTCCGGGCCGGTGACCAGCGCGTAGCCTCGCGACAGCACGGCAAGCGGATCGAGTTGCTTCAGACTGCCATTCAGGGCATTAAGTTTCATCTGCCGGCGCGTGGATTGCCACTGGCCGGCCTGTTGCAGGCGCCGCGCGAGCTCGCGGATGGCCTGGCGCTGTCGCTCGATGCGCTCGGCCGGATGGACCAGTCGGCTGCGCAGCCAGTCGAGTGCCTGCTGGCGGTCGGCCAGACGGCGCTGGCCGAGTTGCTGCAGGCGTTGCTGCTGCCGGGCGAGCAGGGCGAGCAACTGCTGGCGTTCCGGCGCGGCCTGTTCGGCGGCGGCGGTGGGTGTGGCGGCCCGATGGTCGGCGGCAAAATCGGCAATGGTGAAGTCGGTTTCGTGACCGACGCCGCTGATCACCGGCAGGCGACTGGCGACGATGGCGCGGGCGACGCATTCCTCGTTGAAGGCCCACAGGTCCTCGATGCTGCCACCGCCGCGACAGAGGATGATGGCGGCGCAGTCGCTGGCCGCGGCTGCGGCCAGCGCGGCGGCAATGCGCGGGCCGGCGCCGTCGCCCTGGACCGGGGTGGGGAACAGGCTGATGGCGACATGCGGCGCCCGCCGGTGCAGGGTGCTGAGCACGTCGCGCAGGGCCGCGGCCTGCGGGCTGGTGACGATGGCCAGGCGCTGCGGGAAGCTTGGCAGCGGGCGCTTGCGGCCGGGATCGAACAGGCCTTCGGCCTCCAGTTGCGCCTTGAGCCGCAGGAAGCGCTCGAACAGGTCGCCCTGGCCGGCGCGGCGGATGGCTTCGATGTTCAGCTGGAATTCGCCGCGCGGTTCGTAGAACGAGACCAGCGCCCGGGCCTCGACCTTCTGGCCGTTCTCCAGCCGCCAGCCGAGCGTTTGTGCGCGGCTGCGCCACATCACGCAACGCACCTGGGCGCCGGCATCCTTGAGCGAGAAATAGACGTGTCCGGAGGCGGCGTAAGTCAGGTTGGAAATTTCGCCGCCGACCCAACTCAGGGGAAAGGCGGACTCCAGGCAGTCGCGCACCAGACGGTTGAGCGTACTGACGCTGAGGACGGAGTTATTGACAGGGAGAGCGGTGTCGGGCATGGGCGGATTCTACCCGGGCTTTGTCGATGTCGATAGACGCTTGACATTTCGGAATGGGCTCAAGTGTTTGATATTTAATGACTTTAATTTGATGCCTCGTTTTTTGGCAGGGTAAGGGAAATCCTTGTTTTTTGCGGGTTTGCGGCCAGTGGGCACAGTTCTTCCACAGACTTATCCACAGCTTCTGGGGATAAGCGCCGGCAGGCCCGGGAATTCGTCAGGCTTGCCCCGGGGGCGACGGGGAGGCAGAATTGCGGACTGAATTCTCCTCAAGGACAATGTCACGTGTTTGAAATCGTCAAAGCGGCCGGCTGGCCCATCTGGCCCTTGTTGCTGGCTTCGGTCATCTCGGTGGCACTGATCATCGAGCGTTCTATCGCCTTGCGCCGTGCCAAGATTGTTCCGCCGGGATTGCTGCAGCGGGCCGTCGGGGAGTTCCGGCGCGGTGCCGACAACGGCAAGCTGCTCGACGAGTTGCACCGGCATTCGCCGCTCGGTCAGGTACTGGCCGCCGGCTTGCGCAACGTGAACAATTCCCGCGAAGTCATGAAGGAGTCGATCGAGGAAGCCGGTTCGGCGGTTGCCCACGAACTCAACCGTTACCTGACGACGCTTGGCACCATCGCTTCGATCAGCCCGCTGATGGGCCTGTTCGGCACGGTGGTCGGGATGATCGAGATCTTCGGTTCGCAGGCGCCGGGAACCGGCAGCCCGCAGCAACTGGCGCACGGTATCTCGATCGCCCTGTACAACACCGGCTTCGGTATCTTCATCGCCATCCCGAGCATGATCTTCTGGCGCCATTTCCGCGCCCTGGTCGACGGTTTCGTCGTCGAGATGGAGCAGCAGGCCGTGCGACTGGTCGAAGTGATGCACGGCGACCGGAAGTAAGCCATGAATTTTCAGCGCGGACGCGGCCGGGAAGAGCCGGAAATCAACCTGATTCCGATGATCGACGTGCTGCTGGTGATCATCATCTTCCTGATGCTGACGACCACTTACTCGAAATTCTCCGGTCTGGAAATCAATCTGCCGACGGCCGAGTCCAGCCAGGAGAACAAGCAGCCCAACGAAATCGACGTGGCGGTGACGGCCGGTGGCCAGATCCTGGTCAACAAGGTGCCGCTGGCAACCACCGACGTTGCCGCGATTTCGGTCGCGCTGCAGCAGGCGGCCGGCAACCGGGCCGAGCCGGTGATCGTCATCAATGCCGACGCCAAGGCAACCCACCAGAGCGTTGTCGACGTGATGCAGGCTGCGCAGTCGGCCGGTTATCCGCATATTTCCTTCGCCACCCAGTCGGCGCAGTGATGTTTGCCCGCTGGTTGCAGCGACAGTGGTTCCAACGCCGGCTGACGCCGGCGTTGTGGCTTTTGCTGCCATTGCTGCTGCCGGTGAATCTGCTCTTCGTCGCGGCCGCTGCCTGGCGTCGTCGCCAGGCCAGGCCGGTACGCCTGCCGGTACCGGTGGTGGTGGTTGGCAATCTGATCGTCGGCGGTGCCGGCAAAACCCCGCTGACCCTGTGGCTGGCCGGCGAACTGCGGGCGCGTGGCTGGTGTCCGGGTATCGTCAGTCGCGGCTACGGCGCCGCCGACGGCGCAGCGCGGCCGGTCACACCGCATTCCCCGGCTCAGGAAACCGGCGACGAACCCGTGCTGCTCGCCCGGCGCAGCGGTGTGCCGGTATGGGTCGGCCGGGATCGGTCGGCGGCCGGCAAGGCGCTGCTGGCGGCGCATCCGGAAGTCGATGTGGTGTTGTGTGACGATGGTTTGCAGCATTACCGCCTGGCCCGCGATGTCGAGCTGGCGGTTTTCGACCGGCGTGGCGCCGGCAACGGCTGGCGCCTGCCGCTGGGACCGTTGCGCGAGCCCTTGCGGCGCCTGGCATCGGTCGATGCGGTGATCGGCAACGATTTTGCGGCGCAGTGCCTGGCTGGCCGCACGCCGGCCTTCGCCATGCGTCTGCAGCCCGGCGAATTCTGGCGTCTGGACGAGCCGGCGCAACGCTGCCCGGCAGCAGCGCTGCGCGGCAGGAAGTTGCACGCGCTGGCCGGCATCGGCGACCCGCAGCGTTTTTTTACGACACTGCAGGGGCTGGGGCTGGACTTTGTCGCCCACCCCTTTGCCGATCATCATGCCTATGTGGCCGGCGACCTGGCCTTCGGCGACGATGTCGTGCTGCTGATGACCGAGAAGGATGCAGTAAAATGCGCTGGACTGACGACGGGGGAGGCCTGGGTGCTGCCCGTCGAGGCCGACGTGTCGTCGGCATTGACCGATTTGATAGTGGAGAAGCTGCGTGGACGCCCGATTGCTTGAAATTCTCGTTTGCCCGGTCTGCAAGGGCCCCCTCGAACACCGCAAGGCAGCGCAGGAGCTGGTCTGCAAGCCGTGCAAGCTGGCTTACCCGATCCGCGACGACATCCCGGTGATGCTCGAAGACGAGGCGCGCCAGCTGGGCGCCGACGAAGCGTGATCACGCCGGCCTTCAAGGTCGTCATCCCGGCGCGTTTCGCGTCGAGCCGGCTGCCCGGCAAGCCGCTGCTCGATCTTGGTGGCAAGCCGATGGTCGTGCGCGTGGCCGAACGGGCGCACCTGTCGGGTGCCGAGGAAATCTGGGTGGCGACAGATCATGCCGAGGTACGGGCCGCCTGCGAAGCCCACGAATTTGCCGCACTGATGACGCGCAGCGATCATGCGACCGGCACCGACCGGCTGGCCGAGGTCGTCGCCCAGCGCGGCTGGAGCAACGACACCATCGTCGTCAACGTTCAGGGTGACGAGCCGCTGATCGAGCCGGAAATCATCGTCCAGACCGCCCGCCAGCTAGCGGTCAGCGGTGCCGATATCGCAACCGTCGCCCACCCGATTGCCGATCCGGCCGATTTCTTCAATCCCAATGTGGTCAAGGTGGTGTGCCGGGCCGATGGCGATGCCGCCTATTTCTCGCGGGCGCCGATTCCCTATGCGCGCGACCACTTTGCCCGCGAGGGCGGCGGTGCCAGCCTGCCGGCGGATTTTCCGGCGTATCGTCACGTCGGGCTGTACGCCTACCGCGCCAGCTTCCTGAAGGCTTATGCGGGCCTGTCCGTGGCGCCGACCGAAAGCTTCGAGGCGCTCGAGCAATTGCGTGCGCTTTGGCACGGCTACCGGATCAGCGTGGCCCTGGTCGATGCCGCGCCGGCCCCCGGTGTGGACACGCCCGAAGACGCCGAGAGGATGCGCAAACTGTTTGACCGGGCGGGAATAAGCAGGTAACTTCGACCGTCTAGAGAACGGCGCCACAACAGCCGACAACAAGAATTTTCATACGTAACCAGAGGGATTTCCCATGAAACTGATTCTTTTGGGCGCACCCGGCGCCGGCAAGGGTACGCAAGCCACCTTCATCTCGAAGGAATTCGGCATCCCGCAGATTTCCACCGGCGACATGCTGCGCGCCCAGGTCAAGGCCGGCACTCCGCTCGGTCTGGAAGCCAAGAAGCACATGGACGCGGGCGGCCTGGTGCCGGATGCCGTGATCATCGGCATGGTCAAGGATCGCCTGACCCAGGACGACTGCAAGAACGGTTACCTGTTCGACGGTTTTCCGCGCACCATTCCGCAGGCGCAGGCGATGAAGGATGCCGGCGTGCCGATCGAGTTCGTGCTCGAAATCGACGTGCCGGACAGCGACATCATCGAGCGCATGGCCGGTCGCCGCGCCCACCTGCCGTCGGGCCGGACCTACCACGTCAAGTTCAATCCGCCCAAGGTTGAAGGCAAGGACGATGTCACCGGCGAGGACCTGGTCCAGCGCGACGACGACAAGGAAGAAACGGTCAAGAAGCGTCTCGATGTCTATCATTCGCAGACCAAGCCGCTGGTCGATTTTTACAGCAAGTGGGCGGCCGAAGGCGACGCCGCGGCACCGAAGGTGCGCAAGATTGCCGGTGTCGGTTCCGTCGACGACATCACCAAGGCGGTCTTCAACGCCCTGAAGTAAGCCGATGACGGCGAAGAATGCCTTCTACGCGCAGTCGGGAGGCGTCACCGCCGTGATCAACGCAACGGCGTGCGGCCTGATCCAGGAAGCACGCCGTTTGCATTTGCTGCATCCGCAACGGATCGGCAAGGTCTATGCGGGCCACGACGGCATTCTCGGTGCGTTGACCGAAGACCTGATCGATACCAGCCGCGAATCCGACGAGGACATCGCCCGTCTGCGCTACAGTCCGGGCGGTGCCTTTGGCTCCAGTCGCTATCACATCGGCCCGCTGGCCACCCATCGCGCGCATTTCGAGCGCCTGATCGAGGTTTTCCGTGCGCACGAGATCGGCTATTTCTTCTTCAACGGCGGCGACGGCTCGATGGGCGCCGCCTGGCACCTGTCGCAGACGCTGGCCGAACTCGGTCATCCGCTGACGGTGATCGGCATTCCCAAGACCGTGGATAACGACCTGGCGCTGACCGACACCTGTCCGGGTTTCGGCTCGGTGGCCAAATACGTCGCCACCTCGATGCGCGAGGCCGGTTTCGACGTGGCGTCGATGGCACGTACCTCGACCCGCGTCTTCATCCTCGAGGCGATGGGTCGCCACGCCGGCTGGATCGCCGCCGCTGCCGGTCTGGCCAGCGAGAAGGAAGGCGATCCCCCGCATATCCTGCTGTTTCCCGAGGTCAGGTTCGATGCCGAGCGTTTCCTGGCGCGGGTCGATGAATGTGTCCGGCGCCATGGCTACTGCGCCATCGCCGTTGCCGAAGGGCTTTGCGACGACGGCGGTTGTGAAATTGGCGGACATGGATTCGACGATTTGCCCAGCCATACCCGGGCCGGCGGTGTCGGACGCTTCATCGGCGAACTGATTCACGCCCGTTTCGGCTACAAATATCACCTGGCGCTGGCCGATTACCTGCAGCGGGCGGCGCGACACCTGGCCTCCGGGACCGACGTCGCGCAGGCGCATGCGCTCGGTGTTGCGGCGGTCGAGCGGGCGGTGCGCGGCAGTAACAACGTCATGCTGACCTTGCAGCGTCTTTCGGATCGTCCCTATCGCTGGGAAATCGGCGAAGTGCCGCTGAGTGCCGTGGCCAACAAGGAGCACCGGATGCCGGCCGAATTCATCTCGGCCGATGGTTTTCATATCACCGAGGCCTGCCGGACCTATCTGCAGCCCTTGATCGAAGGCGAAGATCCGCCACCTTTCCGGCGGGGACTGCCCGATTACGTGCGCCTGGCCAATCATCGTGTGCCGCGGGTGTTGCCGGATTTTGCGCCGTGATTTGATATGTAAATGCTATGGTTTTAGCAATCCTTTGCAATGTTTTGCAATTGTGACGGAGACGAAGGTTAGAATCGCTGAAAAAATCAGAAAGTAGGCGGAGTAAATGAGTATTTCAGGTGAGGCGGCCGTCAGCGGTCTGCGGGAGGATCTGATGCACCACGATCCCCTGCTCGACTGCCTGGTCGAATTGACACGTATCCACGGCAGACCCAGCACGCGCGCGGCGCTGGTCGCCGGTTTGCCGCTGGAAAACGGCTTGTTGACGCCGTCCTTGTTCTGGCGTGCGGCCGGGCGTGCCGGCCTGTCGGCCAAACTGGTCAAGCGTTCGCTGGACAGTATCGATGATGTGCTGCTACCGGCAGTGTTGATGCTCAAGGGCGACGAAGCCTGTGTCCTGCTCGGCTGGGACGACAGCCGCGAGAACGCCCGCCTGTTGTTCCCGGATACCGGCCAGGGTTCGGTGGTGATGTCCCGTGCCGAACTGGCCACGCGTTACCTTGGTATCGCCATTTTTGCCCGCCCGCATTTCCGTTTCGACAAGCGCACGCCGCAGGTTGGCGAAGTCAAGCTGCGTCACTGGTTCTGGGGGGCGCTGGCCGATCAGTGGCCGGTGTACCGCGATGTGCTGGCGGCGGCGCTGCTGATCAACGTGATGGCCCTGTCGCTGCCGTTGTTTACCATGAACGTCTATGACCGCGTGGTGCCGAACCGGGCGCTGGAAACGCTGTGGATGCTGGCGCTTGGTGTCGGCATCGTGATCGCGGTGGACATGGTGTTGCGGACTTTACGCGGTTATTTCATCGATCTGGCCAGTGCGCGCATCGACATGCAGCTGTCGGCGCGGATCATGGAGCGGGTGCTCGGTGTACGCATGGAGGCGCGGCCGGCGGCAGTCGGTTCCTTTGCCTCCAACCTGCGCTCTTTCGAGTCGGTACGCGACTTCATCACCTCGGCGACGGTGACGACGCTGATCGACCTGCCATTTGCCATGCTCTTCCTGCTGGTCATCGGCATGATTGCCTGGCCGCTGGTTTTCCCGGTGCTTGGGGCGATGCTGGTCGTGCTGGTGTACGCCTACGTCCTGCAGCACAAGATGCACGAATTGTCGGAAACGACCTACCGTGCCGGCGCCTTGCGCAATGCCACGCTGATCGAAAGCCTGACCGCGCTCGAAACGATCAAGACCCAGGGCGCCGAGAGCATCATGCAGGCGAAGTGGGAAAAATCGGTGGCCTTCGTCGCCCGCATCAACAATCAGATGCGCTTCCTGTCGGCGGCGGCAACCAATGGTGCGATGGAAATGCAGCAGGTGGTCAATGTGCTGGTGATCATCGTCGGTGTCTACCTGATCGGCGACGGCAAGCTCAGCATGGGCGGACTGATCGCCTGCACCATGCTGTCGTCGCGCGCGGTGGCGCCGCTGGGCCAGATGGTCGGTCTGTTGATGCAGTATCACAACGCCAAGGTGGCGCTGACTTCGCTGGAGCAGGTCATGGCCAATCCGGTCGAACGGCCGGCCGACGGCAACTTCGTCCATCGACCCGAGTTGCGCGGCGACATCGAGTTCCGCGACGTCGAGTTCAGTTATCCCAATACCCAGGTTTCCGCGCTGCGCGGCATCAATTGCAGCATCAAGGCCGGTGAGAAGGTGGTGATCATCGGTCGCATCGGTTCCGGCAAGACGACGTTGCAGAAACTGATCATGGGGCTGTACCAGACGACCGGTGGCGCCGTCAGTGTCGACGGTGTCGATGTGCGTCAGCTTGATCCGGCCGACCTGCGCCGCAATATCGGTTATGTGGCGCAGGATGTGACCCTGTTCTACGGTACCTTGCGCGACAACATCTCGATCGGCGCCCCTTACGCCGACGACGCGTCGATCCTCGCGGCGGCCGAAGCCGGCGGGTTGACCGATTTCGTCAATCGTCATCCGGACGGCTTTGACATGATGATCGGCGAACGGGGCGATTCCCTGTCCGGCGGTCAGCGCCAGGGTGTGGCGATTGCCCGGGCCTTCCTGATGGATCCGCCGATCCTGCTGCTCGACGAGCCGACCAGCGCCATGGACTTTTCGTCCGAACAGCAGTTCAAGCAGCGTTTGCAGAGCATCGCCGCGCACAAGACGGTGATCATCGTCACGCATCGCAACAGCCTGCTCGATCTGGCGACGCGGGTGATCGTCGTCGACGAGGGCAAGGTGGTCGCCGACGGACCGCGCGATCAGGTGATCCAGGCCCTGCAGAGCGGGCGTATCGGGAGGGCATCGTGAGCCGCCTGAAAACAGCTTTTACCACTGTGCACGGCTGGCTGGAGAAGCTGGCGGCAAGCAACAAGCCACGGGTCGAGCGGGTGCTCGGCCGCCTGCCGAATCGCGAAGATGTCGAAGTCGTCGATTTTGCCTCCGACGCCGATCTGGCCATGCTGCGCCAGGAACCGCTGCGGGCGCGCTTCCTGTTGCGTTCGATCGGCCTGGTTTTTGTACTCTTTGTCGTCTGGGCGGCGTTTGCCCAACTCGATGAGGTGACGCGCGGAGAAGGCCGGGTGATTCCGTCCAAGCAACTGCAGGTACTGCAGTCGATCGACGGTGGCCTGGTTTCCGAAATTCTGGTGCGCGAGGGCGATGTCGTCGAGATCGATCAGCTGCTGATCAAGATCGACGAAACCCGTTTCGTTTCCTCGGTCAAGGAAAACCGGGCGCAGTATCTCGGCCTGCTGGCACGGACGGCGCGACTGCGGGCGATTGCCGAAGGCGGTGAATTCGTTCCACCGGCAGAGGTTGTTGCCGAGGCCCCGGAAATTGCCATCCAGGAAGAGCAGTTGTTTGCCGCAAAACGTAACGAGCTTGAGGCGGCGTTGTCGATTGCCCGTCAGCAGCTCGCCCAGCGCCAGCAGGAGTTGAACGAGGCCAGCGCCAGACGGGCGCAGGCGGCACAAGGTTACGACCTGACCTCGCAGGAATTGACACAGACGCGTCCGCTGATCAATTCCGGCGCCGTCTCGGAAGTCGAACTGCTGCGTCTTGAGCGCGACGTTTCACGCTATCGCGGCGAGCGCGACATGGCCACCGCCCAGATCACCCGCGTGCAGGCAGCCATCAACGAGGCCAAGCGCAAGATCGAGGAAGTCGAGTTGAGTTTCCGCAACGAAGCCGGGCGGGAGTTGTCCGAATCGACGACCAAGCTCAGCGGTCTGGCCGAGGGCAGCGTTGCCCTGTCCGACCGGGTCAAGCAGTCGTCGATCCGCTCGCCGGTCAAGGGGGTTGTCAAGCGGCTGCTGGTCAACACCGTCGGTGGTGTGATCCAGCCGGGCAAGGACATGATCGAGATCGTCCCGCTGGAAGACGCCTTGCTGCTGGAAGCCAGGGTCCTGCCGCGCGATATCGCCTTCCTGCGTCCGGGGCAGCCGGCCATGGTCAAATTCTCGGCCTACGATTTTTCCATTTACGGTGGCCTGGAAGGGACGCTGGAGCACATCAGCGCCGATACGGTGACCGACGAAAAGGGCAATGCCTTCTATCTGGTCCGGGTACGTACCAACAAGCCGGGTTTTGGCGACAGCAATCTGCCGATCATTCCCGGCATGGTCGCCGAGGTCGACATCATGACCGGCAAGAAGAGCGTGCTGACCTATCTGCTCAAGCCCGTCCTGCGGGCCAAGAGCGTAGCGATGACGGAGCGTTGATGGAATACGAGATCGTTGATACCGAGCACGCCTTCCTGCCCAACTGGCGGGCTGCCATGCCCGCCGCCCGGGTTGTGCTGCGAACCGCGGCGCAGAACGGTGCCGGCGGTGATGTCTCGATCCGCTGGTGCCGCCTGCGTGCCGGCGAATCGATTGCTGTGGTCCTCCCCGCGCTGCTGGCCCGGAAAGGAAAGACGGTCATCCTGGCGGATGAGCCTGGCGATGCCCTGATCCTTGAGGCGCTGTCGGCCGGTGCGGCCGGTTGCTGCAATACGCATGCGGCTCCCGAGGTGCTGCAACAGGTGGCCACTGTGGTCGGCAACGGAGGCTTGTGGGTTGGCCAGAACCTGTTGCAGCAATTGATCGGGCGTACGGCACGTATCCTGACCAACCGGAATCCTGCCTCGGTCATCGATGTCTTGCCCGGTACGCTTTCGGAACGGGAAATGCAGGTAGCCAAGCTGGTTGCCGGTGGTGCGAGCAACAAGGAAATCGCCAACCAGCTGTCAATTGCCGAGCGAACCGTCAAGGCGCACCTGACGGCAATTTTTGACAAGACAGGTACCCGGGATCGTCTTCAATTGTCATTGAAAATCAATGGCTTGAAGTTGTGATTCGAGGCTTTTTTATTTTGCTTCGAAAAACTGTACTTTAGTCCAATAGCTTATCTGCTTGACGGCACCTACTATGACGTATCGCCTACCCATTTTGGAGTATCGTCATGGCCCAAGCTGCTGTTATTGCAAAAGTCTCTTCCGTTACCGGTGAAGCCTACGCCCGCGACAGCGCGGGTAATCTGCGTCGGCTGAAAGCCGGTGATGTCATCCGTGAAGGCGAAGTCGTCGTCTCCGGTAATGGCGCCCAGGTCGTTCTGGCCCTGGCCGACGGCCGCAGCATGGTGATCGCCGAGCGCCAGGCCGTCACGCTTGATGCCGAGGTGGCAGCCCAGGACAAGCCGGACGCTTCTGACAGTGCAGTCGCCCGTTCGGAACCGGGTCTTGATCAACTGGCCAGCGTCATCGCCGACGGCGGCGATCTTGATGCCCTGCTTGATGCGGAAGCGCCGGCAGCCGGTGAAGCCGCTTCTGGCAATGAAGGCCATTCCTTCGTCGAGTTCCTGCGCGTTGTCGAAAACGTTGATGGGCAACAGTATGGCTTCGCTACCGAGCGCAATGCGCCGGAAGATACATTCCAGGGTGCGTTGTTGCCGGAAGAAGAGGTGCCGGCAGAGCCGATTACCGTCATTTCCGTTGACGATCCGCTTGATCCGGCAACGAACAGCGTTACCGTGACCGAAGGTCAGGTGGCGGTATTTACGGTCACCTTGTCGCGAGCCACCACCGAGCCGACGGCTTTTTCGCTGTCCCTCGCGAGCGGTACGGCCATTTTGGGCGAAGACTTTGTCGCCTCGATGACCTTCTCCAGTGGTGTGACCTATGATCCGGTGGCCGGCACGATTATTGTCCCGGCGGGTTTGGTCGATTTCACCGTTTCCGTGCCGACGTTGGATGATCTTATTCAGGAGCCTACGGAACAGTTTACTTTGACCGTTGGCGGCGTCACGGGCACCGGCACGATTCTTGACAACGACGTACCGACGATCCTGGTTGGTGATCCGGGTACCGGCACGGGCGACATCACGGTGCCGGAAGGCAACGACGCGGTGTTCGGGGTGAAGGTGACGGGTGCGGCCGCTGGCAGCACGCTGACGCTGACGCTGGCCGATGGCACGGCGATCAGCCCGGATGACTATGCATCGGGGACGTTCCAGTACAGCCTGAACGGCGGTACGACGTACCAGAACTACACCGGCGCGATCACGCTGCCGGCGGGTGCGAGCGACGTGCTGGTGCGGACGACGACGGTCGATGACCTGATTGACGAAGCGAACGAAACCTTCACGCTGGGCGCGACGCTGTCGAGCAACGGCACGAACTACAGCGACAACGCGACGGCGACGATCATCGACAACGATGTGCCGACGATTCTGGTGGGCCAGCCGGGTACGGGCACGGGCGACATCACGGTGCCGGAAGGCAACGACGCGGTGTTCGGGGTGAAGGTGACGGGTGCGGCCGCTGGCAGCACGCTGACGCTGACGCTGGCCGATGGCACGGCGATCAGCCCGGATGACTACGCATCGGGGACGTTCCAGTACAGCCTGAACGGCGGTACGACGTACCAGAACTACACCGGCGCGATCACGCTGCCGGCAGGTGCGAGCGACGTGCTGGTACGGACGACGACGGTCAATGACACGGTTTTCGAACCGAACGAAACCTTCACGCTGAATGCCGTGCTTGCTAGCGCTGGCGCCACCTATGTTGACTCGGGAACGGCAACCATCCTGGACAACGATGTGACGATCACAACGAGCACCGCATCGGTTTCCGAAGAAGGTCTGGCAACCGGCAACAAGGATACCGGCGGAACGCCAGATACCACCGACTCGGCGATCAGCACCGGTTCGATGGATATCAATGGTGCCGGTTCTCTGAGTATTTCCTTCGATGCGCCGACCAACCTGACCTCTGGTGGACAGCCGGTGACCTGGAGCACCTCGACGGTCGGAGGTGCGACGGTTCTCACCGGCACGGCAGGCGGACAGGCGGTTCTGACCCTGACGATGCAGAGCAACGGTAGCTACCAAGTGGAGCTCAAGGGAGCCTTGGACCATCCGGTAGCCAACGTTGAGGATGTGCTGAATATTGATATCGGGGTGACCGTTAGCAATGGTTCGGACAGCAAGACTTCTACGCTGACGGTTCGGGTCGAGGACGATTCCCCGGTTGCCGGGACCCTGGTTCAGGATGTTGCTGTCACCCAAAACACCAATGTCATGATTGTTCTGGATAACTCGGGCAGTATGGATGGCACCCGTCTGAACCTGGCCAAAGCAGCCTTGGTCAATCTGATCAATACCTACGACGGTTACGGTGAGGTTGCCGTGCAACTGGTGATGTTCTCGACCACGGCCAGCAGTTTCAGCCCGGTCTGGGTCAGTGCCAAGGATGCCATCGACCTGATCAACTCGGTGACGGCCAATGGTTGGACCAACTACGATGCTGCGCTTGCCCAGGCGATGGCCGCCTGGAGCAACGAGGGCAAGCTGACCAGCGTGCCGGCGGGTGGAACCCTGCAGAACGTGGTTTACTTCCTGACCGACGGTGAGCCGAATTACAACGACGGCAATACCTCTGCCCTGGTCAATAGCGGTGCTTCGAGCGGAGGCGCGGATGCCGGTATCCAGCCTGCCGAGGAACTCATCTGGACCAACTTCCTTGCCGCCAATGGCATCAATTCGATTGCCATCGGTGTTGGGTCGGGTATCAGTTCTACCGCGATGACGCGTATCGATCCGATTGCCTACAACGGATCGACCAGCACCAACACTAACGCCATCCAGGTGCTCAATGAAAACAACCTGTCCTCGGTCCTCCAGTCCACCGCGATTCCGAGCAGTTCCGGTAACCTGCTAACCGGCGCAACGCCGGGAGCGGTTGGTGCAGACGGTGGTTACATCAGCACCATTTCCATCGGTGCGCTGGGTGATCGTAGTACCTATGTCTGGAATCGTTCCACCAATACGATCGGTGTGACCAACGACGCAGGTGCGACGAATACCTACGTCTGGGATGCCGCGACGCACACCCTTACGGTGACCACCGAACAGGGCGGGACTTTCGTCATCGACATGGATACGGGGGATTATTCCTACCGTCCGTCGGCCACGATGACGGGTACGGCACAGGAGATCGTCGGATTTACGCTGGTTGATGGCGATGGTGATCAGGCTACCGGTCAATTGACGATGAATGTCTCGCGCAATCCGGGCGGCGAAATCGACGGAACGACTGCTGGCAATACCATTAACGGTACCAGCGGGAACGACATCATCAACGGCATGGCCGGCGATGACACCATTTACGGACTCGACGGTAACGACAAGTTGTCCGGTGGCGCCGGGGTCGACCGGCTTTATGGCGGCGCGGGTAACGACATCCTTTCCGGTGGTGCGGGCAACGACATCCTGGATGGTGGCGCCGGTAACGACGTCCTCTGGGGTGGTGCCGGCAACGACAACCTCACCGGTGGTCTGGGTGCGGATACCTTTGCCTGGGGCTTGGGTGATCGCGGTACGGGCGGTAGCGGTCGGGCGGTCGATACGATCACCGATTTCGATGTCCGTGCCTTTGCCAGCGGCGGTGACCGACTCGACCTGCGCGACCTGCTGGTCGGCGAGAACTCGGGTAACCTGCAGAACTACCTCGATTTCGATACCACGAGCCAGGCAGGGAATACGATCATTCGTATTTCCTCGACGGGTGCCTTCTCGAGTGGCAATTATTCGTCGGGCTCGGAAGATCAGCGCATCGTTCTGGAAGGTATCAATATCCGGACGGATCTGGGGCTGGCCAACAATGCCTCCGACAATCAGATCATCAATGAGCTGATCAGCCGCGGCAAACTGGTTACCGATTGATTCCTGACGGTGAAGGAATGAAAAGGGCGAACTTAGGTTCGCCCTTTTTTTTGCCCCGTTCAGGGACGGTAATCGCTCAGTCGGGCGAGGTCCGGGATTTCAATCTGCCGGCCGCGGACGACGATCAGGCCTTCCTCGACCAGTTCATGCAGGATCCGCGAGAAATGCTCCTGGGTCAGGTTGAGGCGCGAGGCGACGATGCCCTTGGTGGTGCTCAGGCTGACCGTGGCAGTCTGGCCCGGCGCGGTGCCGGCCGGGAGTTCGCGCAGCAGGTAGGTGATGATGCGTTCCTTGCCGGAATGCAGGGAGTTGGCTTCCAGGTCGGCCATCAGCTGGTGCAGGCGGACGGCCATGCTGGCGAGCATCTTGCGCGCCAGTTTGGGGTCGCGGTCGAGTTCGGCGAAAACGGTTGCCTTGGCAATGTGGATCATCTGCGCGTCGGCGAGTGCCTGGGCGTAGACGATGTAGGGCGTGTCCATGAACATGATCGCCTCGCCGAAAGTCTGGCCCGGCTGGATGATTTCGACGACTTTCTCGTTGCCCTGGGCTGAGGTGAAAGCGAGCTTGATCTGGCCGCTGAGCAGCAGGTGGAAACCGTGGTTGGGGTCGCCCTTGTGGAACAGGATGTCGCCCTTGGCCGCCCTGACTTCGCGGGCGCCGGCGGCGATGCGGCTGACTTCTTCGACGGACATGCTGGAAAACAGCGGCAGGCGGCCGATCAGGTTGGCGATGTCGGGGAGGGAAGCAGTCATGGCTGGTTTGTCGGGACGGAGCGTCCGATCATGTCACCGCCATCGGCTGCGCACAATACCTCCTAATGCTTACTGCCCGGCGCCGGTTTTCAGCTTGCGGTACAGCGTCTGCCGGCTGATCCCGAGTTGCCGGGCGGCGGCGCTGAGATTGCCCTGGTGGTCGACGATGGCCTGCTGGATGGCGGCCAGCGACAGCGTGGCAAGATCCTGCGCCGGCAGCACGGCACTGGCCGGCGACGGCCGCTCCGTCCCGGCCTGGAGCGCGGCCAGGATATCGTCCGGCAGGTGTTGCCAGTCGATGCGGGTATCGCCCGGGTCGAGCATGGCGCAGGCGGTGCGCAGCACGCTGGCCAGCTGGCGCAGGTTGCCCGGCCAGTGGTAGGCCGCCAGGCGCTGGCGCAGTCCCGGGGCAATGTCCACCGGCAGATCGGGGAAAAGCTCGGCCAGCAGCTTGTCGCACAGCGCCGCGAAATCGCTGCGCTCGCGCAGGGCGGGCAAATGCAGGCTCAGGCCGTTGATCCGGTAGTACAGGTCGCTGCGGAAGCGGCCGCTGGCGCAGGCGGCCGGCAGATCGCAATGGGTGGCGCAGATCAGCGCGAAATTGACCTTGACCGGCGTGCCGCCACCGAGCGGCGTGACCTGGCGCTCTTGCAGCACGCGCAACAGGCGGGTCTGCATGGTCAGCGGCATGTCGCCGATTTCGTCGAGGAACAGGGTGCCGCCGTCGGCTTCGCGCAGGCGGCCGATGTAGCCTTCCTTGCGGGCGCCGGTGAAGGCACCGGAGACATAGCCGAACAGTTCGGCCTCAATCAGGTTTTCCGGCAGTGCGGCGCAATTGATGGCGACGAAGGGGCCGTCGCGCTGCGGCGACGATTCGTGCGCGGCGCGGGCGAACATCTCCTTGCCGACCCCGGATTCGCCGCCGATCAGCAGGGGGATGTCCTTGCCGACGATGCGCCGGGCCTTGTCGGCGGCGGTACGCCAGCGGCCGTCGCCGGTATCCAGCGCGCTCAGCGCGTCGTCCTTCTTCGGGGCCGGCGTGGCCGGAACCGACAGGATGCGCGGTTCGTGCCCATCGAGCCGGGCGTACAGGGTCATGCCGTCGTGGCGGCGCAGCGCCAGGCCTTGCCCGGGGCGGCGCCGGGCCTGTTCGAGCAGGTCGGCCAGTCGCGTGTCGAGGGCGCGGAACAGCGGTGTGGCGCCGATGTCGGCGCTGGCCAGGCCGAGCATCTGCAGCGCATTGCGATTGGCGCCGACGATCCAGCCGTCCTCGGAGAGGGCGACGATGCCCTCGGCGACCGTACCGATGCCGGCCGGGTCCGGGTGCAGGTGCAGGCGCAGGTGGCGCTGGCAGGCATCGACGACCAGGCGGTTCTCGATCATCCGCGCCGCGGTGTTGACCAGCCCAAGGGTGTGCGGATGGCGGCTGCGCCGGTCGCCGGAAATGTCGAGGATGCCGAGCAGTTCGCCGGTCGCCGAGACAATGGGCGCGGCGGCGCAGGTGAGGAAGGTGTTGCGCTCCAGGAAATGCTCGTCGCCGTGGATTTCGACCCCGGCTGCTTCGGCCAGCGCGGTGCCGATGGCATTGGTGCCGCGCTGGCGCTCGTCCCAGCAGGCGCCCGACATCAGGGCGACGCGCTCGGCCTTGCCGAGAAAGTCGGCGTCGCCGAGGGTGTGCATGAGCACGCCCCGGTTGTCGGCGAGGATGACCATGCTGTGGCTGTGGCGCACCTGTTCGAACAGGTATTCCATGATCGGCCGCGAATGGCTGAGCAGTTCGTGATTGCGTCCCAGCGCCCGGCCCAGTTCCTTGCCGCTGAGATTGTCCGGGATGGCCAGACGGCCGGTCGGCGTCAGGCCGGCGGCCAGGCTGCGTCGCCATGAACGGGCCAGGCGCTCGTCGACGGCGGCATCGGAGAAGTCGCTGCCTTCGAGCAGCTTCAGGCGAGCTTGCCGCAACTGCGGGGCCGGCACGGGGGAATGAGTGCGCATCGTGTTTGTCTCCTCGCCCGTTCGTCGCCGGACTTTATCGGGAGTATAGGGGGCCGGGCCGGGCATGCAAGCCCTGGCGAACGAATTGCCGGACACTGTTCCAGAATGTGACAGTTGTTTCCTTGTGAGACGTTCCAGTCGTCGCCTGGCTGCTGGTCGAATTCTGGAAATTCTTTTTGAATCAATGATGTGTTTGCCTGGCACGGCCCTTGATATGGGTTGCTGGCCATCAGGCAACTGATTCACTCATTCGTAAAAACAGGAGACAAGATGATCTACGCAGCCCCCGGCGCCGCTGGCGCAAAAATCGCCTATAAGGCCAAGTACGACAACTTCATCAACGGCAAGTGGACCGCCCCGGTCAAGGGCCAGTACTTCGACGTGGTGACCCCGGTCAACGGCAAGGTGTACACGCAAGCCGCCCGCTCCACTGCCGAGGACATCGAACTGGCGCTCGACGCCGCCCACGCCGCCTTCCCGAAGTGGGGCAAGACCGATGCCGCAACGCGCTCGAACATCCTGCTCAAGATCGCCGACCGCCTCGAACAGAACCTCGAACTGCTGGCCTACGCCGAGACCGTCGACAACGGCAAGCCGATCCGCGAAACGCTGAACGCCGACATCCCGCTCGCCGTCGATCACTTCCGTTACTTCGCCGGCTGCCTGCGCTCGCAGGAAGGCGGCATCTCGGAAATCGACGAGAACACCATGGCCTACCACATCCATGAGCCGCTCGGCGTCGTCGGCCAGATCATCCCCTGGAACTTCCCCATCCTGATGGCCGCCTGGAAGCTCGCTCCCGCGCTCGGCGCCGGTAACTGCGTGGTCTTGAAGCCGGCCGAATCGACCCCGATCTCGATCCTGATCCTGGTCGACCTGATCGCCGACCTGCTGCCGCCGGGTGTCCTGAATATCGTCAATGGTCTGGGTCGCGAAGCCGGCATGCCGTTGGCGACTTCCAAGCGCATCGCCAAGATCGCCTTCACCGGTTCCACCGCCACCGGCCGCGTGATTGCCCAGGCTGCCGCCAACAACCTGATCCCGGCGACGCTGGAGCTGGGCGGCAAGTCGCCGAACATCTTCTTCGCTGACGTCATGGACAAGGACGATGGCTTCCTCGACAAGGCGATCGAAGGCCTGGTCCTGTTCGCCTTCAACCAGGGTGAAGTGTGCACCTGCCCGAGCCGCGCGCTGATCCAGGAATCGATCTACGATGCCTTCATGGAGCGCTGCCTGAAGCGCGTCGCCGCGATCAAGCAGGGTTCGCCGCTCGACACCGAGACGATGATGGGTGCGCAGGCCTCGCAGATCCAGATGGACAAGATCGAGTCCTACCTCAAGCTGGGCAAGGAAGAGGGCGCCCAGGTGCTGATCGGCGGCGAACGCGCCCACCTCGGCGGCGACATCGAAGGCGGCTACTACATCCAGCCGACGCTGTTCAAGGGCCACAACAAGATGCGCATCTTCCAGGAAGAAATCTTCGGGCCGGTGCTCGCCGTGACCACCTTCAAGGACGAAGCCGAAGCCCTGGCCATTGCCAACGACACGCTCTACGGCCTTGGTGCCGGCGTCTGGAGCCGCAACGGTAACGTCGCCTACCGCATGGGCCGCGCCATCCAGGCTGGTCGCGTATGGACCAACTGCTACCACGCCTACCCGGCGCACGCTGCCTTCGGTGGCTACAAGGAGTCGGGCATCGGTCGCGAGACGCACAAGGTCATGCTCGACCACTACCAGCAGACCAAGAACCTGCTGGTCAGCTACGCCGAACAGAAGCTGGGTTTCTTCTAAGCGGATTTCTCCTCCGACTCTGCGTGCCCTTGCGGGCTTTGACGGGGGCCGATGGCCCCCGTATTTTTTTCGAGGATGACATGGTCGAACGCGTCACTGCCACACCCGCTGCCCTGGTCCTGATCGAGCATTTGCAGCACACGCACGGAACGGCGATGTTCTTCTATCAGTCCGGTGGTTGCTGCGACAACAGCAGCCCGAATTGCTACCTCGACGGCGAACTGACCCTGGGGGCCCAGGACATCCGGCTCGGCGAGATCGGCGGCGTGCCGTTCTACATCAGCGCTGCCCAATACGAGTACTGGCAGCACACTCAACTGATCATCGACGCCGTGTCGGGACAGGGCGGAACGTTTTCGCTCGAATGCGGCAGCGGGCAATGTTTCATCACCCGTTCCCGGCTGTTCACCGACGAGGAAACGGCGGATTTGCCGAGCGCGTGAGCGTGCTGGCGGTATACTGCGGGCTTCACCAAAACGGATCGACTTCATGGCCGCCAACGACACCGCCAGCATGGCGCTTTTCTGCGACTTCGAGAACATCGCACTCGGCGTACGCGACGCGCAATACGAAAAATTCGACATCCGCCCCGTGCTGGAGCGTCTGCTCGCCAAGGGCAGCATCGTGGTCAAGAAGGCCTACTGCGACTGGGAGCGTTACAAGAGCTTCAAGGCGGCGATGCACGAGGCCAATTTCGAACTGATCGAAATTCCGCATGTGCGCCAGTCGGGCAAGAATTCGGCCGATATCCGCATGGTCGTCGATGCCCTCGACCTGTGTTACACCAAGTCGCACGTCGATACCTTCGTGATCATTTCCGGCGATTCCGACTTCTCGCCGCTGGTCTCCAAGCTGCGCGAGAACGCCAAGAAGGTCATCGGCGTCGGTGTCAAGCAATCCTGCTCGGACCTGCTGGTCACCAATTGCGACGAATTCATCTATTACGACGATCTGGTCCGCGACCGCGAGGCCCAGCGTGGCGGGCAACGGCGCGAGCGTGAGAAGCGTTCGCCGGAAGAGGAAGCCAAGCGGCGCGAGAAGATGGAAGAGCGCAAGGCCAAGGCGGTCGATCTGGTCTGCGCCACGTTTTCCGATCTCATGGCCGATCGCGGCGAGGCCGAGCGCATCTGGGCCTCGGTGCTCAAGGAAGTGGTCAAGCGGCGCAATCCCGGTTTCAGCGAGAGCTATTACGGTTTCCGGACCTTCGGCAACCTGCTCGAAGAGGCGGCCGGGCGCGGGCTGCTGATGGTCGGGCGCGACGACAAGTCGGGCACCTACGTGACGCGTGCGCGAGCCCAGGACAGCGAACTGGTCGCTGCGGAGGCCGGTTCCGAAGCGCTGCCGGAAACTCCGGATGTGCCGGTTGCCGGCGAAGCCGAAATAGCGCCGGCAGCGGTCGAGGAGAAATCCGGTGCTCGCCGTCGCGGCGGTCGGCGTACGCGCAAGGAGACCCGGCCGGAAGAGCCGACGCAGGTTTCCGTTGACGCCGTCTCGCAAGTTGCCGAGGTTGTTTCGCCTGAATCGCCCCTGCCGGAGCCTGCGGTGATCGTCGAAACCACGGACAAACCCAAGCGCGGCGGTCGACGCCCGCGCAAGGCGGCCGAGGCGGTCGTCGAGACGACGGAAGTGCCGTCGGCGATGCCTCCCGAAACAGCGGTGGCGGAAGAGAAGAAACCGGCCAGGAAAGCAGCGCGTAGCCGCAAGCCGAAAAAGTCGGACGCCGGCAAGAAGTCCGACGAGTCGGCGGGCTAGATCACTTTCAGCAACATCGTCCTGAGTTCCTCGGCCCGTCGGCGACCCTCGCGGGTCTGCACGACGGCATGAAACCAGGGATCGAACTGCAGCCGCAGTTCCTCGTGAGTCTGTGCGGCGAAGGCGGCTTCGACGATGTGCAGATGGGCGAACGGACCGCAGAAGGTTTTCAGCGTGTTCTGGATGAAATTGCGCGCCAGTTCCATTTCCTTCGGATTGGGCGGTTGCGGTGCCGGCCTGAAGGCGGTGATCGACGGCAGCGGTTCGGCCGGTGCCGGCTGGGTGGCGCCGGTAGCGGCATCCTTGAGCCCGCCGATTTCGATGAAACCGGATTCCTCTAGCAGGCCCAGCGTGTGCTGGAGATCGTCGGTCTGCAGCATTTCCCGCAATTCATCGACGGTGCGCTTGCCGTCGACCATGATCAGCACCCGTCGCTGACGCGGGGTCAGCCCACCCGACTTGGCGGTGAGCTCTTCGTGCCCTTTCTGTGTCTTGGCGAATACCACGCCCATGTTTGTCTCCGTTGGCTTTTTTAAAAATAGTGCAACGGATTGTACAGAAAAAGAAAAGCCCGCCAAGCGGCGGGCTTCGTCGACAACGGTGCAGGCCGTCAGCTCAGGCGGCGGCCTGAACCGGAATCTTGTGGCCGCGACGGACGATGCGGTTTTGCGAATCGACGTAGATCAGGTCCGGCTCGTGACGGGCCAGTTCAACCTCGGTATAGGCGGCGAAGGTGGCAATGATCAGGATGTCACCCGGTGCGGCGCGGCGGGCAGCCGAGCCATTGACCGAGATCACGCCTGAACCGCGTTCGGCACGAATCGCGTAGGTGGTGAAACGCTCGCCGTTGTTGACGTTCCAGATGTCGATCTGCTCGTATTCCTTGATATTGGCGGCTTCCAGCAAATCCTCATCGATCGCGCAGGAGCCTTCGTAGTGCAGGTCGGCATGGGTTGCCGTCACGCGATGCAGCTTGGATTTCAACATGGTTCTCTGCATGGTTTCACTCATCCAGAAAGTTGGGGGAAGCGCATTTTAACGGCAATGGGGTGCGTGTCAACGATCTTTTTTCTGCCCTGCCAGCCCGCGTCAAACCTCGATATTGTCGATCAGCCGGGTGGTTCCGAGACGGCTGGCGGCGACAATGACCAGTGCGGCGTCGTCGGTTGTCGCGACGGCCAGGTCTGCCTGCCGGCGAACCGAGATGTAGTCGGTTTTCCAGCCCCGGGCATTCAGTTCGGCGACGGCGGCTTGTTCCAGTGCCGCGAAATCGCGATTGCCATTGCGGACGGCGTCGCGGATTTCGTTGAGCAGCCGGTACAGGCGCGGTGCCTCGGCACGTTCGGCGGCGCTCAGGTAGCCGTTGCGCGAGGATAGGGCCAGGCCGTCTTCGGCGCGCACGGTTTCGCCGCCGACGATGTCGATCGGCAGCAGCAGCTGCCGGGTCATGTTGCGGATGACCATCAACTGCTGGTAATCCTTCTTGCCGAATAAGGCCGCCTGCGGCTGGACGCAGTTGAACAGCTTGGCGACGACGGTGGCAACGCCGCGGAAGTGGCCGGGGCGGAACTCGCCGTCGAGGATGTTCTGGATGCCCGGCGGTTCGACGAAGTATTCCTGCGGCTCGGGGTAGAGGTCGGCTTCGGTCGGCGCGAACAGGACGTCGACGCCGGCGGCAACGAGCTTGTCGCAGTCGGCCTGGAAGGTGCGCGGGTACTTGTCGAAATCCTCGTTCGGGCCGAATTGCAGGCGATTGACGAAGATCGACGCGACCACGGTGTCACCGTGCTGGCGTGCCTGTTCCATCAGGCTGATGTGGCCGGCGTGCAGGTTGCCCATGGTCGGCACGAAAACGATGCGGCCACGATTGGCCAGCGCGCCGCGCAGGTCGGCGATGCGGGAATGGATTTGCATGATCTCAGGCAGCGTAGGTGTGTTCCGGGCCGGGGTAGCTGCCGTCCTTGACGGCGGCGACGGCGCGGCAGGCAGCGTCGTGCAGGCTGCTGGCACCGTCCATGAAATTGCGCACGAATTTGGCCTTCTTGCCCGGCGGGATGTCGAAAGCGTCGTGCAGCACCATGACCTGGCCCGAACAATCCTTGCCGGCACCGATGCCGATGGTGATGATGTGCAGCGCAGCGGTGACTTCGGCGGCAAGCGTGGCGGGAATCGCTTCGAGCACGATCATCGTGGCGCCGGCATCCTGCACGGCGATGGCGTCGGCGAGCAGCTTGCGGGCGGCGCTGTCGCCTTTACCCTGGACCTTGTAGCCGCCGAGCGCATGCACCGATTGCGGCGTCAGGCCAACGTGGGCGCAGACCGGGATGCCGCGGCTGACCAGGAATTGAATGGTCGGCGCCATCTCGGCGCCGCCTTCGAGCTTGACCATCTGTGCCCCTGCGGCCATCAGCGTGACGGCGTTGCGGAAGGCGGCTTCCGGGGATTCCTGGAAGCTGCCGAAGGGCATGTCGGCAATGATGAAGGCACGTTCGGCACCGCGCTTGACGGCAGCGGTGTGGTAGGCGACGTCGGCGACGGTGACCGGCAGCGTGGTGTCGTGGCCCTGGATGACGTTGCCGAGCGAATCGCCGATCAGCAGGCAGTCGACGCCGGCGCCGTCGAGCAGGCGGGCGAAGCTGGCGTCGTAGCAGGTGAACATGGCGACCTTCTCGCCGGCAGCGTAGAGCTTGGCGAGGTCGGCCTGGGTCAGGCGGCGGGTGATGCTTTGAGCAGACATGGGCGTCCCGTGGCGTTGTTGACGGCGCCAAGGATACACAGCGGCGCCGAAGTGGCAAGGGTTAAATCAAAGGCGGCAGATACCCTGGTTGGCAACCGCCGGCAGCCAGGCGGCCAGACGGCCGCGACCGGGGATGGCCAGGTCCGGCGCCAGGTCGGCCAGCGGCTGCAGGACGAAGGCACGCAGGTGCAGGCGCGGGTGCGGCAGCGTCAGGCGCGGCGTCGCCAGCATCAGGTCGTCGTAGAGCAGGAGGTCGAGGTCGAGCGTGCGCGGGCCGTTGCGTTCGGCACGGACGCGCCCGAAGGCTTGTTCGATGCCGAGCAGCGCGTCAAGCAGGGCTTCCGGCGCCAGCGTGGTGTCGATCAGGGCGGCGGCATTGACGAATTCCGGCTGGTCGGCGATGCCGACCGGCGCCGTGCGGTAAAGCGCCGATTTGGCCAGCAGACGGCTTTCCGGCAACTGGTCGAGCGCGGCAAAAGCGGCGTTGACGGTGGCCGCCGGGTCGCCGAGATTGGCGCCCAGGGCAATGTAGGCGAGACTCATGCGTCGCTGGCTTGGGGCGTGGCGTTGGCCGGTTTTTTCCGGCGCCGGCGCTTCTTCTTGTCGCCGGCGGCTTCCGGCAGCAGCATTTCGGCGCGCTTGTCGCCTTCGGCGTTCTGGAAGCGCGTCCACCATTCGACCAGTTCCATGTCGATTTCGCCGGCCTGCGCGCGCAGCAGCAGGAAGTCGTAACCGGCGCGGAAGCGCGGTTGTTCGAGCAGCGCGTAGGGGCGCTTGCCGGCGCGCTGTTCGAAACGCGGTTGCAGCGCCCAGATGTCCTTGATGTCGCCGGCAATGCGGCGGGTGATGGCGAGTTTTTCGCCCTGCACGTCGAGGACCGTGTCCATGGCCTGGAACAGCGCCGGGATCTTGGCTTCGCCCTTGGCCTTCATCTTGTCCCAGTGCGCCAGCACTTCGTGCCAGAGCAGGGTCGCGAAGAGGAAGCCGGGCGAGGTGCCCTTGCCGCGACGGACGCGTTCGTCGGTGCTGGCCAGCGCCAGCATGACGAACTTCTCGCCGAGCGGCTGTTCGAGGATCACGTCGAGCAGCGGCAGCAGGCCGTGGTGCAGGCCCTCGTCGCGCAGTTGCGTGATGCACTTGACCGAGTGACCCGAGGTCAGCAGCTTGAGCATCTCGTCGAACAGGCGGGCAGCGGGAACGTTTTCCAGCAGTTCGGCCATCTCGCGGATCGGCTTTTTCGCCTCTGGGTCGATCGACAGGCCGAGCTTGGCCGCCAGGCGCACGGCGCGCAACATGCGCACCGGGTCCTCGCGGTAGCGGGCACGCGGTTCGCCGATCATGCGCAGCGTCCTGGCCTTGAGGTCGCCGACGCCGTGGTGGTAGTCGATGACGGTTTCGGTCGTCGGATCGTAATACAGTGCGTTGGCGGTGAAGTCGCGGCGGGCGGCGTCTTCCGCCTGCGAGCCGAAGACGTTGTCGTGCAGCACGCGGCCGTGTTCGTCCTTCTTCGTCGTCTCGTCGAGCGTGCCGCGGAAGGTGGTCACTTCGATGACTTCCTGGCCCATCATCACATGGACGATCTGGAAGCGGCGGCCGATGATGCGCGAGCGGCGGAAGTAGCGGCGAACTTCTTCCGGCGTGGCATTGGTGGCGACGTCGAAATCTTTGGGATCGGCGCCGATCAGCAGATCGCGCACGGCGCCGCCGACGACGTAGGCCTTGAAGCCTTCGGCCTGCAGGGTTTCGCAGGTGCGCCGGCTGCCGCTGGACAGGCGGTCGCGGGTGATGCCGTGGCTGGAGACGGGAATCACGGCCGGCTCATGCCGGTTGCCCTTGTTCTTGTTGCCGCGGAAGACGCGGGAAATGAGTTTGCGGATCACGGGTGCCTGAGGGTCAAGCGCATGCTGCGCTGCGAAAAGCGGGAATTTTACCGCAATGTGATGATTTTCCAGCCCATTTCAGTGGCGTGATGACACAGTTTGTCATCCGGATCGACGGCGACCGGGGTGCGGACGTGCTTCATCAGCGGCAGATCGTTGTGCGAATCGCTGTAGAAATAGCTGTTGTCGAAGCTGCCCCACCACAGGCCGTGCGCTTCCAGCCACTGCTCGACGCGGACGATCTTGCCGGCCTGGAACGACGGCGTACCGGTCGAGGTGCCGAAGAAGGCGCCGTCCTTGACGTCGACGGCCGGAATCGTGCCGATCAGGTGATGGATGCCGAATTCGCGGGCAATCGGGCCGGTGACGAAACTGTTTGTGGCAGTGACGATCACGCACAGGTCGCCGGCATCGAGGTGGCTGCGCACCAGCGCGCGCGCCGGGTCGCCGATCAGCGGGCGGATGTGGCGGTCCATGTACTCGCGATGCCAGGCGTCGAGTTCGGCGCGCGGGTGGCGGGTCAGCGGTGCCAGCTGGAATTCGAGGAAGGCGTCGATATCGAGCGTGCCGGCCTTGTAGTGCTCGTAGAACTCGACGTTCTTGGCTTCCTGGACTTCGCGATCGACGACGCCCTTGGAAATCAGGAACTGCGCCCATTCGAAGTCGGAATCGCCGGCGAGCAGGGTGTTGTCGAGATCAAAAAGGGCGAGGTTCATACGGTGGCTTCCTGGTTGAGTAGTTCGCGCAGCAACGGCAGGGTCACCGCGCGCTTGTGTTCTAGGGTGTAACGGTCGAGGGCGACGATCAGCGCCGACAGCGCGCGCATGTTGCGCGGCGCGTGGCGCATCAGGTAGTCGATGGCTTCGGGCGTCAGTTTGAGCGCCCGTTCCCTGGCCTGGGCGGCCAGCGCGGCGGCCTTTTCGGCGTCGGACAGCGGCTGCAGCCGGTAGATCAGGCCGGCACCGAGGCGGGTGCGCAGGTCCTCGCGCAGCGCCAGGTGCGAGGGTGGCTGGCCGGCGGCGGTGAGCAGGCGTTCGCCGCTGGCGCGGAGTTGGTTGAACAGTGCGAACAGGGCAATCTGGCCGGCGGCGTCGAGCGCCTCGACATTGTCCACGGCCAGCGGGCCGTCGGCAGTGACGCCGTCGAGGCCGGGATTGGCGGCGGCGTCGATGTAGTTGAAGCCGCAGGCGAGCAGCAGGTGGGTCTTGCCGCAACCGGTCTCACCGTGCAGGCAGAAGGCAGTCGCCTCCAGCGCGCCGGCCAGCCAGCCAGTCAGCGCCGCCACCGTCTCGTCGTTGCCGCCGGCAACGAAGTTGTCCAGCGACGGTGGGCTTTCCGGCAGCAGGTCGAGGGTCAGCTGGCGCATCGTCGGCTTATTGCCAGCGCAGCATCGCGTACTGCTTCTTGCCCCGGCGCAGGATGGTGAAGCGGCCGTAGAGGCGGTCATCGCCGACGAGACGGTGGTCGAGCGAGTCGGCCTTGGCGCCGTTGATCGTCACGCTGCCGCCCTGGATGAAAGTGCGCGCTTCCGACTTCGACTTGGCCAGGCCGCTGGCTGCCAGCGCGTCGATCAGGCCGTCGGCCGCGCTGTCGAGTGCGATGCCGGGCATGCCGTCCTGGGCCAGTTGTTCGAGGTCGTTTTCGGTCAGATCGGCGAGTTGACCGGAGAACAGGCACTCGGTGATGCGCCGCGCCGCCATCAGCGCCACTTCGCCGTGCACCAGGCGGGTCGCCTCTTCGGCCAGGATGCGCTGGGCTTCAGGCTTGCCGCCGCTGGCCTTGTCCGCCGCTTCGATCTCGTTGATGCGTTCGATCGGCAGGAAGGTGAAGAACTTCAGGAATTTGTAGACGTCGGCGTCGGCCGTGTTCAGCCAGAACTGGTAGAAGGCGTAGGGTGAGGTCTTCTTCGGGTCGAGCCAGACGGCGCCCGATTCGGTCTTGCCGAACTTGGTGCCGTCGGCCTTGGTGATCAGCGGCACGGTCATGCCGTAGACCTGCGTGTGGTGCAGGCGGCGGGTCAGGTCGGTGCCGGCGGTGATGTTGCCCCACTGGTCGGAACCACCGACCTGCAGGACGCACTGGTGGCGCTTGTAGAGTTCGGCGAAGTCGTAGCCCTGCAGCAGGCTGTAGGAAAACTCGGTGTAGGAAATCCCCTGGTCTTCGCGCACCAGGCGCTGCTGCACCGATTCCTTCTTGATCATGGCGTTGACCGAGAAGTGCTTGCCGATGTCGCGCAGGAACTCCAGGCAGTTCATGGCGCCGAACCAGTCGTGGTTATTCGCCATCAGCGCCGCGTTGTCGCCCTCGAAACTCAGGAAGGGCTCGACCTGGCCGCGAATCTTGCCGACCCAGGAAGCGATCACGTCCGGCGTGTTCAACTTGCGTTCGGTGGCCTTGAAGCTCGGGTCGCCGATCATGCCGGTGGCGCCGCCGACCAGCGCAATCGGCCGATGCCCGGCCTGCTGGAAGCGCTTGAGGATGAGCACCGGCACCAGGTGGCCGAGGTGCAGACTGTCGGCGGTCGGATCGAAGCCGCAATACAGCGTGATCTTCTCCTCCTGCAGCATTTTGTCGAGCGTTTCCGCGTCGGTGAGCTGGGCGATCAGACCGCGCTCATGCAGATCCTGAAGCAGGGGGGACTGGTACATCGGTGAAATCTCCACGGGATGGGCGCCATGCCGGGCGCCGGAAAGACGGACCCGCGATTTTAGCAGACCCGGCGCCATGGGTTAGGGGCTCGGCCGGCTTTCGGGTAAAATCGCGGTTTTTTCCAGCGGCCCTTGGGCTGCTTCCGGCGAGCTTTCAAGATCATGACCCAGAATACCTCCCTCTCCTACCGTGATGCCGGTGTCGACATCGATGCCGGCGATGCCCTCGTCGAGCGCATCAAGCCCCTGGCCAAAAAGACGCTGCGCGACGGCGTGCTTGGCGGCATTGGCGGCTTCGGCGCCCTGTTCGAAGTGCCCAAGCGTTACAAGGAGCCGGTGCTGGTGTCCGGGACCGACGGTGTCGGGACCAAGCTGAAGCTGGCGTTCGACCTCAATCGTCACGATACCGTCGGCCAGGATCTGGTCGCGATGAGCGTCAATGACATTCTGGTGCTTGGCGCCGAATCGCTGTTCTTCCTCGATTACTTTGCCTGCGGCAAGCTTGATGTCGATACCGCCGCTGCCGTCGTCGGCGGCATCGCCAAGGGCTGCGAACTGGCCGGCTGCGCGCTGATCGGGGGCGAAACCGCCGAAATGCCGGGCATGTACCCGGCCGGCGAATACGACCTGGCCGGTTTCGCGGTTGGCGTCGTGGAAAAATCCAAGGCCATCGACGGCAAGTCGATCGCCCCGGGCGACGTCGTGCTCGGCCTGGCGTCTTCAGGCGCCCACTCCAACGGCTACTCGCTGGTGCGCAAGATCATCGACCGTTCCAAGCCGGACATGAACGCACCGTTCGACGGCGATCGTTCGCTGGCCGACGTGGTCATGGCGCCGACCCGCATCTACGTCAAGCAGGTGCTGGCGACGATGGAAAAGGTCGCGATCAAGGGCATGGCCCACATCACCGGTGGCGGCCTGCTCGAAAACGTGCCGCGCGTGCTCCCGGAAAACACCGTCGCCGAACTGGAAAAGGCCGCCTGGCCGCGTCCCAAGCTGTTCGACTGGATGCAGGCCGAAGGCAATGTCGCCGAGAGCGAGATGCACCGCACCTTCAACTGCGGTATCGGCCTGGTCATCGTCGTCGCAGCGGCCGACGCCGATGCGGCGATGGCCGAACTGAAGGCGCAGGGCGAAGCGGTTTACCGCATCGGTAAGATCCGGGCCCGTCAGGGTGACGAGGCGCAGACCGTCGTCGTCTGATCTTGTCAGGCGGGTCGCGGCGCTCTGCTGCGGCCTGGGCCTGACCCTGGCGGCGGTTGCCGAGGCGCCGCCGCCTGTTGCCGTGGTCGAAGGGCTGGCCAGTTACTACGGCAGCAAGTTTCACGGCCGCAAGACGGCCAGCGGTGAGGTTTTCGACAAGACCGTCTTCAGCGCCGCCAGCAACCGCTTCCCGCTCGGCAGCCACGTCGCCGTGCTGCGTCCGTCCAATGGCCTGTGCGTCGTGGTCCGCATCAATGACCGCATGCATCGCCGGCATCGGGCGCGGGTCATCGATATCTCGAAGTCGGCTGCCGATTATCTGGAAATGCTCCAGGCCGGCGTCGTCAAGGTCAAGGTTGCCTTGCTCGACGACTCCCTTCGGGCCCGCGGCCATCTCGCCTGCGCCGACGCCTTCGCTTCTCCCGCAAGGGAAAACGCTGCCACGGTCGGTACCGGGGGCGATGTTGGGTACAATTCGTCTGGAATGATCAATCTCGGGCCAAGCCCAGGAATCTCCCCACCATGAACAAGATGAAACGTCGTGGCGTTCTTGCGCTTTCCTTTGCCGGTCTGCTGGGACTTGGTTTCTATGCCTGGTCGGCCAACCGCAGCGAAGCGCCGGCGCCCGCGCCTGGCCAAAAGGCCGCCGCACCGGCAGCTCAGGCGGCACCGGCACGGCCGGTGGCGGTCGAGGTCGCCACCGTGCTGGCTGTCGATTTTGCCGACGACACCACCGCGGTCGGTACGCTGAAAGCCGCCGAATCGGTCGTGCTGCGTCCGGAGGTCAGCGGACGCATCACCCGGATCGGCTTTCGCGATGGTGCGCTGGTCAACAAGGGCGATCTGCTGATTGCCTTCGATGCCACCATTCCCGATGCCGAACTGGCGCAGGCCCGGGCCAATCGCGACCTGGCGCTGGCCAGTTTCAAGCGCAACCAGGAATTGCTGGAAAAGAAATTCATCAGCCCGCAGGCGCTCGATGCCTCGGCGGCGACACTGAAGGTGCAGGAGGCGGCGGTCCAGCTGGCGGCGGCCAAGGCGGCGAAGATGCGCATCCAGGCGCCGTTCCGCGGCATCGTCGGGTTGCGCGACGTGAGCGTCGGCAGCTACATCAAGGAAGGCGAGGTGCTGGTCAATATCGAGGATGTCAGCAGCCTGCGCGTCGATTTCCGTCTGGCCGAGACCTGGCTGGAGCGGGTCAAGGTCGGGCAGTCGCTGGAACTGGGCAGCGATGCGCTGCCGGGGCAGCGATTCGTCGCCAAGGTCGAGGCCATCGATCCGCAGATCGATCCGAACGGCCGCTCGATTGCCGTGCGCGCGCGGCTGGACAATGCCGCCGGCCAGTTGCGGCCGGGCATGTTCGTCCGCCTGCGGCTGGCCTTCGGCGAGCGCAAGGGGGTGCTGATGGTGCCGGAAGAAGCCATCATGCCGGGCGCCAAGCCGGCCGTGTTCAAGGTGGTCGATGGCAAGGCCGAGCGGGTCGTGGTCCATACCGGCATTCGCCGCGACGCCCAGGTCGAGATTGTCGACGGACTGGCGGCGGGCGATGTCGTGGTCAGCGCCGGCCAGCTGAAGCTGCGCCCGGGGGCGCCGGTGACGGTGCCGGGGGCGAAGCCGGCTGACGGCGCCCAGGGCAAGCCATGAGAATTTCGGAAATCTGCATCGAACGGCCGGTCTTCGCGACCGTGCTGTCGCTGGTCGTGATGCTGATCGGTATCGTTTCCTACGATCGCCTGTCGGTGCGCGAATACCCGAAGATCGACGAGCCGGTGGTCACGGTGACCAGCGATTACCGTGGTGCCTCGGCCGACATCATCGAGTCGCAGGTGACCAAGCCGCTCGAGGATTCGCTGGCCGGCATTGAGGGCGTCGAGGTGATCACCTCGATCTCGCGTGCCGAACGCAGCCAGATTTCGGTGCGCTTCAAGCTCGAACGCGAGCCGGATTCGGCCGCTGCCGACGTCCGCGACCGCGTTTCGCGGGTGCGCAACCGCCTGCCCGACGAAGTCGACGAGCCGGTCATCGCCAAGGTCGAGGCCGACGCCAACCCGATCATCTGGCTGGCCTTCTCGTCCGAGAAGCATACGCCGCTGGAAGTGACCGACGTCGCCAACCGCATCGTCAAGCCCAAGTTGCAGACGCTGACCGGTGCCGCCGACGTGCGCGTGTTCGGCGAGCGCAAGTTCGCCATGCGCATCTGGCTGGACAAGCAGCGGCTGGCGGCCTATCGGCTGACGCCGGCCGATGTTGAGGATGCGTTACGCCGTCAGAACGTTGAAGTGCCGGCCGGGCGTATCGAGAGCGTCGAGCGCGAATTTTCCGTGGTGTCGACCACCGACCTGCGTACGCCGGAAGAATTCAGCGCGGTCATCCTGCGCAATGTCGATGGTTACCCGGTGCGTATCGGCGATGTCGCGCGGGTCGAGATCGGCGCTGCTGCCGAACGGACTTCGGTGCGCTTCAAGGGGCGCTCGGCGGTGTCGCTGGGCGTGATCAAGCAAGCCACGGCCAACCCGCTCGAACTGTCGAAGGCCCTGCGCGCCGAACTGCCGCGCATCACCGAAGAGCTGCCAGAGGGCATGCGCGTCGATATTTCCTACGATTCGTCGGTGTTCATCGACCGCTCGATCAAGTCGGTGTTCACCACCATCGGCGAAGCCATCGTGCTGGTGCTGGCGATCATCTTCTTTTTCCTGCGTAACCTGCGGGCGACGCTGATTCCGCTGGTCACCATCCCGGTCTCGCTGATCGGCGCCTTCGCCATCATGTTCGTGCTCGGCTTCACCATCAACACGCTGACGCTGCTGGCGCTGGTGCTGGCCATCGGCCTGGTCGTCGACGACGCCATCGTGATGCTGGAGAACATCTACCGCCACATCGAGGAAGGCATGCCGCGGCGCGAGGCAGCGTTCAAGGGGGCGAAGGAAATCGGCTTTGCCGTGGTCGCGATGACGCTGACGCTGGCCGCCGTGTACGCGCCGGTGGCGTTCATGACCGGGCGCACCGGCAAGCTGTTCATCGAGTTCGCGCTGACCCTGGCCGGCGCCGTGCTGGTCTCCGGTTTTGTTGCGCTGACGTTGTCGCCGATGATGTGCTCGGTGCTGCTCAAGCACGAGGAAAAGCATTCGAAGGGCTTCATGTTGATCGAGTCCTTCCTCAACTGGCTCAACGCCGGCTATCGTCGCGTGCTGACGCAGGCGCTGGCACATCGCTGGATCGTCTTCGTCGCTTTCGTCGCCGTCGCGGCCGCCTGCGGCGTGCTGCTCAAGGCGCTGAAGTCCGAACTGGCGCCGATCGAGGATCGCGGTGTGATTCTCGGGGTGTTCAACGGCCCGGACGGCGCAACCCTGGAATACACCCAGAAATACGCGCAGCAACTGGAGAACATCTACAGCCAGACCCAGGATATCGAGCGCTATTTCGTCGTTTCCGGCAACCCGACCGTGAACCAGGGCATTTCCTTCGTCGGCCTGAGCGACTGGAGCGAGCGCTCGCGCAAGTCGTCGGACATCGCCAAGGAGCTGTTCCCCAAGTTCGCCGCCGTGCCCGGCGTCATGGCTTTCCCGGTCACGCCGCCGTCGCTCGGCCAGAGTCCGCGCGAGAGGCCGATCAATTTCGTCATCGTCACCTCGGCGCCGTATGAGGAACTGCAGCAGGTGACCCAGCAATTCCTCGGCGAACTGGCGAAGAATCCGGGGCTGACCAACGTCGATACCGACCTCAAGCTGAACAAGCCGGAGCTGTCGGTGGTGGTGCGTCGCGACAAGGCGGCCGACGTGGGGGTGCCGGTCGAGACCATCGGCCGGACGCTGGAAACTTTCCTCGGTGGCCGCCAGGTGACCCGCTTCAAGCGCGACGGCGAGCAGTACGACGTGATCGTCCAGGTCGCCGACAGCGACCGCCGGTCGCCCGGCGACATCCGCGACATCTACGTGCGCGGCGGCGATGGCAGCATGATTTCGCTCGACAACCTGCTCGACGTCCAGGAAACCGTGGCGCCGCGGGAACTCAACCACTTCGGCCAGCGCCGGGCGGTGACCATCACCGCCAACCTGGCGCCGGGCTACACCATGGGCGAGGCGCTGACCTACATGGACGGGGTCGCCGGGCAGATGCTCAAACCGGGCTACGCCGTCGATTACAACGGGCAGACGCGCGAGTTCCGCCAGTCGTCGGCGTCGCTGGCGATCACTTTCGTGCTGGCGCTGGCTTTCATCTACCTGGTCCTGGCGGCGCAGTTCGAGAGTTTCCGCGATCCGCTGATCATCATGCTGACCGTGCCGTTGTCGATGGCCGGCGCGCTGTTCGCGCTCTGGGCGACCGACGGAACGCTCAATGTTTACAGCCAGATCGGCCTGGTCACGCTGGTCGGCTTGATCACCAAGCACGGCATCCTGATCGTTGAATTCGCCAACCAGCTGCAGGAAAAGGGCCGGGAACTGCGTGAAGCGGTGATCGAGGCCGCCGAACTGCGCCTGCGCCCGATCCTGATGACTACCGGGGCCATGGTTCTCGGCGCCGTGCCGCTGGCGCTGGCTACCGGCGCCGGCGCCGAATCGCGCCAGCAGATCGGCTGGGTCATTGTCGGCGGTCTGCTGCTCGGTACCTTCCTGACGCTGTTCGTGGTGCCGGCGGTCTATACCCTGCTGGCCACCCGGATCCAGCCGCATCCTGCTGAAACCCCGCTTTCCGAAGAAGCTCATTGATGAAACTCTTTTCTCCCCTCTATCGCCGGGCCATGGACTGGTCGCGTCATCCACGCGCGCCTTGGTATCTGGGCGGACTGAGTTTTGCCGAGTCGTCCTTTTTTCCGGTGCCGCCCGATGTCATGCTGGCGCCGATGGCCCTGGCCAACCCGCCGCGCTGGTGGCGGCTGGCGCTGATCACCACCCTGGCGTCAGTGCTCGGCGGCCTGGCCGGCTACCTGATCGGTTATTTCGCCCTCGATGCGATCCAGCCCTGGCTGCAGGAAAGCCGTTACTGGCCGGCTTACCAGACGGCGGTCGAGTGGTTCGGGAAATGGGGCTTCTGGGCGGTCTTCGTCGCCGGCTTCTCGCCCATTCCCTACAAGGTATTCACCATTGCCGCTGGCGCTTTGTCGATGGCGCTGTTGCCGTTTACGCTGGCTTCCATCGTCGGCCGCGGCCTGCGCTTTTTCTTGGTTGCCGGCCTGATGGCCTGGGGTGGGGCACGGATGGAGGAAGCACTGCATCGCTATATCGACAGGCTGGGCTGGGCAGTGGTGCTTGTCGTGGTGATCGTGGGCTTGTGGATCGGCCTGCGCTGAACCGGGATACAGGGAGAGAATAAATGGACAATAAACTCAAGGTGTTCATCGTCGACGACGATCCGATTCTGCTGGAGGTGCTCGGCGCCGTGCTTGAGGCGGATTTCGACCGGGAATTCTTCGGCTCGGGCGAGGATTGCCTGGCGCGGATTGCCGAGTGCAAGCCGGATATCGTCATCCTCGACCTGACCCTGCCGGGCATCAGCGGTTTCGAGGTCTGCCAGCGTTTGAAGGAGGATTGGGATACGCAGGATATTCCCATCCTGTTCGTTTCGGCCAGTGACGATATCGACACCCGGCTGCAATGCTACGAAGCCGGCGGCGAGGATTTCATCACCAAGCCTTTCGACCCGGACGAGCTTCTGCGCAAGGTCAAGGTGGCGGCGCGCATCCTGGGCGAGAAGCGCAACCTGCACGAGCAGGCCGGTTATGCGCAGCGCACGGCGATGTCGGCGATGGTCAGCATGGGCGAACTGGGTGTCGTCCTGCAGTTCCTGAGCAAGTCCTTCTCCTGCGGCAGTTCGGAAGAACTGGCGGCGGCCTTGATCGACAGCATGCGCCAGTATGAACTGAATGCTGCCGTCCAGCTGCGCATGGACGACCGGGCCCGGTCGTACAGCGAGAACGGTTGCGATCTGCCGCTGGAAGTTTCGGTGCTCAACCATGTCCGGCATTCCGGGCGGATTTTCCAGTTCAAGACGCGCTGCGTGTTCAATTACGGGCACGTCACCTTGCTGGTCAACAACATGCCGCTGGACGATCCGGACCGCTGCGGTCGTATCCGCGACAACGGTGCCTTGCTGGCTGAAGGCGCCGACGCCCGGATGCGTGCGATCGAGGCCGAGGAACTGGCGCGCCACCGGCGGGCCGGCATCGAGGCAGCCTTGCCGCGGGTGCAGTCAACGCTCGATTCGGTGCAGGCCAGCTACCGCCGCAATTCGATGGAGCTCACCGAGATCATGATCGAATTCCAGGAAGCCCTGGGCCGTTCGATGATGTCGCTGGGACTCACCGAGAGCCAGGAGGAGTCGATGACCACGCTGGCGGCGGATTACATGCAGCGCATGGTCGCCAGCCAGGATGCCAGCCTGCAGACCATCGGCCAGTTGCAGGAACTGGCGCAAAGCCTGGAGCAGGTGCTCAGGCGTTGAGGAAACGGGCGACGCGCTGGCTGACGCGTTCGCTTAATCCGGCGTCGATGCAGTCGAAAGTCTCGGCGGCAAAGGAATTGCCCAGCCAGGTAATCTGGCGCTTGGCCAGTTGCCGGGTGGCGAAGACGCCGCGGTCGCGCATTTCTTGGCGCGGAATCAGGCCGTCCTGGGCCTCCCAGACCTGACGGTAACCGACGCAGCGCATCGCCGGCAGTTCGGGGGTGAGCCGGTATTTCTGCCGCAGCATCGCCACTTCTTCGTCCAGGCCGGCGAGCAGCATTTCGTCGAAGCGGCGGGCGATGCGTTCGTGCAGCACGGCACGGTCCGACGGCAACAAGGCCAGTTGCAGGAAATTCCAGTCCGGTTTCTGTTGTTCGCTCTCGGCCAGCACCGCGGACATCGGCCGGCCGCCTGCCAGACAGACCTCCAGCGCCCGCTGGATCCGCTGGCTGTCGTTGGGCGGCAGCCGGGCAGCCGTCGCCGGGTCGAGTTCGGCCAGGCGGGCGTGCATCGCCGGCCAGCCCAGGCGGGCGGCGTCGGCGTCGATGGTGGCGCGCAGGGCATCGTCGGCCTGCGGCAACTCGGCCAGTCCGTGCAGCAGGGCGCGGAAATAGAGCATGGTGCCGCCGACCAGCACGGGGATGCGTCCGGCGGCGCGGATTTCGTTCATCGCCGCCAGTGCCTCGGCGCGGAAGCGGGCCGCCGAATAACGCTGTTCCGGCGTGATCAGGTCGATCAGGCGGTGCGGATAGCGGGCCAGTGTTTCCCGGTCGGGCTTGGCGGTACCGATATCCATGTCGATGAAGACCTGGGCCGAATCGACGCTGATCAGACCGACCGGCAAACGGTCGGCCAGCGCCATGGCGGCAGCGGTCTTGCCCGAAGCAGTCGGGCCCATGATGAGGATGGCTGGCGGTAATTTCATGGCGGGCAATGCTAGCACGGGGGGGCTATAATCCGCTAATCATGACCGTCATTCTCAGTCGTCGTCGCCTGCTCTCCGCCGGCTTGCTCGCGCCGGCCGCCGGCCTGCTGCCGTCGTTTGCCGGGGCGGCCGGTGAGCGCATACCGGGCTTGAGTGCCCGTCATGCCTTCGTCGGCAGCCTGGATGAAACCCTGCTGGCGATCGATGCCGACCGCCCGGTGCAGATTGCCTCGATCAGCAAGCTGATTTCCGCCTGGGTCGTGTTGAGCGCCGAACTGCCCCTGAACGAGACGATACGCATCGAGCAGGCGGATGCGGTGAGCTCGGAACATACCCGCTCCAGCCTCCCGGTCGGCTCGCGCTGGCGCCGCGAGCAGTTGCTTGAATGGCTGGTAGTGGCCTCGGACAACCGCGCAGCGGCGGCGCTGGCGCGGACTTTTCCCGGCGGCTGGGAAGAGTTCCGTTACGCGATGCGGGCGTTGATGACGCAGATGCAGTTGTTCAGCTTCGATTTTGGCGACGCCGCCGGGTTGTCGCCGGTCAATCAGGCCAGCGCCCGGGATCTGGGCGTGCTGCTGGCGACCCTGGCACAGATTCCCTATTTCCAGGCGTTGTCGCGCAAGACGGCGGTCGGCGGCAAGCTCAACGTGAATCGCTTCGCCCATGACCGCTCGGTCTCGCTGCTTGCCGGCAAGACCGGGTTTACCTCGCTGGCCGGCTTCTGTCTGGCCGAAGCCGAGCGCTTCGGCGGCCAGGTGATCGCCATGGTCGTGCTCAACGCCAGCGACCGCGAAGCCCGGGCGCGCGACATGAACCGCCTGCGCAGCTTCGCCCGGGAGCGGCTGGGCAGTGCCTGAGGCCGCCCGGTCTACCGGATCATGGCGCGCAACAGGGCTTCGGCGCTGGCCGCGTCGGCCGGCCGGCCGAAATGGTAGCCCTGCATCAGGTCGCATCCCTGTTCCAGCAGGAATTCGCGCTGCTCCGCCTGCTCGACGCCTTCGGCAATGACTTCCTTCTGCAGGCTGGCGGCGATGGCGATGATGGCGCGGACGATGGCAATGTCGTCCGCATCCTCCGGCAGGTCGCGAACGAAGGATTGATCGATCTTGATCCGGTCGAATGGCAGGCGCTTGAGGTAACCGAGACTGGAGTAACCGGTGCCGAAGTCATCGACCGACAGCTTGATGCCGATGGCCCGAAGTTCCTGCAGGACGTCGATGATCCGGTCGGTATCGTGAATGAACGCGCTCTCGGTGATTTCCAGCTCCAGCCAGCGCGCCTCGAGGCCGGTCTCGGCGAGGATGGCGGCGACCCGTTGGGGCAGGTCGGGCTGGCGTAACTGGACGGCCGAGAGGTTGACCGCCATTACGACCGGCGGCAGTCCCAGGTCCTGCCAGCGCCGGTTCTGCCGACAGGCTTCGCGCAGCACGCGCTCGCCAACCTGGTAGATCAGGCAGCTTTCCTCGGCCACCGGGATGAAGCGTGCCGGCGGGATGGTTCCGAGTTCCGGGTGCTGCCAGCGGACTAGGGCTTCGAAGCCGACCAGGCGTTGCTTCCTGGCATCGGTCTGGGGCTGGTAGTGGACGAATATCTCGTCGCCGCCGAGTGCCCGGCGCAGATTGTTTTCGAGCGTGACCCGCTCCGAAATGCGCAGATTCATTTCCTGGGTGAAGAAGCGGTAGGTATTGCCGCCGGTTGCCTTGGCCTGATACATCGCTGTATCGGCGTTCTTCAGCAGGCTGCCGATGTCCTTGCCGTCCTGCGGATACAGGCTGATGCCGATGCTGGCGCCGACGCGCAATTCGTGGCCGCTGACGAAGAAGGTCCGGCCGAGGACATCGATCAGGCGCTGGGCAATCGTGGCCAGTCGGGCCGGGGCGCCATGGTGACGGATCAGGATGGCAAATTCGTCGCCGCCCTGACGGCTGATCGTGTCGCGCTTGTCGAGGTTGGTGCTGAGCCGCTGGGCGACCTGCAGCAACAACTGGTCGCCGATGTCGTGGCCGAGGGTGTCGTTGATGTTCTTGAAATGGTCGAGGTCGAGGAACATCAAGGCCAGTTCGGCCTGATTGCCGAGCGTTTCGGCCAGGGCGCTGGCCATGTGCTCGGCCAGCAGGAAGCGGTTGGGCAGATCGGTGAGCAGATCGTGTTCGGCCAGGTGGCGGATGCGTTGCTGGTCTTCGTGCAGTTGCGTGATGTCGCGGGCAACGCCGGCAACACCGGCGAGTATGCCGCGATCGTCAAAGACCGGCGTGGCGATGTATTCGTAATGGCGCTGACCACCCCGCTCGGTCGGCAGGCTGCCGGTCTGTTTTTGCTGACATTGTTGCGACAGTGCTTCGTCGGAGAGGGTGCTCAGCGCTTCGGCGAGGATCGGCGGCAACGCGGCTTCGGCCGGTTGGCCGAGAATGGCCTCGACCGGTTTGCCTGACAGTTCGGTGTAGGCGTCGTTGACCGCGATCAGCAAGCCCTGGCGGTCGCTCAGCCAGGCCGGGTCGGGAAGGCTGTCGAGCAGGGCGCGGGTGCGGCGGAAGGTGGTTTCGTAGGCCCGGGTCATGCCCTGGGCGATTTCCCGGGCGCGGTCGTAGGTGCGCAGCCAGACGACGATCCAGCCGGCCAGGACGAGGGCGAGCAGGCCGGTGCTCAAGGTTGCCCAGAAGGCCTGCTGGCGCCAGTTGCTGAGGAAGTGTTCCGGTGTGTGGCCGACGACTACATAAAAGGGTAGTTCGCCAACCTGCCGGACTACATAGAGGCGTTCGATGCCGTCGAGCGCCGACCGGGTGGTGAAATTGGTGTAGCTGCCTTGTTGCCGGATCAGTTCGCCGACTTTCGGATGGCTGACCGTTTGACCGATCCTGTCCGGCGCGGGGGGGTAGCGCGCAATCAGTTGCTCCTGGGCATTCACCAGGGCGATGCTCTGGCCGTCACCCAGGTTCAGGCTGGCGAAGAAATCCTGGAAGTGTTCGGCGCGGATTGCCGCCTGGATCAGGCCGGCGAAGTTTCCCTGCGGGTCTTCGATGCGGCGGCTGAGGGTGATGACCCAGTTGTGCGTAATGCGGGCGAACAGGGGTTCTGAAATGACCAGCGCGCCCGACTTGTCGTCGCGGTTGCGCTGGAAGTATGCGCGGTCGGCAATGCGCGCTGCCGCTGGTTCTCCGGCCGCATCGAAGATGAAACGGCCATTTTTGTCGGCAACGCGCAGGCTTTGCGATTCATCGGCAATCAGTCGCAAGTAGCGGGACAGGGTGGCGTTGATGTCGACCTGATACTTGTCGCGCAGTGGTGAGAGATAGACCTTGCTGCCGAGCAGGATGGTGTCGATCTTGTCGATCGTGTTGCGGGCGTGGTCGTCGAGAACGTGGGCAAGATTCTCCAGGTTGCGCAGGGCGAAGCTACTTTCGCGCTCGTGAGCGATGATCAGGCCGATTGCCAGCAGGCTGGCATAGGTGATGAACGCCAGCGTTCCCAGTCCGAGCAGGGCATAGCGGCGCCAGTTGTCCTGCTGTGGCGAAACCAGTTGCTGGAATCGCGAAATAAGAGACTTCATCGAGGCTCCGGGCGTGATGAACCCGGATTATCGACCGCGAAGAAACAATTTGTCGAGTTCGTTAAGCGACAGCGCGGTCCACGTCGGCCGGCCGTGGTTGCACTGGCCGGCGCGTTCGGTCTCTTCCATCTGGCGCAGCAGGGCATTCATCTCAGGAATCGTCAGCTGACGGCGGGCGCGCACCGCGCCGTGGCAGGCCATGGTCGCCAGCAGTTCGTTGCGGCGGGCGGTGGCCAGCCGGGTGATGCCGTGTTCGCGCAGATCGGCGATCAGCGAGCGCGCCAGCGCTACCGGGTCGCCCGACTGGAGCAGGGCCGGCACGGCGCGCACGCCGAGCTGGCCGGGGCCGAGCGGGGCGATCTGGAAACCGAGGTCGGCCAAGGCGGCAGCATGTTCTTCGACCGCCGCGACGTCGACCGGATCGGCCGAAAAGATTGCCGGGATGAGCAGGTTCTGCGTCGCCACCTGGCGGCTGTCGAAGGCGGTCTTGAGCTTTTCGTAGAGGATGCGCTCGTGCGCCGCGTGCATGTCGACGACGATCAACCCGCCCGCGTTCTGCGCCAGGATGTAGATGCCGTGCAGTTGCGCCAGCGCGTAGCCGAGCGGCGGACCGTCGCGGTCGACCGGGATTTCCGGGCGGAACTGCGGGGCATCGGCTGCGCCGTTGCTGGTCGTTGCCGGGCGTTGGGCGGCCTGGGCGAAAGCCAGGTAAGCCGTGGCCGCGGGTTCGGCAACACCGAGGCTGCCCTGGTGGCGCAGCGGTGGTGGGAAAGTGGGCGCCGTGGGTGCTGGGGATGTCCACGGTTTTTTTTCCGCGAAAACCGTGGTTTGTCCCCTGTTTTCGCTGACCGGCGTTGGTTCGGCAGCCTGGATCGGCGTCGCCAATGTGCGCTGGATGGCGTGGTAGACGAACTGGTGCACGGCGCGCGAGTCGCGGAAGCGGACTTCGGTCTTGGCCGGGTGGACGTTGACGTCGACCAGCCCGGGGTCGATCTCGAGGAACAGGCAGACGGCCGGCTGGCGGGCGCCGTGGAGGACGTCGCGGTAAGCCTCGCGCAGCGCGTGGCCGATGATCTTGTCGCGCACGAAACGGCCATTGACGAAGACGTTCTGGCCGTCCTTGGTCTCGCTGGCGCGGGTCGGGTCGATGGCGAAGCCGGTCAGCGAGATTGGCCCGGCGGCTGCGTCGACCGTACGTGATGCCGCGACAAAGTCGTCGCCGACCACTTCGGCGATGCGCCGGGCGCGGTCGGCCGGTGCCAGCTGGAACAGGCTGCGGCCGTTGTGTGTCAGGCTGATGGCGACGTCCGGCCGGGTCAGCGCGAGGCGGCGGACGGCGTCGGCGCAGTGGGCGAATTCGGTGCTTTCCGACTTGAGGAATTTGCGCCGCGCCGGGGTGTTGTAATAGAGGTCGCGCATCTCGACCACGGTGCCCGCCATCAGTGCTGCCGGTTCGGGTTCGGCCCCATTTTCGCCGCGCAACTTCCAGGCATGCGCGGCGCCGCGTTCGCGGCTGGTGATGGCGAGCCGGGCGACGGCGGCGACCGAGGCCAGCGCCTCGCCGCGAAAGCCGAAGCTGGCGACGCGTTCGAGGTCGTCGAGGCTGGCGATTTTCGAGGTGGCGTGCCGGGTCAGCGCCAGCGCCAGTTCGTCGCGGGCGATGCCGCAGCCGTCGTCGGTGATGCGGATCAGCTTGACGCCGCCTTCCTCCAGGTGCACCTGGATCGCCGTGCTACCGGCGTCGAGGCTGTTTTCGAGCAACTCCTTCAACACGGAGGCGGGTCTTTCGACGACCTCGCCGGCGGCAATCTGGCTGATCAGGAGGTCGGGGAGGCGGGCGATGGTCGGCATGCCCGGATTATAATGCGGCCTCCTTCATTCCCCGGTGACCTGCATGCGCGGCTCGTCAAACTTCCTCCGCTTCCTGCTCCTGGCCTCGGCGGTACTGGTGGCATCGGGCTGCTCGACCCGGCTGGATCGCGAAGGTCGGCCGGCGTCACGCGTCGAGGCGCGTTATCTGCTGAAGACCGAGATCGACCGCGTTACCGACGTCAATCGAGATGAAGTGGTGGCCGGCCTGATGCGCATTGCCGACAAACTGTACAAGCGCAATCCGCGCGAGTGGCGGCAAGCCGGGCTGGCCAGCCGGGAGGCGGCGCTGCAGCGCCTGCAGCAGCGTCAGTCCTGGCCGGCGCTGGCCGGGCAGCGCGAACGCCTGGCAGCGGCTCAGGCTTTTTCCGAAGAGTATCGCGACGACCGTGTCGGTGCGCTGATGTTCGGTCTGCTGACCATGGTCGATGCGGCTTTCGAGCACAAGGACGATTTCTACATTCTCGACAGTCTGAACGAGACCAAGTTGTTCAATGCCGCCCGCAACATGGAGATCGCCATCTGGAAACTGGGCAACGACCGCAATTCGGCCGGCGAACTCTATCTCCTCTCCAACGAACTCGACCCGGCCAACCGCAATCTCTCCTTCGAGCGGGAGTTCGGACGTATCGTCGGTCTGCTCGATTTCATGGCCCAGGTCGTTGCCGACCGCAACGGCCGGACGTTGTCGCGGTTCACCCAGTCGGTCGCGACAGCCATCTTTCTTCCCGTAGGTTTCTGAACATGAAAAACATCGTCATCCTGATTTCCGGTCGCGGCAGCAACATGGAGGCCATGCTGGCCGAGCGCGCTGCCGGCCGCCTGCCGGTCAACATCGCTGCCGTGATCAGCAACCGGCCGGACGCCAAAGGTCTGGAAACGGCCGCCCGTGCCGGTATCGCCACCCGTTCCCTGGATCACAAGGCGTTTGCCGGTCGCGAGGCGTTCGACGAGGCGCTGGCCGCGTGCATCGACGAGTTTTCGCCGGACCTGGTCGTGCTCGCCGGTTTCATGCGCATCCTGACGCCGGCGTTTGTCGGTCGCTACGAGGGGCGGCTGCTCAACATCCATCCGTCGCTGCTGCCTTCCTTCCCCGGTCTGCACACGCACCAGCGGGCGCTCGACGAGGGGGTGCGCATCCACGGGTGCACCGTGCATTTCGTGACGGCGGCGCTCGATCATGGACCGGTCGTCATCCAGGCTGCCGTGCCGGTATTCGACGACGATACCGAAGACAGTCTGGCGGCCCGCGTTCTGCGCCAGGAACATCGGATTTATCCGCAGGCTGTTCGCTGGTTTGCCGAAGATCGTCTGCAACTCGACGGCGGTCGCGTCCGGGTTGCCGGCACGCAGGTAGAACAAACCGCCTTGATCGCGCCGGAAATCCGCTGACCGGGCATGCCCTTCATCCTCTTCGCCGCCCTTGCCGGATCGCTGCTGATTCACGCGCTGGCCCTGTTCGGCGTCGATTACGGGGTGTTTGCCGAACAGGTTGAGCCGCCGCCCTTACAGGCTGAATTGAAAATTCTGCCACCACCACCGGTACTGGAACGGTCGGTTTCCGAACCCCGGCCTGCGTCTGCCGAGCCTCAACGCAAGAAAAAACTTGTCAGACCGGCAAGCACACCGGTCGTGGCAAGCGCCGAGGTCGCGCCCGGGGACGTCCCGCCGGCTGCGGTCGTCGAGCCTGTGCCGCGACCCGAGCCGACACCGGTGGCGCCCGTTCTTGGCGGCAGCGGACGGATCAACTTTCTCGTCGTCCGCGATTCGCCGCGCATGAATATCGGCCGCGCCGTGCATCGCTGGGAATTTCCCGGTGACGGCAGCTATCGGCTCAGCAGCGTGATTGAGACCAGTGGCCTGGTTGCGTTGTTCAAGCCGGTGCGCCAGTCCTACGAAAGTGTCGGGCGCCTGGCGGCCAGCGGACTGCAGCCCGAGCATTTCCGGGTGGTGCGCAAGGATCGCCAGCCGGCCGAAGGCGCCGATTTCGACTGGCAGCAGCACGAAGTGACGCTGATTCGTGACGGCAGCAAGCAGCGGATTGCGCGGGGAACGCAGGACCTGCTGTCGTTGAATTACCAGCTGGCCTATCTGGCGGCGCCGGAAAACGGCTCGGCGATCGGGGTGGTCACCAGCAAGAAATACGAACGCCACGATCTCGATTCGCACGGTGAAGAGGAAATCGAGACGCCGGCCGGGCGTTTCCGCGTGCTGCATCTGCGTGCCACCGGGGAAACGTTGATGGATATCTGGATTGCGCTCGATTACGGTCGCTTGCCGGTTAAAATCCGCTTCACCGACAAAAAAGGCGACAGTTACGAACAAATCGCCACCGATATCGAGCCCGTCGTCGATGTGCCGGGTCGGAACCAAACAGGAAAACCATGAAAGTCCGCTTCACGCCCGCCCTCTTTGCCCACGCCGAAAACCTGCTGGGGCAGTTGCTGAATTTCGATCATCCGGCCGATGCCGTGGTCTCGCGTTATTTCCGTGAGCATCGCCAGCTGGGTCACGCCGATCGCGGTTTCGTCGCCGAAACGGTGTTCGCGGTCCTGCGCCGGGGGCGCAGCATCGAAGCGCGTTGTGCCGACAATCTGTCCGACCGGCGGCGTCTGCTGGTTGCCTTGCTGGTCGTGCGTGGCTGGAATCTGCGCGAGCTCGCCCCGGTGCTGAAAGCCGGCGAGGAAGCCTGGCTGGCCAGTGTGGCGGCGTTCGACGAGTCGGCCTTGTCGCCGGCGGTGCGCTGCGACCTGCCGGACTGGCTCTACGAGCGCCTGCTGACGAGTTTTACCGCGGACGAAATTCCGGTCCTGGCGGAAGCGCTGAACCGACCGGCACCGCTCGATCTGCGGGTCAATACCCTGAAAACCGACCGTCAGGCCCTGCTCGCGCAACTGGCCGAAGCCGGCATCGCCGCCCAGCCCGGCGCCTGGTCGCCGCTGGCGGTCCGCCTGCGCGACAAGCCGGCGCTGGCCAAGCATCCCTTGTTCCTGAGCGGCGCTTTCGAGGTGCAGGACGAAGGCAGCCAGTTGCTGGGGCTGCTGGTCGAAGCCAAACGCGGCGAGATGGTCGTCGATTTCTGCGCCGGCGCTGGCGGCAAGACGCTGCTGCTCGGCGCGCAGATGCGCAATACCGGCCGCCTTTACGCGTTCGACGTTTCCGAGCGCCGCCTGAGCAAACTCAAGCCGCGTCTGGCGCGTTCGGGGCTGTCCAATGTCCATCCGGTGCGCATCGAACACGAGCGCGACCAGAAGGTGAAACGCATGGCCGGCAAGGTCGATCGCGTGCTGGTCGATGCGCCGTGTTCGGGGCTGGGCACGCTGCGGCGCAATCCCGACCTGAAATGGCGCCAGGACGCAGCGTCGGTTGCCGAACTGACCGCCAAACAGACCAGCATTCTGGCGGCGGCGGCGACCCTGCTGCGCCCGGGCGGACGGCTGGTCTATGCGACCTGCAGCCTGCTGGCCGAGGAAAACGAACGCATCGTCGAGGCTTTTCTTGCAGCCCATCCGGCGTTCCGCCTGGTGCCGGCCGAACAGGTGCTGGCCCGTCAGGGCGTGGCCTTGAGCGGCGACATGCTGCATCTGCTGCCGCATCTTCACGATACGGACGGTTTCTTCGCCGCCGTACTGGAGAAGCAGAATGGATGAGTCGACGCGTCAGGCGCTGAGTCTGATCGGCAAGTTACTGGCGGACTTCGGCGATCCGCTGTTCGTCTGGCAGTTGGTCGCGCTGGGCTCCTGCCTGGTGCTGGCCTGGGGAATTGCCCACTGGTGGCAGCGGACGCATCGGGAAGACGGCGGCGGACGTTTCCGCCAGCTCGGCGGCCGACTGGCTTTTCCGGTGTCGGGGATGGTGCTGACCGGGGCGACGCAGGTGGCGCTCAAGTCCTTCATGCCTGTGACCGTGCTGCAAGTGGCGATGCCCTTGCTGGCGTCGATGGCGTTGGTCCGCAGTGTCGTCTATGTGCTGCGCCAGGCCTTTCCCGGGGCCAGTTGGCTGACTTCGTGGGAAAAGCTGATCGCCACGCTGGTCTGGGGCTGGCTGGCGCTGTACATCACCGACCTGGCGCCGTTCGTGATCGAGGCGATGACCCAGGTCGGGTTCAGCATCGGCAAGCAGCAGTTGAACCTGTGGCTGATTTTCAGCGGCCTGGTGACCATTTTCCTGACCGTGATCTTTGCGCTGTGGATCTCCGGCGTCATCGAGGCCCGCCTGATGGGCATGCGCTCGCTCGACGGCAATCTGCGCATTGTCGGCGTCCGGGTTGCGCGGGCCGTGCTGACGGTGCTGGCCGTGCTGGTCAGCCTGGCGATGGTCGGTATCGACATGACTGCGTTGTCGGTGTTTACCGGGGCGCTTGGCGTCGGTCTCGGTTTCGGCTTGCAGAAGATCGCCAGCAATTACGTGTCCGGTTTCATCATCCTGCTCGACCGTTCGATCCGCATCGGCAACATCGTCCAGATTGGCGCCGACAGCGGGGTGGTCAGCCAGATCACCACGCGCTACACGGTTATCCGTAATCCGGGCGGTATCGAATTCATCGTGCCCAATGAAATGCTGATCGGTACGGTGGTCCAGAACCAGACCTATTCCGACAACAGTCTGCGTCTGAGCACGACCGTCGGCGTGGCTTATGACAGCGATCTCGAACTGGCGATGCGCCTGATGGTCGAGTCGGCCCAAGGCCAGCCGCGGGTATTGCCCGACCCGCCGCCGCGGGTGCTGCTCACCCAGTTTGCCGACAGCAGCATCAATCTCGAACTGGGTTTCTGGGTGGCCGATCCGGAGAATGGCAAGATGAACGTCGTTTCGGACATCAACCTTGCCATCTGGCGGGCCTTCCGTGAGCATGGCGTGCAGATTCCCTTCCCGCAGCGCGAGGTCAGATTGCTGGCCGATCGTTGAGCGGGTATTTGCCATGTTTCGCGATGATTTGCAAGCGAATTGATTGTGTTTCTAGAAACTACTGCATATACTCCTCATACAGCTTTGATCTGTTGAGGTTTTTATGCTCGCTGGGACGATAAGCAAGTACCTTTTCCGGATACGGACGCGTAATGGCGTTATCGTTGAGCATCTCTCTTTCTACGGTCGGGATGAGGAAGAGGCTCGCCGCAAGGTCGCGCAGATCTACAACTATTGCGAAATTCTGGAGTGCAAGCACCATCAGGTCAGCATGAACGGCCGTCTGGGGTCGATCAACTACGAAGACGTGGTCGATCTGATCAGCGCGTCGTGACCGGCAGGCTGCCGCGTTCCAGCAGTTCGTTGAACAGTTTGCGGTAATCGTGGGCGCCGGTGCTGCCGGCGTTGTGCCGGAACACGTCCTGATTCAGTGAGGGGCTTTCGGCCACCGTCACGTTCTCGGAAATCACCGTGTCGATCACTTCGTCGCCGTAGCGTTCGCGCAAGCGGTTGCGCACGTCCTCGCTCATCCGGCGGCGGCGGTCGAAGCGTGTCAGCAGGTAGTAACGCGGGACGCGGCGTTTCATCACCGGCTCCAGAACCTGCAGCGTGCGCGTGATGTGGTCGGCGGCCTGCAACGACAGGTAGTCGGTGGATACCGGAATGATCAGGCAGTCGCAGGCGAAAATGGCATTCAGCGCCAGCACGCCGATGTAGGGACAGCAGTCGATCAGGCAGTGCCGGTCCGGATTGGCTTCCTCGAGGGCATCCAGGCCGTGGCGCAACTTGTTGAGAATGGCCGGCCCCTTGCCGAAGATCGAATCGACTTTGATCAGCTGCTGGTGGGCAGGAATCAGCCGGCCGATATGCTCCCATTCAACCTCGAGTTCCTGCAGGGTGCGCAAGTCCTGGAAAAAGGCGAACAGGCTCTGTCCGGCATCGAGCGGCGCCTGGCCGTGGATGCTCGACAGGTGGCCCTGGGGGTCGAGGTCGATCAATAGCGGCGGGTTGCCCGAGCGGTTCAGGGCAGCGCCGAGGTTGAGCGTGGTGGTCGTCTTTCCGACGCCGCCTTTCTGGTTGAATATGGCGATTCGCATGGTTTGGCCGTTCTATACAAGGCGCTATTTTTCACTTAACATTCAGCTTTCTGCAACTCTTTCCGGATTTATTTGCCGGTGCGGGTTGTGATCGTTCCGGCGGCGGTAGCCGCCGTTTTCGTTTTATGGGGTTGCCTCATGTCGCATGTCATGAATACCTACGCCCGCTTGCCGGTGGCTTTCAGCCATGGCGCCGGCAGCCGGATCACGGATACCGAGGGGCGGGAATACCTGGATGCCTTGTCCGGCATCGCCGTCAATACCCTGGGTCACGCCCATCCCAAGCTGGTCGCTGCGATCGCGGCGCAGGCCGGGCGGATGCTGCACACCTCGAATCTCTACGGGGTGACCGGCCAGGAGCAACTGGCCGACAAGCTGTGCGCGCTGTCGGGCATGGACGAAGTCTTCTTCGCCAATTCCGGTTGTGAAGCCAACGAAGCAGCGATCAAGCTGGCGCGCTACTACGGTCACAAGAAGGGTATCGAACTGCCGACCATCATCGTCATGGAAAAGGCCTTCCACGGCCGCACCATGGCAACCCTGTCGGCGACCGGCAACCGCAAGGTGCAGGCCGGTTTCGAGCCGCTGGTCGCGGGTTTTGTCCGTGTGCCCTACGGCGATCTGGAAGCGGTTCGCGCCGTCGCCGAACATAACAAGAACATCGTCGCCGTGATGCTGGAAATCATCCAGGGCGAGGGCGGCATTCATCTGTGCGATCCGGCCTACTATCAAGGTGTGCGCCAGTTGTGCGACGCCCACGAGTGGCTGATGATCTGCGACGAGGTCCAGTGCGGCATGGCGCGTACCGGCAAGTGGTTCGGCTACCAGCAGGTCGGCGTTCAGCCGGATGTGGCGACGCTGGCCAAGGGCCTGGGTTCGGGCGTGCCGATCGGCGCCTGCATGACCGGCGGGCGGGCCACCGGCCTGTTCGGGCCGGGTAACCATGGCTCTACCTTTGGCGGCAATCCGCTCGCCTGCACGGCAGCGCTGACCACCATCGAATGCATCGAGGAAGAAGGCCTGCTCGACAACGCCGCCCGGATCGGTGCGCTGATCCGTCAGGGTTTTGCCGAGGGGCTGGCCGGAGTCGCCGGCCTGGTCGACATTCGCGGTCACGGCCTGATGATCGGCATCGAACTCGATCGCCCCTGCGGCGATCTGGTCAAGCGGGGCCTGGCTGCCGGCCTGCTGATCAACGTCACCGGCGATACCGTGATCCGTCTCCTGCCGCCGCTCAATTTCAGCGAGGCCGACGCCCGCGAACTGGTCGAGCGGATGCTGCCGCTGATCAAGGCCTTCCTGGCGGAGTGAGGCAATGACGATCAAGCATTTCCTGCAGTTCAAGGACTTCAGTCGCGACGAACACCAGTACGTGTTCGAACGCACGCGCTGGATCAAGGACCAGTTCAAGTCCTACCAGAAGTACTGGCCGCTCAGCGACCGTACGCTGGTGATGATTTTCGAGAAGGCCAGCACGCGCACCCGCCTATCGTTCGAGGCCGGCATGCATCAGCTTGGCGGTTCGGCGATCTACCTGAACACCCGCGATTCCCAGCTCGGGCGCGGCGAGCCGGTCGAGGACGCGGCCCAGGTCATCTCGCGCATGAGCGACATCGTGATGATCCGCACCTTCGAGCAGGACATCATCGAGCGCTTTGCCGCCAATTCGCGCGTGCCGGTGATCAACGGCCTGACCAACGAGTACCACCCCTGCCAGATCCTCGCCGACATCTTCACCTACATCGAGCATCGCGGCTGCATCCAGGGCAAGACCGTGGCCTGGGTCGGCGACGCCAACAACATGTGCAACACCTGGCTGCAGGCCGCCGACGTGCTCGACTTCAAGGTCCATGTGTCGACGCCGCCCGGTTACGAACTGAATCCGGCCCTGATCGCCGGCGTCGATCCGTCGCGCTACGCGGTCTTTGCAGACCCGATGGACGCCTGCCGCGGTGCCGACCTGGTCACTACCGACGTGTGGACCTCGATGGGTTTCGAAGCCGAAAACGAGGAACGCAAGAAGGCCTTCGCCGACTGGTGTGTCGACGCCGAGATGATGGCGGTGGCCGATCCCAAGGCCGTGTTCATGCACTGCCTGCCGGCGCATCGCGGCGAGGAAGTGACGGCGGACGTCATCGACGGTCCGCAATCGGTGGTCTGGGACGAGGCGGAAAACCGCCTGCACGTCCAGAAGGCCCTCATGGAATACCTGCTGCTCGGCCGCCTCAAGGTCTGATCGGCGCATTGTCAAAACGAAACTGGAAAAGCAAATGAGCGACGTCAAGAAAGTGGTTCTCGCCTACTCGGGCGGTCTGGATACCTCGGTCATCCTCAAGTGGCTGCAGGACACCTATCAATGCGAAGTGGTGACCTTCACCGCCGACCTCGGCCAGGGCGAAGAGCTCGAGCCGGCGCGCGCCAAGGCGCTGAAGTTCGGCATCAAGCCGGAAAACATCTTCATCGACGACCTGCGCGAGGAGTTCGTCCGTGACTTCGTCTTCCCGATGTTCCGCGCCAACACCGTCTATGAAGGCGAATACCTGCTCGGCACCTCGATCGCCCGTCCGCTGATCGCCAAGCGCCTGATCGAGATCACCAACCTGACCGGCGCCGACGCCATTTCGCACGGCGCCACCGGCAAGGGCAACGACCAGGTCCGCTTCGAACTCGGTGCCTACGCGCTCAAGCCGAGCGTCAAGGTCATCGCGCCGTGGCGCGAATGGGACCTGCTGTCGCGCGAGAAGCTGCTGGCCTACGCCGAACAGCACGGCATTCCGGTCGAAATGAAGCACAAGCAGGGTGGTTCGCCGTACTCGATGGACGCCAACCTGCTGCACATCTCCTACGAAGGCCGTCACCTGGAAGACCCGGCGGCGGAAGCCGAGGAAAGCATGTGGCGGTGGACAGTGTCGCCGGAAGCGGCACCCGATGCGGCCGAATACCTCGACATCGAATACGAGAAGGGCGACATCGTTGCGCTGAACGGCGAACGCCTGAGCCCGGCCCAGGTGCTGACCAAGCTGAACCAGCTCGGCGGCAAGCACGGCATCGGCCGCCTCGACCTGGTCGAGAACCGCTACGTCGGCATGAAGTCGCGCGGCTGTTACGAAACCCCGGGCGGCACGATCATGCTGCGCGCCCACCGCGCCATCGAGTCGGTCACCCTCGACCGCGAAGTCGCCCACCTCAAGGACGACCTGATGCCGCGCTACGCCAGCCTGGTGTACAACGGTTACTGGTGGAGCCCGGAGCGCGTCGCGCTGCAGACCCTGATCGACCACACCCAGCAGAACGTCAACGGCTTCGTCCGCGTCAAGCTGTACAAGGGCAACGTGATCGTCGTCGGCCGCGATTCCAAGACCGATTCGCTGTTCGACTCGACCATCGCCACCTTCGAGGACGACGCTGGCGCCTACGACCAGAAGGATGCCGGCGGCTTCATCAAGCTCAATGCGTTGCGCATGCGCATTGCCGCCAATCTCAAGGCACGCAAGGGCGGTTGATCGGTGGAAGGTACTGTATTCGGCTTCAACGAGGAGCAGATCGCCGACTTTTTCTCGACCTGGGGTGTCGGCGCCTTCATCCTGTTCATGCTGTTCATCATCGGCGAAATCGCCTGGAAGTCGAAAGCCGGCAAGACCGGGACATTTGTCCTGTTCTTCGTGCTGGCTTTCGGCATGGTCGGTTTCATCGCCAAATCCATCATTGAAAAACTCTGGGGTATCTGATGTCTCAATTCGACAACGTTTCCGTGGTCAAGGCTGCCAACGTCTATTTCGACGGCAAGTGCGTCAGCCACACCGTCATCCTCGCCGATGGCACCAAGAAGACCGTCGGCGTGATCCTGCCGTCGTCGCTGACCTTCAACACCGGTGCGCCGGAAATCATGGAAGGCGTCGGCGGTGCCTGCCGCGTCAAGCTCAAGGGCGAGAGCGAGTGGAAGACCTACGGCGCCGGCGAGTCGTTCAACGTGCCGGGCAATTCCAGCTTCGAGATCGCCTGCGACGCGCCTTACCACTACGTCTGCCACTTCGAGTAATCACCATGCCGAGCTTTGACTTCACCTCCGAAGCGGACATGGTGGCGTTGAAGAATGCCGTCGACGTCACCTCGCGCCAGATCGACAACCGCTACGACTTCAAGGGCACCTCGGCCAAGGTCGAGTTGAACGAGAAGGACAAGCTGATCACCTTGTGGGGCGATTCCGAGTTCCAGCTTGACCAGATCAAGGACCTGCTTTTCCCGGCACTGGAAAAGAAGGAAAAGGACAGCGTCAAACGGCTCGATCCGCAGAAGGTGCAGAGCGTTTCCGGCAACAAGGCGAAGCAGGAACTGAAGATCCGCGACGGCATCGACAGCGAGTTGGCGAAGAAGATCGTCAAGCTGATCAAGGACGCCAAGCTCAAGGCGCAAGCCTCGATCCAGGGCGACGCGGTGCGTGTTTCGGGCAAGAAGATCGACGAACTGCGCGAAGCGATTGCGCTGGTCCGCTCGAAAATCACCGATTTCCCGATCAAGGACGGCAACTACCGCGATTGATCGCCGGAAAACCGGTCAGGAAAGGCGGCTGCGGCCGCCTTTTTTCATTCAGTGGCGCAGGCCCTTGATCCAGACCGAGTAGAGCTGTTCCGACAACTGACGCATCACCGGCAGCTGGGCGGCAATGCCGGCCTGCATTTCGGCCGGCGTCTGGGCGCTGGGCTGGTCGGCTACGGAGAGAGCCTCGTCGGCCCACTGCTCGCACCAGGTGGCGATCATTTCCGGCGTCATCTCGACATGGCACTGCATGCCCAGGTGCGGACCGAGCACGTACATCTGGTTGGCGCAGTAGGCATTGCCGAACAGCCGGGTGGCGCCGGGCGGAATGCTGAAGGTTTCGCCGTGCCACTGGAACACCGTGCCCGTCCGGCCGGCCAGTTCGCCCAGCCAGTGGCGGGCGGTTGCGTCGTCCTGCGCGTCGGCCGTGCCCCAGCCGATTTCCTTGACCGGGTTCCGGGTCACCTGACCGCCCAGGGCCTTGCTGATCAGCTGGCCGCCCAGGCAGTGACCGATCACCGGGATGTCGCGGGCGACCGCATCGCGGATCAGCGCGCAGACCGGGGCGATCCAGGGCAGTGGGTCATTCACGCTCATCGGCCCGCCCATGAAGCACAGGCCGGCGTAATCCTCGGCGCTGACGGGGACGGCTTCACCCTCGTCGATGGCGATCAATGTCCATGGAATCCCTTGCTGCTCAAGGAATATGGCAAAATAGCCCGGACCTTCGGTAGGGGAGTGACGAAAGATGGCGACCGGTTTCATGGCTGTGCTGCGCTTGGCGGGAAAGGGCGTTCATTTTACGCTCGCCGCGTTTTGTCTGTTGCTGTCCTCCGCGCTGGCCGCGCAGGAAGTCGGCCTGGCAGGCATCATCGGCAGCAAGGCGCTGCTCAAGATCAACGGCGGGGCGCCGCGCGCGGTTCCTGCCGGGGCGACGGTCGATGGCGTCAAGGTCGTTTCGGTCCAGGGCGATCAGGTGGTGGTCGAGATCAACGGTCGCAAGCGTCCGCTGAAGGTCGGGCAGAACGCGGTCGGTGTCGCTGCCAGCAGCGATTCCGACCGTCTGGTACTGCAGGCCGACGGGCAGGGGCATTTCTTCACGACTGGGACGATCAACGGTGTGTCGGTGCGTTTCCTGGTCGATACCGGGGCCAGCATGATTTCCCTGGGCGCCAGCGATGCGCGGCGTATGGGACTGGATTTCAACCGCGGCCAGAAAGGCATTTCGCAGACCGCGAACGGCCAGGTCATGGTCAGCAAGGTGCAACTCGATAACGTGCGCATCGGCGGCATGACGCTGCATCAGGTCGATGCGGTGATCCACCAGACCGATCTGCCGATCGCGCTGCTGGGAATGAGCGTGCTCAACCGCATGGAAATGCAGCGTGACGGCAGCACGATGACGCTGAAAAAGCGCTTTTAGGAGAGAGAATATGCCGCAAAAGGATCAGGAAATCGCGCTCTTGCGTACCGAGCTGGAAATGTTGATGCGCGAGCGGCAGTCGCTGTTGCGCGTGGTTGGTGCCAGCGCCGCGCTGATCGCCTCGCTCGACAGCAAGCGCCTGCCGGTGGGCGCGGTCGAGGCGGCCGATATGGTGGCCACGGCGGTCAACGGACTGCCGGAAGAAACATTGCAGGATGCGCTGAACGCCGTGCATGCGGAAATCGAGGAAGGACCGGTGGCTTGACTGAAGGCGAACTGGCACGTTTGCGCCGCAGTCTGTTGCCGGCGCCGGCAGCAGGCGAGGCGGTGATCGAGGATGGCGCCCGCAGCAGCGAACTGACGCCGGCTGCCGTCCTTTTTCCCATCGTCCGGCGCGAGCCGGGTTTCACCGTGCTGCTGACCGAACGCACCGCGCACCTGCGCGATCATGCCGGGCAGGTGAGTTTCCCCGGCGGCCGGGTCGAGGCCGGGGATGCTTCGCCGCTGGAGACGGCCTTGCGCGAGACCGAGGAGGAAATCGGGCTGGCCCGCCGCCACGTCGATATCCTCGGTTACCTGCCGGAATACCGCACCGGTACCGGTTTTTGCGTGGTGCCCGTGGTCGGTCTGGTGACACCGCCGTTCTCGCTGACCCCCGATCCTTTCGAAGTGGCCGAGGTGTTCGAGGTGCCCCTGGCCTTCCTGCTCGACGAGGCCAATCACCAGCGCCATTCGGTCCATCTGCGCGGTGCCTTGCGTCATTATTATGCAATGCCCTACGGCGATCATTTCATCTGGGGGGCGACGGCCGGCATGATCCGCTCGCTGACCGAAAGGCTTGTGGTATCTTGATGCCTTGGCCTGGAACAAACCGCTGCGCAGGGTAATACACCGCCCATGAGTCTTTTTTCGTTGATCGCCGTCTTCCTGATCGAGCAATTCAAGCCGCTGGACTATCGCCGCATCGTCGCCGAGCCGCTGGGCTTGTGGGCCGGCTTCGTCGAGTCGAAGTTCAATGCCGGCGGTCGCCACCATGGCCTGGCCGCCTGGTTGATCGCCGTCGCCCTGCCGGTGGTCCTGCTCGGTCTGCTCTATGTCCTGCTCTATTCGCTGAATCCCCTGCTCGGCTGGCTGCTCAACGTGGGCGTCCTCTATCTGACCATGGGTTTTCGCCAGTTCAGCCACCATTACACGGAGATCCAGCTGGCGCTGCGTCTCGGCGATCTGGAGCGGGCGCGTCAGTTGCTCGCCGATTGGCAGGGCATCGCCACCCAGGGGCTGAGTGCCCGCGATGTTTCCCGGCTGTCCATCGAGGGCGCGCTCGGCGCCTCGCATCGCCATGTCTTTGCCGTGCTGCTGTGGTTCGTTCTGCTACCCGGTCCCTGCGGTGCCTTGCTCTACCGACTGGCGCTGATCGTGAGGGACCGTTGGACAGCCGATGCCCCGACGGCGCATAATGAATTTCCGATATTCTCCCGGCAGGCTTTCGCGATCATCGACTGGCTGCCGTTGCGGACTACGGCCGCGGCATTCGCCGTCGTCGGCGATTTCGAGGATGCGGTGCATTGCTGGCGAACCCAGCCGGCGCTGTGGCCGGACCGCGATCTCGGTATCGTGCTGGCCAGCGGTGCGGGTGCCCTGGGCGTGCAGTTGGGTGGTTCGGTGATCGACGAAGGCGAGGTTTCCGACCGGGCCGAACTCGGGATCGGTGATCCGGCCGATGTGGATTTCATGCAAAGTGCCGTCGGCCTGGTCTGGCGCGCCACAGTGCTATGGATGTTGTTGCTCTTTTTGTTGGGGCTTGCCAGTCTGGCGGGCTGAAAATAATTTTTAAGAGGAGTTCTACATGAGCAGAGAAGTTGTCGTTCTGAGCGCGGTCCGTTCCCCCATCGGTTCCTTTGGCGGCTCCCTGGCTGACTTCGATACCAGCGAACTGGCCGGTATCGTGATGAAGGAAGCGATTGCCCGCTCCGGCGTCGATCCCCAGCAGATCAATTACGTCACGGTAGGCACCACGATGCCGACCGATTCCCGTTATGCCTACGCTTCGCGCGTTGCCTCGATCCAGGCCGGCCTGCCGATGGAGTCGGTGTCCATGCAGGTTTCCCGCCTGTGCGCCTCCGGCCTGCAGGGCATCGTCACCACCGCCCAGAACATCATGCTGAACGATGCCGACTACGGTATCGGCGGCGGTGTCGAAGTCATGTCCAAGGCCGCTTACCTGCTGCCGGCGCTGCGCTCCGGTGCGCGCATGGGCGACACCAAGGCGATCGACTCGATGGTTGCCGTCCTGACCGACCCGTTCGGCGTCGGCCACATGGGCATCACCGCCGAAAACCTGGCTGCCAAGCACGGCATCAGCCGCGAAGAGCAGGATGCCTTCGCCGTCGAATCGCAGCGCCGTGCCGCGGCCGCCCAGGATGCCGGCTACTTCCAGTCGCAGATCGTCCCCATCGTCAAGCAGACCAAGAAGGGTGAAGTGGTTTTCGATGCCGACGAATACATCAAGCGTGGCACCACGATGGAAACCCTGGCCAAGATGAAGCCGGCGTTCAAGAAGGACGGTACGGTCACCGCCGGTAATGCCTCCGGCATCAACGACGGCGCGGCCTTCTTCGTGCTGGCCGCTGCCGATGTCGCCGCCAAGGCCGGTTACAAGGCGCGGGCCCGCATCGCCGGTTACGCCGTTGCCGGCGTGCCGAACGACATCATGGGCGAAGGCCCGATCCCGGCGACCAAGCTGGCGCTCAAGAAGGCCGGCCTGACGCTGGACCAGATGGACGTCATCGAATCGAACGAAGCCTTCGCCGCGCAAGCCCTGTCGGTGTCCAAGGTGCTCGGCCTCGACCCGGCCAAGACCAACCCGAACGGCGGCGCCATCGCCCTCGGTCACCCGGTCGGCTGTTCCGGTGCCTTCATCGCCACCAAGGCGCTGTACGAACTGGAACGCGTCGCCGGCAAGTACGCACTGGTCACCATGTGTATCGGCGGTGGTCAGGGCATCGCAGTGATCCTTGAGCGCGCCTGATTCTTTGCGTTCTTCGCCAAAAAACCGCCGGAGCAATCCGGCGGTTTTTTTATTGGTGCGCACCATGTTGTTTCTTCGCACCAGTATGGGGCGTGCATATTCCCGGGGATTTCCTAATCCGCTGTTTCAATGGGGTTTTAAGTCGTGGCACGGTTTCTGCTGAATTGAAAACGAGAGCATCCTCATAAAAGAGTCGGACATGAACTTCTATAACGAGATGTACGACGCCGACGGTGGCGTCCGGGAGCACTACAAACGCTACGAAGCGTGGTTGAAGGAAACGCCGCCCGAGCGCATCGAGCGCAAGCGTGCCGAAGCCGATCTGGCTTTCCACCGCGTCGGCATCACCTTTGCCGTCTATGGCGAGGAAGCCGGCAAGGAGCGCCTGATTCCCTTCGATATCATTCCGCGCGTCATTCCATCGAAGGAATGGAAGGCGATGGAACGCGGGATGCGCCAGCGGGTCAAGGCGCTGAACATGTTCCTGTGGGACATCTACCACGACCAGGAAATCCTCAAGGCGGGCAAGGTCCCGGCCGAGCAGGTGCTGGACAACGCCCAGTATCGCGCGGTGATGAAGGGTGTCGACGTGCCGGCCGGCATCTATGCCCATATCGCCGGGGTCGACCTGGTCCGCGCCGGCGCCGGCGAGTTCTACGTGCTCGAAGACAACCTGCGCGTGCCGTCAGGTGTGTCGTACATGCTCGAAGACCGCAAGATGATGATGCGCCTGTTCCCGGAACTGTTTGCCCGGCACAAGGTGGCGCCGGTCCAGCATTACCCGGACATGCTGCTGGAAAAGCTGCGCGCTGTCGCGCCGCAGGGCATCGCCGATCCGACCGTAGTCGTGCTGACGCCGGGCGCCTACAACAGCGCTTATTTCGAACACAGCTTCCTGGCTCAGCAGATGGGCGTCGAACTGGTCGAGGGCCGCGATCTCTTCGTCAAGGACGACACGGTGTACATGCGTACGACGCAGGGGCCGCAGCGCGTCGACGTGATCTATCGCCGGATCGACGACGACTTCCTCGATCCGCTGGCTTTCCGCGCCGATTCGGCGCTCGGCGTGCCCGGCATTCTCAAGGCCTACCAGGCCGGCAACGTCACCCTGTCGAACGCCATCGGCACCGGCGTCGCCGACGACAAGTCGATCTACCCCTACGTGCCGGACATGATCCGTTTCTACCTCGGTGAGGAGCCGATCCTCAACAACGTGCCGACCTACATGTGCCGCAAGAAGGACGATCTGGCCTACGTGCTCGATCACCTCGGCGAACTGGTGGTCAAGGAAGTGCACGGCGCCGGCGGTTACGGCATGCTGGTCGGTCCGGCCTCGACCAAGGAACAGATCGAGAAATTCCGCCAGTTGCTGCTGGCCAAGCCGGACGGTTACATCGCCCAGCCGACGCTGGCCTTGTCCAACTGCCCGACCTTCGTCGAGGAAGGCATTGCGCCGCGTCACCTCGATCTGCGGCCCTTCGTGCTGTCGTCGGGCAAGTGCGTGAACATGGTGCCCGGCGGGCTGACCCGGGTCGCCCTGACCAAGGGCTCGCTCGTCGTCAATTCGTCGCAGGGCGGCGGTACCAAGGATACCTGGGTTCTGGAGGATTAATCATGCTGAGCCGAACTGCCGATCACCTGTTCTGGATGTCGCGCTACATCGAGCGCGCCGAAAACCTTGCCCGCCTGCTCGACGTCACCTGGCAGATGTCGCTGGTGCCCCAATCCGAAGAAGCCGCCAACCAGAGCTGGGCCGCGATCATCGCGTTGAACAGCCTGGAGGAGGCCTACGCCGCCAAGTACGACACAGTCAATGGCGAGAACGTGCTGCGTTTCATGGTCAGCGACCACGACAATTTTTCCTCGATCTACAGCTGCCTGCGCATGGCCCGCGAGAACGCGCATGCGGTGCGCGGCACCCTGACCACCGAGATGTGGGAAACGATGAACTCGACCTGGCTGGAAGCCCGCGAAAAGAGCTTCGAGCAGATCGTCAATGCCGGCGTCGGCGATTTCTTCGAGTGGGTCAAGCTGCGTTCCTCGCTGTCACGCGGGACCACGCTGGGCACGCTGCTGCAGGACGAGGCCTTCCACTTCATCCGCCTGGGCACGCTGCTTGAACGCGCCGACAACACGGCACGCATCCTCGACGTGAAATACCACGTCCTGCGTCCGCACGGCGAGGAAGAGGAAGCCACCGATTTCTACCAGTGGGGCGCCTTGCTCCGCTCGGTGTCGGCCTTCGAGGTCTATCGCAAGGTGTACCGCGACGTGATCACGCCGGAGCGGGTCGCCGAGCTGCTGATCCTCAACAGCGACATGCCGCGTTCGCTGCGCTTCTGCCTGAACGGCGTGGTCAAGAATCTCGAGCTGCTGTCGAACAACCACTCCGGCGAAACCCTGCGTCAGGCCGGTCAGCTCTACTCGCAGCTGCGTTACGGCCGGATCGAGGACATCCTCAAGGACGGCCTGCACGAGTGGCTGACCGACTTCATGGACCGCATCTACCTGATCGGCAACGGCATCAGCAAGGACTTCCTGGTGCCGATGGACGAAGCGGCCTAGGCGCTTTCCAGCGAGACGGGCGCGCTACCGGCCACCGGGTCCAGGGTTTCGAGCATGCGGGCGGCCTTGTTCGCCTGTTCGACCAGGCGGCGCAGGGCGCTGAAGCCGCTCATCAATTCGTCCATCTGCTCGATCGGGATGCTGCCGGCAGCGCCCGCTTCGAGCAGCCTGGCCTTGAGTGCGTGGTAAGCCAGTTCGAAACCGCCCAGTTGCTCGGCGTCGGGCAGGGTCTGACCGGCCAGCAGGGGATCGACGCGTTCGAGCAGTCCGACGGCCTGAGCGGCCAGGCTGCGGCTTTCATCGACCAGTTCGTGAACGGTGATCAGCGGCAGCGTCGAGTGAATCCGTCCGAGTTCGGCACACAGTTCGTGGCAGGTATCGTAGTAGCGGTGCACGCGCAGCAGCGTCGCCAGGTTGTGCGCCGTATCCTGCGACATCGGATGCCGATTGACCTCGGCGACGAAGTCGAGGATCGCCCGCGACAGCGGTGGGAAGGGATTGACCCGGGGCCAGGCGGCGGGGCCGGCACCATCCGGCGTGCTGCGCAGGCGGGCCATGTCGAGGACGATGTTGCCCAGCCGCGATACTTCGCGGTGCAGGGCGTCGACCGCCAGCGACGGAACCGAGCCGACGTTGCGGTCGATGTAGTGCGGCCGGCCGATTTCTTCTTCCTGAGTGCGGAAGCGACCCTCCAGGAAGCGCGCCAGGCGGGCGGTCAGCGGCCACATCAGGATCACCCCGAGCAGGTTGAAGACGGTATGGAAGAGCGCCAGGCTGACGGCGGGCTGGGCACCGAGTTCGAGCCAGTCGCGCAGCATGCCGATCAGCGAGAGCAGCGCCGGCAACATGAGCAGGGCGACGATGCCGGTCAGCAAATTGAACATGACGTGGGCAGCGGCCGCCCGGCGGGCGTTCGGTGTGGCGCCGATCGCGGCGAGCAGGGCGGTGGCGGTGGTGCCGATGTTGGCGCCGATGACGGCGGCGGCCGCTTCATTCATCGGCAGGACACCGGCTTCGGCCAGCGTCAGCACGATTGCCAGGACAGCGGCGGAGGCCTGCATGACCACGGTCAGCAGTACCCCGGCCAGCACGAAGGCCAGGATCGACCAGATGCCGTGTCCCGAGAGCACGCTGAGATCGAGTCCGCTGCCGCCGGCGGCGAAGGCCTGCTGCAGGAAACCGATACCCAGGAACAGCACGCCGAAACCGCCGATGGCGTTGCCGATGGCGCCGCGCCGCGTTTCCTGGCCGGAAATGCGCAGCAGGATGCCGATGCCGATCAAGGGCAGGGCGGCTGCCTCGATTTTCAGCTTGAAGCCAATCACGGCGACCAGCCAGCCGGTGAAGGTGGTGCCGACATTGGCCCCGAAGAAGACCCACAACGACTGGCCGAGCGGCAGCAGGCCGGCGTTGACGAAACCGATGGCGGCGACGGTGATGGCCGTCGACGACTGCACCAGGGCGGTCGAAAAAATGCCGAACAGCAGGCCGCGCAGCCGGGTTGCCGTCCAGGTGTGCAACAGGCTGGCCAGCGAGGGGCCCAGCGCCAGCTTCAGCCCGTCGGTCATCATCGTCATCCCGAGCAGGAAGAGGCCGATGCCGCCGAGCATCGCAGGCAGGTTGATTCCGTCCATAACGCACCATACTGTTTGGGTGTGCACAGCGTGGCGCCAGACGCCCGCGCCGTCAAGCATTGCGCCGATGTTAGAATCCGGCGCCTGATGCCGAGCGAAGCGATGTGCCATGCAATTTGACGTGATCATCATCGGTGCCGGTGCCGCCGGCATGATGTGTGCCGCCCAGGCCGGGGCCCGCGGGCGGCGCGTCCTGCTGGTCGACCATGCTGAAAAGCTCGGCGAGCGCATCCGCATCTCCGGCGGTGGCCGCTGCAATTTCACCAACCGCAGCGTCAGCGCCGACAACTACCTGTCGCAGAATCCGCATTTCTGCCGCTCGGCGCTGGCCCGTTTCACCCAGCACGATTTCATCGCGATGCTGGACAAGCGCCGCATCGCCTACCACGAGCGCGAACACGGCCAGTTGTTCTGCAACGACTCGGCCGAAGAGATCATCGCCATGCTGCGTGATGCCTGCGCGGATGCCGGCGTGCGCTGGGCGATGCCGTGCGCGGTGCAGGGCGTCGAACGCCTGAGCAATGACGCGGCGTTGCCGTGGCGGGTGCTCACCGATCAAGGGGCCTTCCGCAGCCAGTCGCTGGTCGTTGCCACCGGCGGCCTGGCGATTCCGAAAATCGGCGCTTCGCCTTTCGGCTATCAACTGGCCGAACAGTTCGCCATTCCCGTGGTGCCGCCGCGACCGGCGCTGGTGCCGCTGGCGCTGGCGCCGGAACTGCTCGAACCGCTGAAGCCGATGGCCGGCGCCACCCTCGATGCCAGTGCCAGTTTTGCCACGGCGGCCTTCCGCGAAAACGTGCTGATCACCCACCGCGGCCTGTCCGGCCCGGCCATCCTGCAGATTTCCAGCTACTGGCAGATGCAGGAGTACGGCAGCGGCAAGAAACGGCCGCTGGAAATCGACCTGCTGCCCGGCATCGACGCTGGCGACTGGCTGGAAGGACAGCGCCAGGGTCGGGTGCATCTGCCCAATCTGCTCGCCGAACGCCTGCCCCGGCGCTTTGCCCACGAGTGGTGTGCGCTGGTCGGTGGCGACAAGGCGGTCAATCGGCCAATCGGCGAACTCGGCCGGCGCGACCTCGAACATATCGCCAGACAGCTCAATGCCTGGTCGCTGATGCCGGCGGGCACGCTGGGTTTCGCCAAGGCCGAAGTCACGCTCGGCGGCGTGTCGACCGCGGCATTGTCGTCAAAAACCATGGCGGCGCGTGAGGTGCCCGGCCTTTACTTCATCGGCGAAGTGGTCGACGTCACCGGTTGGCTGGGTGGCTACAACTTCCAGTGGGCCTGGTCGTCGGGCTGGGTGGCCGGGCAGTTCGCCTGATCAGGCTTGCGTCATTGCCCGGGCCACGGCTTCCGCCACCTTGATGCCATCGACGCCGGCCGACAGGATGCCGCCGGCGTAGCCGGCGCCTTCGCCGGCCGGGTAGAGGCCGCGGGTGTTGATGCTCTGGAAGTTGTCGCCGCGCTTGATACGGATCGGTGACGAGGTGCGCGTCTCGACGCCGGTGAGCACCGCGTCGGCCATGGCGAAGCCGTGGATCTGTCGGTCGAAGGCGGGGATGGCTTCGCGCAGCGCGTCGATGACGAAGGCCGGTGCGCAAGTGCTCAGGTCGGTCATGTGCACACCGGGCTGGTAGGACGGATCGACCTGACCGAGGACGGTCGACGGCCGTCCGGCGAGAAAATCGCCGACGCGCTGGGCCGGTGCGTCGTAGTTGCTGCCGCCGGCGAGGAATGCCTGGCTTTCCCAATGACGCTGGAAATCGACGCCGGCCAGCGGATTCTGGCGGTAGTCGCCGGGAAAGTCTTCCGGCTCGACATTGACCACCAGCGCCGAATTGGCGTTGCGCTCGGCGCGCGAGTACTGGCTCATGCCGTTGGTGACGACGCGTCCCGGTTCCGAGGTGGCGGCGACCACCTGGCCGCCCGGGCACATGCAGAAACTGTAGGCGGCGCGGCCGTTGGCGCAATGATGAACGAGCTTGTAGTCGGCGGCGCCGAGCAACTCGTTGCCGGCGTTGGGGCCGAAGCGGGCCTTGTCGATCAGCGTCTGCGGGTGTTCGATGCGGAAACCGATGGCGAAGGGCTTGGCTTCGACATAGACGCCGCTGTCGTGGATCATCTGGAAGGTATCGCGAGCGCTGTGGCCGATGGCCAGCACCACATGGCGGCTGGCGATACGCTCGCCGCCGGCGAGTTCGACGCCTTCGACCTGGCCGTTGGCGATCTGCAGGCGCTCGACGCGGGCGCCGAAGCGAATTTCGCCGCCCAGTTCGCGGATCGTCGCGCGCATGTTCTCGACCATCTTGACCAGCCGGAAGGTGCCGATGTGCGGCTTGCTCACGTACATGATCTCTTCAGGCGCGCCGGCCTTGACGAACTCGGCCATGACCTTGCGCCCGAGGAAGTTCGGGTCCTTGATCTGGCTGTACAGCTTGCCGTCGGAGAAGGTGCCAGCGCCGCCTTCGCCGAACTGGACGTTCGATTCCGGGTCGAGCACGTGCTTGCGCCACAGGCCCCAGGTGTCCTTGGTCCGCTCGCGCACGGCCTTGCCGCGTTCGAGGATGATCGGCCGGAAACCCATCTGCGCCAACAGCAGCCCGGCCATCAGGCCACAGGGGCCCATGCCGATGACCACCGGGCGCTCGTTCAGGCCTTCGGGGGCGCGGGCGACGAAGTGGTAGTCCATGTCCGGCGTCGGCACGACGTGGCGGTCGTCCTTCAGGCGGGCGGCGACGCGGGCCTCATCGCGCAGTTCGACGTCGATCTGGTAGAGCAGGACGATGGCCGATTTCTTGCGCGCATCGTGGCTGCGCTTGAATACCGTGTAGCCGATCAGTTCGTCGTCGGCGATGCCGAGCCGGGCGCACAGCGCCGGGCGCAGGGCTTCCGGCGGATGATCGAGCGGCAGCTTGAGTTCGGTCAGACGCAACATGCCGGGTCAGCGCGCCTTGAACGGGTTGTGACAGCTCTTGCAGCTATCGTAAACCGTTTTGTAGGCCGCTTCGATACGCGGCAATTCCTTGCTTTTGGCGGCGGCGAGCAGATCGTCGGTGACGGCGACGAAACGCTGACGTTCCTCCTCGAAGCGCGCCGGTTCTTCCCAGACACGCGGGGTTGCCTTGGTCGGCGGATAGTTGGTGTCCGGTCCGAAGTGTGTCCAGGGTAGGTCGCGTTTCTCGACCAGCACCGTGGCCATGCGCAGGAAGCGGTCTTCCTCGTAGCGCTTTTCGCGCAGCATCAGGCCCATCGGCTCGAACACCCGCAGCATTTCCTTGAACGCATCCTGGCGGGTTTTCACCGGCTGGCCGGGGCGGGTGTCCTCGACTTCGCCGCAGGCGGGCAGGAGCAGGGCCGGGATCAGGGCAAGGAGTGCGGTTCTGGCGATCTTGTGCATGGATATCAAGCGGTGGATGAAGCAGAGGCCGGATTATAACCGGCGCCACATGCATCCACCGTCTCACCAGGCGCGCGCACCCCGCATGTAGCTGCGCGTCTCGGCGGTACGCTGCACCGCTTCGACCGGCTTCGTTTCGGGTGCGGCAATGACTTCGGTGTCTCGGGCGACCGGCAGCAGCAGGTCGCGCAGGCGCAGGACCATGATCAGCAAATCCTCGTCGTCGGCCGCATCTTCAATTTCGCTGAGGCGCTGGCGGGCGTAGGCGGGTTCGCGGGTCAGTCGTTCCAGGTCAACGGTTTCGCCCAGGCTGCGCTTCACCTGCAATTTGAAGCGGGCCAGCAACTGTGCGGTTTCCATTTGCTTGTCCATTGGCCGATTTCTCCTTTTTCTGGGTGAATCTCCCCGTTGGGGTCGGGTGCCGGAAATTAGCGAAAATCGTGCCGGATGTTGCGCTGCAATATAGTGTTTTCCAATCAATGCTTTAGGCATTTCCCCTTGGCGGGTGTGGCTCTGCCGGTGTTTGCCGATGGTGCGGCCTGCCCGGTGATGGTGCGCTACAACATGCCGCGTTCGCGAATGAAGGCGATGATGGTTTCCAGCCCTTCGCCGGTTTTCAGGTTGGAAAAGACGAAGGGGCGCTGGCCGCGCTGCGCCTTGGCGTCGGTCGCCATGACCTCGAGCGAGGCGCCGACCATGGGCGCGAGGTCGATCTTGTTGATCACCAGCAGGTCGGATTTGGTGATGCCGGGGCCGCCCTTGCGTGGGATCTTCTCGCCGGCGGCGACGTCGATCACGTAGATGGTGAGGTCGGAGAGTTCGGGCGAGAAGGTTGCCGCCAGATTGTCGCCGCCGGATTCGACGAGGATCAGCTCGACGCCGGGAAAGGCACGTTGCAGGCGGTCGACGGCTTCGAGGTTGATCGAGGCGTCCTCGCGGATGGCGGTGTGCGGGCAGCCGCCGGTCTCGACGCCGATGATGCGCTCGGGCGCCAGCGCCGAGTGATTGACCAGGAACTTGGCGTCCTCGGCGGTGTAGATGTCGTTGGTGACCACGGCCATGTCGATCTTGTCGCGCAGGGCCTGGCACAGCGCCAGGGTCAGGGCGGTCTTGCCGGAACCGACGGGGCCGCCGATGCCGACGCGCAGGGCTTGTTTGCTCATGTTTTTCCTAGGATCTGAAGAGACGGGAGTATTGGGTTTCGTGGCGGGCGCAGGCGATGGCGAAGGCCGGGGTGAAATTCGACCATTCGCCTTCCGGCAGTTTCAGGGCAAGGGCGGCAATTTCGGGCAGGCGCCCGCCGAGTTCGGCGAGCAGCCGCTGGCCGCTGGCCTGGCCGAGCGGTACCGCCTTCAGTGCGGCCATTACCTGGTTTTCGGCCCAGGCCCAGAGGTAGGCCGTCAGCGCCGCTTCACGGTCGATTCGCCAGGTCGCGGCGATGCCGGCCCAGCCGGTCGGGAAGGCGATCTCGCCGAGTCCGGCCAGCGTCGTTTCGACATCGGCCAGCGCCGGGTCGCGCAGGTCGCGCACCAGCCGGTGCAGCGAAAAGCCCATCTGGGCCGTTTCCGCGCGCAGTTCGGCGGATTCGCGGCTGGCCAGGAATTCGGCGTTGAGGCGGGCGATTTCGGCGCTATCTGCCGCGGTCCACGCGCGCATCAGCGCAACAACCAGCGGCGCTTCGTAGCGGCCGATGCCGTGTGCGAGCAGATCGGCGATCCAGCGGCCGGCGCTCGTTTCGTCACGAATGACGCCGGATTCGACCGCCCATTCCAGGCCCTGCGAATAGGTGTAGGCGCCGACCGGCAGCGCCGGGCTGGCGAGCTGGAGCAGGCGGGCGAGTTGCAGCGAAGGGGTCAACGCGGTTTGAACTCGTGGATTTTCGGCACCGAGCGGTGCGGGCCGTGGCCGGGGTTGTGCAGATCGGCATGGTCGGGCTCGTCACCGTGGTGATGATGGCCGCCGTGCGCCCCATAGGCGCCGGATTCCGGCTGGAACGGCGCTTCCGTCTCGCTGATGATGCAGCCCAGGCCGCGTGCCATGTCGGCGAGCACGTGGTCGGTCTGGAAGCGCAGCTTGCCGCCGTTTTCGGTGGGCAGGATCTGCACCGGGACGTGTCGGTTGCCGAGATGGTAGGCGGCGCGGGCGAAGAGCAGCGGGCTGTCGGCGACGGCCTCGATCAGTTTTTCCGGCGCGGCGAGGATTTCGACGACGCTAGAGCAGTCTTCAGCAATCAGCTTGTCGCCGCCGTGCAGGTGGTCGCCGCGTTCGAGGAAAATGCCGGCCTCGCTGCCGGAAGCCAGCGTCACCTTGAGGCGGCTGCGTTTGCGTTCGTCGTAGGCGAGCGCCACCGAGTCGGTGGCGGGGGCGGTCGTGCGTTTATTCAGGATCAACATGGTCAGAACAGGAAATAGCGTTGGGCCAGCGGCAGTTCGGTCGCCGGTTCGCAGACGAGATGCACGCCGTCGGCCTTGACCACGTAGGTTTCGGGATCGACGGTGATTTCCGGTGTGGCGCCGTTGTGCACCATGTCGGATTTTTGCACGTCACGGCACCCGGAGACGGCGATCAGCGGTTTCTCCAGCTTCAGCGCGGCGACCGCCGGGTTGTTCAGCGCCGCCTGCGAGACGAAGGTCACCGAAGTCTTCAGCGCCTTGCCGAAGCTGCCGAACATCGGCCGGTAATGGACCGGCTGTGGCGTCGGAATCGAGGCGTTGGGGTCGCCCATGGCGGCGGCGGCGATCATGCCGCCCTTCAGGATCAGGCTGGGTTTGACGCCGAAAAAGGCCGGCTTCCACAGCACCAGGTCGGCCAGTTTGCCGACTTCGATCGAGCCGACGGTGTGGGCGATGCCATGCGTCAGCGCCGGGTTGATCGTGTATTTGGCGATGTAGCGCTTGACGCGGAAGTTGTCGTGGCGCGCGTTGTCTTCCGGCAGCGTGCCGCGCTGGACCTTCATCTTGTGCGCCGCCTGCCAGGTGCGGATGATGACTTCGCCGACGCGGCCCATGGCCTGCGAGTCGGACGACATCATCGAGAAGACGCCGAGGTCGTGCAGAATGTCTTCGGCGGCGATGGTCTCGCGGCGGATGCGCGATTCGGCGAAGGCTACGTCCTCGGCGATGCTCGGGTCGAGGTGGTGGCAGACCATCAGCATGTCGAGATGCTCGTCGATGGTGTTGACCGTGTACGGCATGGTCGGATTGGTCGAGCTGGGCAGAACATTGGGCAGCCCGGCCGCCTTGATGATGTCCGGCGCGTGGCCGCCGCCGGCGCCTTCGGTGTGGAAGGTGTGGATGGTGCGGCCCTTGAAGGCATCGATGGTCGCTTCGACGAAGCCCGATTCGTTGAGCGTGTCGGTGTGGATGGCGACCTGGATGTCCATCTCGTCGGCCACTGACAGGCAGCAGTCGATGGCGGCCGGCGTCGTGCCCCAGTCCTCATGCAGCTTCAAGCCGATGACGCCGGCTTCGACCTGCTCGCGCAGCGCGGCCGGCAGGCTGGCGTTGCCTTTGCCGAGAAAGCCCAAGTTCATCGGGAAGGCCTCGGCGGCCTCCAGCATGCGGTGGATGTGCCAGGGGCCGGGCGTGCAGGTGGTGGCGTAGGTGCCGGTTGCCGGCCCGGTGCCGCCGCCGATCATGGTGGTGACGCCGGAATTCAGTGCTTCGTCGATCTGCTGCGGGCAGATGAAATGGATGTGGCTGTCGATGCCGCCGGCGGTGACGATCATGCCTTCGCCGGCGATGACTTCGGTGCCGGGGCCGATGACGATGGTCACACCGGGCTGGATGTCCGGGTTGCCGGCCTTGCCGATGGCGGCGATGCGGCCATCCTTCAGGCCGATGTCGGCCTTGATGATGCCGGTGATGGCATCGACGATCAGCGCGTTGGTGATGACGGTATCGACGGTCTCGGCGGAAACGCGCTGGCTCTGCCCCATGCCGTCGCGGATGACCTTGCCGCCGCCGAA
>NZ_CALJNI010000018.1:0-18959 GCF_937982035.1 uncultured Azonexus sp.
TGGCACCTCGATGTCGGCTCATCTCATCCTGGGGCTGTAGCCGGTCCCAAGGGTATGGCTGTTCGCCATTTAAAGAGGTACGTGAGCTGGGTTCAAAACGTCGTGAGACAGTTTGGTCCCTATCTGCCGTGGGCGCTGGAAATTTGACGGGGCCTGTTCCTAGTACGAGAGGACCGGAATGGACGTACCGCTGGTGTACCTGTTGTCTCGCCAGAGGCATCGCAGGGTAGCTATGTACGGAAGAGATAAACGCTGAAAGCATCTAAGCGTGAAACTCGCCTTAAGATAAGATTTCCCGGAGTCTTGAACTCCCTAAAGGGTCGTCGAAGACCACGACGTTGATAGGTCAGGTGTGGAAGCGCAGTAATGCGTTAAGCTAACTGATACTAATTGCCCGTGCGGCTTGATCCTATAACCTTGTAACACTGCAGCATACTCATACCGCAGTCACAACATCAACCTTCTACCCCATTTTGCGTTCGGCGCGACTCAACCCGCGACGAACATACAAGTTACGCTTGGCGGCAATAGCCTTCTGGACCCACCCCTTCCCTTCCCGAACAGGACCGTGAAACAGATGAGCGCCAATGATAGTGAGCTTCCGCTCGCGAAAGTAGGTCACCGCCAGGCTACCCAATACCAAAACCCCCTCAGAAAACACTGAGGGGGTTTTTGCGTTGCAGGACGCGCAAAGTGTTCGCTCGGCGGACTTGAAATTCGCGCTCCGGCCCCCATCTCCAGGGAACCTTACTGATTTCACTGGAGTTTCATCTATGTCCGAATCCGCAACCGCCAGTCGTGAAACGCTGGGCTTTCAGGCCGAAGTCAAACAACTGCTGCAGTTGATGATCCATTCCTTGTACAGCAACAAGGAAATTTTCCTGCGCGAACTGGTTTCCAATGCTTCCGATGCCTGCGACAAGCTGCGCTTCGAAGCGCTGAACAACGGCGCCCTGTACGGCGACGACAGCGAACTTAAGATCCGCATCGCTTTTGACAAGGCAGCACGCACGATCACCATTTCCGATAACGGCATCGGTCTGTCGCGCGAGGAAGCCGTGCAGCACCTGGGGACCATTGCCAAATCCGGCACCCGCGAATTCTTCTCGGCGCTGACCGGCGACCAGGCCAAGGATGCCAATCTGATCGGCCAGTTTGGCGTCGGTTTCTATTCGTCGTTCATCATTGCAAACAAGGTCACGGTGATTTCCCGACGCGCAGGTTTGCCTGCCGATCAGGCGGTCTGCTGGGAGTCGACGGGCGAAGGCGATTACACCGTCGAGATGGTCGACAAGGCCTCCCGCGGCACCGACGTCATCCTGCATCTGCGCGAGGGCGAGGATGAGTTCCTTTCCGGCTGGAAGCTGAAATCGATCATCCGCAAGTACTCCGACCACATCACCCTGCCGATCCTGATGAAGAAGGAAGAGTGGAAGGACGGCGAGCAGGTGACGACCGACGAAGACGAGACGGTCAACCAGGCCAATGCGCTGTGGGCGCGTGCCAAGTCGGAGATCGACGACGAGCAGTACAAGGAGTTCTACAAGCACGTCGCCCACGATTTCGAGGATCCGCTGTGCTGGACCCACGCCAAGGTCGAGGGCAAGCAGGAGTACACGCAACTGCTGTACATCCCGGCGCGCGCGCCTTTCGACCTGTGGGACCGCAACGCCCGCCACGGCATCAAGCTGTATGTGCGCCGTGTCTTCATCATGGACGACGCCGAGAAGCTGATGCCGCTCTACATGCGTTTCGTGCGCGGTGTCGTCGATTCGGCCGATCTGCCGCTCAACGTCTCGCGCGAAATCCTGCAGGAATCGAAGGATATCGACAACATCCGCTCCGGTTGCACGCGCAAGGTGCTGTCCATGCTCGAAGGCCTGGCCAACAGTGAGGACGCGGCCGACAAGGAGAAGTACGCCAAATTCTGGGAAGCCTTCGGTGCCGTCCTCAAGGAAGGTGTCGGCGAGGACTTTGCCAACAAGGAACGGATCGCCGGCCTGCTGCGTTTCGCCTCGACGCATGGCGACGGCGACCAGCAGGTAGTGTCGCTGGCCGATTACATCGCCCGGATGAAGGAAGGCCAGGAGAAGATCTACTACGTCACCGCGGATACATTCAACGCCGCGAAGAACAGTCCGCATCTGGAAATCTTCAAGAAGAAGGGCATCGAAGTCCTGCTGTTGTCCGATCGCGTCGACGAATGGGTGGTCGGTCACCTGACCGAGTTCGAAGGCAAGGCGCTGCAATCGGTGGCGAAGGGCGGCCTCGATCTGGGCAAGCTGGAAGACGAAGCCGAGAAGAAGGAAGCCGAGAAGGCGGCCGACGAGTACAAGGAACTGCTGGAGAAGGTCAAGGCCGCGCTCGGCGACAAGGTCAAGGATGTCCGCGTCACCTATCGTCTGACCGATTCGCCGTCCTGCCTGGTTTCCGACGAGCACGATCCGTCCGGCAACCTGGCCCGCCTGCTCAAGGCCGCCGGCCAGAAGGCGCCCGACGTCAAGCCCATCCTCGAAATCAACCCGCAGCACCCGGCAGTGATGCGATTGAAGTACGAGGAAACCCGCTTCGACGATTGGGCGGCCCTGCTGTTCGAACAGGCAACGCTGGCCGAAGGCGGCCAGCTCGACGATCCGGCAGGTTTCGTCAAACGCATCAACGACCTGATGATGGCCTTGTCGGCCAAGTAATCGAAACGGGGCTGCGGCCCCGTTTTTTGTTTGGGCTTGCCCGGGCAGCGGCTTTTTCGGCTATATTCATTCGTCGTTTCGCGCCCGGGGTTCCCGTCAAGATGCTTTCCACGTCAGCCAATCCGCCTGAAGAACACCGTCTCACGCTGAACGAGGTTCTCGAGATGGCGATCGCCGACGGTCTGATCGATGCCGCCCAGGCCGCGGCCCTCAAGGCCGAGCGACGCCTGCACGGCGACACCAAGCAGCACCCGCTGGCGGTGATTGCCGATCAGCGCTGGCGCAGCCTGCAGCCGCCGCAGAAGCTGCTGACGCTGGATGCCCTGACCGAGTGGCTGGCGGCACGTTGCGGTCTCGACTACCTGCACATCGATCCGCTCAAGATCGATTTCACCGGCATTGCCGAGGTGATGTCCAGCGCCTATGCGGCGCGTTTTGCCATCCTCCCGGTTCAGGTGACAAGCCGCGAGATCGTGATTGCCACGGCCGAGCCCTTCGTGCGCGAGTGGGAGGGCGAGTTGCGCCAGATCCTGCGCACCGGCATCCGCCGGGTCATGGCCAATCCGGAAGATATCAGCCGCTATCTGGTCGAGTTCTTCAACCTAGCCAAGTCGATCAAGAAGGCGGCAGCCAAGGGTGAAACGGCATCGGCGCTGTCGAGTTTCGAGCAACTGGTCGAACTCGGCAAAGCCAATCGGCAGTTCGATGCCAACGACCAGCACATCGTCCATATCGTCGACTGGCTCTGGCAGTACGCCTTCGACCAGCGCGCTTCCGACATCCACATCGAGCCGCGCCGCGATGTCGGCATTGTCCGCTTCCGCATCGACGGCGTCCTGCATCAGGTGTACCAGATTCCGATGGCGGTGATGACGGCGATGACCAGTCGCATCAAGCTGCTCGGGCGCATGGATGTGATTGAAAAGCGGCGTCCCCAGGATGGTCGCATCAAGACGCGGACGCCGGGGGGCCAGGAGGTCGAACTGCGTTTGTCCACGCTGCCGACGGCGTTCGGCGAAAAGCTGGTGATGCGCATCTTCGACCCGGAAGTCCTGGTCCGTGATTTCCGCTCGCTGGGTTTTTCCCAGGAAGACGGGACGCGCTGGCAGCAGATGACCTCCGCGCCCAACGGCATCATTCTGGTCACCGGGCCGACCGGTTCCGGCAAGACGACGACGTTGTACACAACGCTGAAGCAACTGGCGACGCCGGAAGTCAATGTATGCACCATCGAGGACCCGATCGAAATGGTCGAGCCGGCGTTCAACCAGATGCAGGTGCATCATGCCATCGATCTGAATTTCGCCGACGGCGTCCGGGCGCTGATGCGGCAGGACCCGGACATCATCATGATCGGCGAGATCCGTGACCTGGAAACCGCCGAAATGGCCATCCAGGCCGCGCTGACCGGACACCTTGTACTCGCCACCCTGCATACCAACGACGCGCCGTCGGCGATCACGCGTCTGCTCGATCTCGGCGTGCCGGCCTACCTGATCAACTCGACCCTGCTCGGCATCATGGCCCAGCGCCTGGTGCGCACCTTGTGCCCGCACTGCAAGAAAAGTGTGCCGATCAGCGACGAGGAGCGGGTGGCCTGGCGTAGCCTGGTGCATCCCTGGAAGGCGGCCGAGCCCACCCACATCCATCACGCGACCGGTTGCCTGGAGTGCCGGATGACGGGCTACAGCGGCCGTATCGGGGTCTACGAAATACTGGTCAATTCGCCCGAGGTCCGCCGCCTGATCCGCCCCGGCGCCGAGATCCCGAAAATCCGCGAACAGGCCTTCCGCGAAGGCATGCATCCGCTGCGCGTTTCCGGAGCGCTCAAGCTGGCCCAGGGCGTGACGACGATCGAGGAATTGATCAAGCAACTGCCGCCGGCCGACGACAATTAAATACCTCTTCCGGACTAGTCACAAAGGATTAGGGGGAGGATAATTTCAGCCCTTGTCACCAGGGGGTTATATGGCAGTTGAATTGTTCAACAACGGGAAGCACATCGTTCACGCGTTCTACGACCTGGTGGACGATTCCCCGGGCGGCGCCGTGCAATGCAACCAGTTCCTGATCGTCGACAACGGCCACGGTGCGCTGGTCGATCCGGGCGGCAACATGACCTATACCGGTCTGCTGATGGACATGCAGAAGTATTTCTCGTCCAAGGATCTCGACTACATCCTGGCCTCGCATCCCGATCCGGACATCATCGCCTCGGTCAACAAATGGTTTGTCGCCTCGCATTGCAAGGTGATGATCTCGTCGCTGTGGACGCGTTTCGTCCCGCATTTCACCACCGGCAAGGATGTCTCGCAGCGCATCGTCGGCATTCCCGACCAGGGCAGCGTGATTCCGCTCGGGCAGTGCAAGTTGCTGGCGCTGCCGGCGCATTTCATGCACGCCGAAGGCAATTTCCAGTTCTACGATCCGGTTGCCAAGATCCTGTTCTCCGGCGACCTTGGAACCTCGCTGGTGCCGCACGAGCAGGCTGCCATCCCGGTCACCGATTTCCACTCGCATGTGCGCTACATGGAAGGTTTCCACAAGCGCTACATCGTCTCGCGCAAGGTTTGCCGTTTCTGGGCCAACATGGTCCGCCAGCTCGATATCGAGCAGATCGTTCCCCAGCACGGCGCGCGTTTTGTCGGCAAACAGGCGGTCGAGGATTTCATCGCCTGGGTCGAGGGAATCGAGTGCGGGGTCGATCTGATGACCCAGAACAGCTACCAGATTCCTCAGTAAGTGTTGCCGTAGCCGGATTTCCCGACAAAGGGCGGAATCCGGCCGACCAGTTGTTCGAGCAGGATCAGTTCGGCGTCGCTGTGGTTGATCATCGCTGCCGCCTGAATGCCCTTGGCGGCATCGGCGTAGAGGTAGAGCGGTTGTTCGTGATGCGTGGTCTGCACGCGTCTGACCTGCTGCTCGTCGCCAATCCGGGCAACGTCGGCGATGCCGTAGCAGAGGCAGAAATAGCTGCGGCTCGCATCGGTTTCGAGATAACAGCCGGTGCCGCGGATGCCGATGGTGGCGACACCGGTCTCGATCCGCTTGTCGCCCTTGCCGAAGACCGACAGCAGTTTTCCGTTCAGCATGCGCAGGCCGCTTCTGAGGATGTCGCCGGCAATGTCGACGGTGGAATTGTCGCGCTGCAGGTAGGCGTCCTGGCCGATGACATAGATGGCCTGGCTGTTGGCGCCGGTGACCACCCGGTCGCCGGGTTTGAGCGTCATGCCTTCACGGGCCGGTTGCCCGTTGACGGTGACCGTGCCCTGCAACTGGTAGAAGCCGGGCTTTGCCAGCTTGCTGCCCGCCGCCCAGGCCTGGCGCAGGAAGACCAGGCGTTCGGCCAGGCCGGCGGCCAGCAGACCTTTGAGCAGTTTGCGTCGTTGCATGCCTGACCTCGTACGGAAGATGATCGTGGTGCGATATTAGCGCATGCCGGCCTTGCGCTGAATGGCATCGACGTAGGCCTGGGCATCCATCTGACTGCCTTCGCGCTGGGCGCGCCAGATGGTTTCGCCCAGGCACTCGAGCAGCACATGTTCGGCATCGTGCGTGTCCATTCTCGTCCGCAGGCGTTCGAACGCAGCCCGGATCCCAGGCGGCTGATCGATGCTGAGCTGCTCGTGGATGGCCAGATGCAGCGACAGGTGCAGGAAGGGATTCATCTGTCCGCCGTCCGGCGTCCACTCCTGATTGCGCGCCATCTCGGGGGTGCTCAGCAAGGCGTGGTATTCCGGATGGCGGGCGGCAATGTCGGCCGCCGTCACTTCGGCGCCAACCAGAGGCATTCGGTCGAGGTGCTTTTTCCAGGCGCTGCAGAAGAAATCGCGGACCTGGTCACGGGAGGGGTTGAACATCGTTTCTTTCGTAGAGCAGGGTAAGGACGGCATTATGGAACAGGCGGTTGCCTTGCTCACCGGGAAAAATCTGACCGATGCCATAGGCGCCGATCATCGGCAGGTCGGGAAACGTCTCGCGGAACAACGCCAGGTCGCGATCGTCGCCGCCGTAGAACAGCGGGCCGCGCCCGATGCACGAGAGCATCAGGGCAAATTCCGGTCGTGTCTGCGTCCGCGCACCATCCAGCAACTGGCGCATTTCCTGTTCGGCGGCCAGCGGCTGGCGGATGGCCCAGTCGAACTGGTCGCCAGCCTGCAGTGCCGCCGTCAGGGTCAGCGAGCCGTCGCTGTTGAGCGAAAGGACGCCGATGCCGGGCTCGGCCGGGTCGCGCAGCAGGCAGAGCTGGTGGATCGGCGGCCGCTCGCGCAGTTCGCCGGGAAGGGCGCGGAGCAGGCTGTCGGCGGCGCTGCCGGACTCAAGCCGGCGTAATTCATGGGCGTCGGCGACGCTCACCGTCTGCCGTTCGCCGATCCGGCGCAGCCCCCGCGACAACAAGGGGGTGCAGCGCAGGCCGGGCAGAGCGAACTGGCAACGGGCGTCGCCGTTTTCGCGAGCCTGCTGCCAAGCCCGGGTGTCGCTGTCGACCAGCCCGATCCGGGCGGTATCGTCTTGCCAGTCCCAGGCCAGACGACCCTGGCCGGAAAACGAGAGCAGCGGCGATGCGGCGCCGGTTTTCGGCAGCTCGGAAAACACCAGCGCAACCGCCGCCGAACGATCGATCTGCCAGCCCTGGTCGCTCAACACGCCGTTTGCGCTGCAACCGTCGATCTGCAGGCAGGTGGCGGCAGCGGCGGCGGCACGCAGGGTGGCCGGCAACTGGCGGGCGAAATCCTTGCTCAGGAACAGCAGGACGCGCTCGGCGCGGGTCAGGCCGGCACGCGCCAGCGCCTCCCTGACCGCCTGCTCGGCCAGTGCCGGAGTCGGGCTGCTGCCGACCGCCTGGCCGCTGCCGACTTTCATACCGTCTTGCCCCGGAACTGGCAGAGATCGATCACGCAGCAACGCGCGCACTCGGGCTTGCGTGCCTTGCAGATGTAGCGTCCATGCAGGATCAGCCAGTGATGGGCATCCTTCATGAATTCCCTGGGGGTGACGCGCAGCAGCTTCTTCTCGACATCGAGCACGGTCTTGCCCGGGGCCAGTCCGGTACGGTTGCCGAGACGGAAGATATGGGTGTCGACGGCGATGGTCGGTTGTCCGAAGGCCGTGTTCAGCACCACATTCGCCGTCTTGCGGCCGACGCCCGGCAGGGCCTCGAGTGCTTCGCGTTCCTGGGGCACTTCGCCGCCATGCTGCTCGACCAGGATGCGGCAGGTGGCGATGACGTTTCTGGCCTTGGTCCGATAGAGGCCAATGGTCTTGATGTATTCGCTCAGGCCCTCCTCACCGAGCGCCAGCATGCGCTCGGCGGTCGGTGCGATTGGGAACAGTCGTGCCGTCGCCTTGTTGACGCCGACATCGGTTGCCTGTGCCGACAGGATGACCGCGATCAGCAGCTGGAACGGGCTGGCGTACTCGAGTTCGGTCGTCGGGGCGGGGTTGTTTTCGCGCAAGCGCAGATAAAACTGTTCGACGGCGTCTTTTTTCACGTTGACTGGGATTCGAAGGGATTGTCAGGGGCCCCGGAATGCGCGATATTGGGGACACAAGGATTTTAACCGACGGAGAAAGCGCAGGGTTTATGTACCTCACGAACAGCGGAGGGCAGATCTCACTGTCGCGGATATTCGATGGCAATCCGGTGGCGACGATCGTGATCGACAGCGAGCACCGGGTCATCCACTGGAACCGTGCCTGTGCGGTGATGACCGGTGTGCCGGCCAGCGAGATGATCGGCAGTCGCGATCAGTGGCGGGCGTTTTACCCCGGTCCGCGCCCCATCCTTGCCGACCTGATCGTCGATGGTGCCGTCGAGTCCAAGGTCGATACTTTCTACCACGGCAAATTCCACCGCTCCGAACTGATCGAAGGCGCTTACGAGGCCGAGGACTTCTTTCCTGCCTTCGGCGAACATGGATGCTGGCTGTTCTTCACCGCCGCACCGATTTGCGATGATCAAGGACGCATCATCGGCGCCATCGAGACGCTGCAGAATGTGACCGAGCGACACCGTGCCGAGGAGGCGCTGCGTGCCAGCGAGGAGCGTTATCGTGAGCTCAGCCGGACCGATGCGCTGACCGGCCTGCTCAATACCCGAACGCTGTGGGAACACCTGCTGCATGAAATTGCCCGGGCGCAGCGCTACGCCCGGCCTTTGTCCCTGATGGTGCTCGACTGCGACGATTTCAAGGCAATCAACGACCGTTTCGGGCACCTGGAAGGGGATCGCGTGCTGACCGAACTGGCCGCGCTGATCCGTGCCTGCGAGCGTGGCAGCGATAGCGCCTATCGTTACGGCGGCGAGGAGTTCGTCATCCTGCTGCCGGAAACGGCGGCAACGGCGGCCATGCAACTGGCGGAACGGGTACGCGCCCGGTTTGCCGGGATTCGCCTGCCGCTGGCCGATGCCGAGGCGATTTCCGCGACCGTCAGCATCGGCGTCGCCGAATGGCGGCCGGGCGAAGACGAGCAGACCCTGATCCGCCGGGCCGACGAAGCGGTCTATGCGGCCAAGCGTCGCGGCAAGAATTGCGTGGTATTGGCCGGGTGAGATCATGAAGCGTTTCTTCCTCGGGCTTGCCGTGTTGTCCGGTGTGGTGCTGGCTGCCTGGCTGTTCCGCCCGGACCACGATGACTCCCTGTTTCTGCCGAGCGCCTTGCCCGGGAGCTTCGACGATGCCATGCAGGCCTTACGGCCGCTGCCCGAACTGCCGCCCTTGCGGCCGGAGCGCGTCGCGCTGGGCGCGCGCCTGTTTGCCGATACCCGTTTGTCGGCCGATTACTCGGTGGCCTGCATTTCCTGCCATCGCTTCGATCTCGGCGGTGCCGACGGCCTGCCGGTATCGGTCGGCATCCTCGGTCGCGAGGGCGGCATCAATGCGCCCAGCGTCTTCAACAGCAGCCTGAATTTCGTCCAGTTCTGGGACGGTCGTGCCTTGACCCTGCAGGAGCAGGCTGCCGGCCCGATTCACAACCCGCTGGAAATGGGAGCGTCCTGGTCGCTGGTCATCGAACGCCTCGGTGCCGACGAGACCATGCGCGAGGCGTTTCGGCTGGCTTACCCGGATGGCTTGACGGCGGCGAGCATCGCCGACGCGATTGCCAGCTTCGAGCAGTCCCTGCTGACTCCCGATTCGCCGTTCGACCGATACCTGCGTGGCGACGAGGCCGCGCTCGACGAACTGGCGCGGACCGGTTATCAGCGTTTCCGCGATTTCGGCTGCATCAGTTGTCATCAGGGCGTGCTCCTGGGGGGCAACATGTTCCAGAAATTCGGCGTGCTCGGCGATTATTTTGCCGACCGGACACCGACCGAAGCCGATCTCGGTCGCTACAACGTGACCGGGCGGGAAGAGGACCGCCATGTCTTCAAGGTACCGGGGCTACGCAACGTGGCATTGACTGCGCCTTATTTCCACGATGGTTCGGCGCCGACACTGGAGATGGCCGTGGCCATCATGGGGCGCTACCAGTTGGGGCGCGATCTGGCGGCAGAGGATGTGAAGGCCATCGTGGCCTTCCTCAATTCGCTGACCGGCCGCATACCGGCGACGGGGCGCGACGAATGAGGGAAGCGCTGGCCGCCCTGCGCGCGCACCGGGCCTGGCGGCTGATCCTGATCGCCATCCTGACAGGCCTGCTGACCTGGCTGTTCTTCCGCGCCGGCGAGGTGTCGCCGGAGGCGCACAATGCCTACACGCGCCTGCTGCGGCAATACCAGCATTACGACGAGCAGCTCAACGCCAAGGTGGTGGCCAGTTATGCCGGTCTGCTCCAGAACTACGACGGCATGGCCTATTACCAGGCCCGCCTGCGGGAAACCGGCAGCGCCTTGCAGGCGGTGCCGAAATGGCTCGACGATGCCGGGCGTCGCCAGCTCGAAGCGCGCATCCAGGCATTGATAGCCGCCCAGCAGGAGAAGGCGCTGGCGATCGACCGCTTCCAGCGCGCCAATTCCGTGTTGCGCAATTCCACCCTCTATCTGCCGGCCGCGGCGGAATCCCTGCTGGCCGGTGAGGACTGGCCGCAACGCAAGGCGTTCGAGAGTTTCATCCGGCGACTGATCGGTGGAGAACTGACCGGGAACCGGGAGGCGAGCGATCGCGCCACCTTGCGCAGCGCCCTGCAGCAGCTTCTCGACTCGCCTGCGCACACGCCGCGCCAGGTCGAGATGAAGCAGTTGCTGGTGCATGCGCGCTTGATCCTCGACCGCGCGCCGGAGGTCTCCGGACTGGTCGACCGCATCGTCCGTGCGCCGAGCGGTGGGCTGCACGACGAACTGACCCGCAGCTATCTCGATGCCCACCAGTCGGCGCTGGCACTGGCTACTTACTATCGCACCCTGCTGTACGCGATCGCCATGTGCCTGCTCGCCTACGCCATGTATGCCCTGGTCCGGATCGAGCGCGACCGGCGGGCCCTGGTCGCTGCGCACGCCGACCTGGCCGACCGCTACGAGGCGCAGCGACGCGTGGAAGCTCAGTTGCAGCTCTACGGCACGGTCTTCACCCATGCGGCCGAAGGCATGACGATTACCGACAGCGAGTCGCGCATCATCGCGGTCAATCCGGCCTTCTGCAGCATTACCGGTTATTCGCCGGAGGAGGTGCTGGGGCGGACGCCGGCCGTGCTCAATTCCGGCCGCCAGAGCGAGGATTTCTACCGCGACATGTGGCAGACCCTGAAGGAGACCGGCCAGTGGCAGGGGGAAATCTGGAACCGCCGCAAGGATGGTGCGATTTTCCCCGAATGGCTGTCGATCACTGCCGTCCCCGACGAGTCCGGCGAGTCCGGCAATTACATCGGCGTCTTCATCGACATTTCGGAGCGCAAGCAGAGCGAGGCGCGCATCCACCACCTGGCGCACCACGACGCCTTGACCGGTCTGCCCAACCGCCTGCTGCTCGAGGACCGGATCGGCCAGGGCCTGCTCAAGTCCAAACGCAGCAGCCGGCACATGGGCGTCATCTTCATCGACCTCGACCGGTTCAAGAACATCAACGACACGCTTGGCCATGCGGTCGGTGACAACCTGCTGGTGCAGGCGGCGCAACGCGGCCTGCATGTGCTGCGCGATACCGACACGCTCTGCCGCCAGGGTGGTGACGAGTTCGTGGTCGTCCTGCCCGAGCTGGAACTGCGCCAGGATGCCGCCCATGTCTGCCAGAAACTGCTGACCGCCCTGTGCCAGCCTTACCTGCTGGCCGGCCACGAACTGACGGTCAGCGCCAGCGCCGGCATCGCGCTCTATCCGGAGGACGGGGAGAGTGCCTCGGAACTGCTGCGCAAGGCCGATGCGGCGATGTATCGGGCCAAGGAGGAGGGGCGCAACACCTTCCGTTTCTTCTCCACCGAGATCAACACGGCGACGCTGGGCGAGTTGCTGCTGGAGAACGACCTGTTCGGCGCCCTGGAACGTCAGGAGTTGCTTCTCCATTACCAGCCCAAGGTCGATGCCAGAACCGGCGAACTGATCGGGGCCGAAGCACTGATGCGCTGGCAGCACCGCGAGCAGGGGATGATCGCGCCCGAGCAGTTCATTCCCATCGCCGAGGAAAACGGCCTGATCAACGCTTTCGGCGAATGGGCGATCCGCAACGTCTGTGCGCAGCAGCGCACCTGGCTCGACGCCGGTCTGCTGGTCGTGCCGGTGGCGGTGAATATCTCCGCCCACCAGTTCGTCCAGCAGGATCTGCCGCGAATGCTGTCGCAGGTGCTGGCCGATTACGGCCTGCCGCCGCAACTGATCGAACTGGAACTGACCGAATCCCTGCTGATGCGCAATTCCTCGCGGGCGACCGCGATGCTGCAGGTATTGCGCCGGATGCACATCCAGGTGGCCATCGACGATTTCGGTACCGGCTATTCCTCGCTCAGCTACCTGCGTCAGTTCCCGGTCCAGTCGCTCAAGATCGACCGCAGTTTCGTCACCCAGATCGGCGAGCATGGCGAGTCGATCCGCCTGGCCTCGGCGATCATCGCCATGGCACACGAACTGGATCTGACGGTCATCGCCGAAGGGGTCGAGAACGAGGTCCAGGCGCGCTATCTGCGCGAGCACGGCTGCGATCAGTTCCAGGGTTACCTGTACGGTCGGCCGCAGTCTGCCGAGCGGTTCGTCAGCCTACTTTCCGCCCGTCATCTCGACGGCGTCTGCTGACGGCCGGGAACGACGGCGCGGCGGGGCGACAGGGCTGCCGTCGCGGCTGCGCGCCCGCAACTGGCCGCAACCGCCATCGACATCCTGGCCGGCCGAGCGGCGCACGGTCACGCGGATGCCGCGGGCGTGCAGGTAGTGCGCCAGTTCCGTGACACGGTCGTTGGCCGGGCGCTGGAAATCGAGCGCGGCCGTGGTGTTATAGGGAATCAGGTTCATGATCGCGTACTTGCCGGCGAGCAGGCGGACGATGCCGTCCATTTCCTCGATGCTGTCGTTGACGCCGGCGAGCAGCGTCCATTGATACTGGATCGGGTAGCCGGTCTGGCGGGCGTAGATTTCGGCCAGCTCAACCAGTTCTTCCGGCGCCATGCGCGGCGCCTTGGGCAGCAGGCGGTCGCGCAGTTCGCCGTCGGTGGTGTGCAGCGACAACGCCAGCGCCGGGACGACGCGTTGCTGCGGTAGGCGCTCGAACACGCGCGGGTCGCCGACGGTCGAGAAAACCAGGTTCTTGTGGCCGAAACCGCCGGCCGTGCCGAGTAGAGCTATGGTCTCGAGCACGTTGTCGAGGTTGTGCGACGGCTCGCCCATGCCCATGAAAACCACCCGGCGCAAGGGCTGGCGCTGGCGGGCGAGGACCACCTGGGCGAGCATTTCGGCACTGCTTACCTGGCGCAGCAGGCCGTCGCGGCCGGTCATGCAGAAGGTGCAGCCGACCGCACAACCGATCTGGGTCGAGATGCAGACGCCGTCGCGCGGCAGCAATACGCTCTCGACCGTCTGGCCGTCGGCCAGTTCGACCAGCAGGCGGGTGCCGTCGTCACCCGGATGTTCGGAGACCACGCGGGCCAGTCCCGCAAGCTGCCCGGTCAGCGCCGGCAGTGCGTCACGGATGGCCAGCGGCAGGAAGTTTTCGGCGGTCTGGCGGCGTGTGCCGCTATCGAGCGGCCTGGCCTGCAGCCAGGCGCGCAGCATGCGTTCCTCGTGGGCGGGCTTGGCACCCAGCGTGCGCAGGCGCTCGCGAAACTCGGCCAGTTGCATGCCGGTGGATCAGGCGCCGGCTTCGGCGGTGTCGGCGACGACTTCCGGGGTCGGCGGGCGACGCTTGGCGCGCTCGGCGGCGCGGGCGTCCATCCAGTTCTTCCAGGCGATCATGCAGCCGAGCAGGATGAATGCGCCGGGCGGCAGCAGGCCGATCAGCAGGCCGGGGTAGTCGGCCGGCAGCACCTGGATCGGCGACAGGCTCGGGAAGACCATGTCGATACCGGTGAACAGCATGCCGCTGCCGAGCAGCTCGCGCATCGCACCGAGCACGGCCAGCGTCCACAACAGGCCGAGGCCCATGAAGATGCCGTCGACGGTCGAATTCAGCGGCGGGTTCTTGGCGGCGAAGGCTTCGACGCGGGCGAGCACGATGCAGTTGGTGACGATCAGCGGGATGAAGATGCCGAGCACCACATAGAGTTCGTGCAACTTGGCGTTGAACAGCAGGTCGACGACGGTAACCAGCGCGGCGACGATGAGGATGAACACCGGGATGCGGATTTCGTGCGGAATGAAGTTGCGCAGCGCGGCAACGGCGACGTTGGCCAGCGCCATGACGATGATCGTCGCCAGTGCCAGCATCACGCCATTGACGATGTTGGTGCTGACTGCCAGCAGCGGGCATAGCCCGAGCAACTGGGCCAGCGCGGTGTTCTGCTTCCACAGGCCGTTGTAGGCGATGGTCGAGAATTCGTCGCGGGTCATTGCGCACTCCCTTCAGCGAACAGCTGGTCGCGCCGGATATCGGCCCACAGCACGGCCTGATGCACGGCACGGGCGACGGCACGGGGGGTTACCGTGGCGCCGGCATGGTATTCGATGCGCCCGCCGTCCTTGCGCACGCGCCACTCCTTGGCCGGCGTCGTCGCCAGCGCCAGGCCGTTGAACTGCGTGATCCACGGATTGGCCTTGTTCTTGTCCTTCTTCGGCTCGATGTAGTCGCCCAGCCCCGGCGTTTCCTTGTGCTGGGTGACGCGCACGCCGGCGACGCTGCCGTCGGCGCGGATGGCGATCAGCAGGCGGATGCGGCCGGCGTAACCGTCGGGGGCGACGGCTTCGAAGATCAGCGCGGCCGGCTGGCCGCCCTTGCGTGCGCGGTACAGCGTGCTCGCCTCCGTCAGGCCGAGTTCGGCCGTCGGCGGCAGGGACAGGGTGTCGGTCAGCAAGGCGTTGTCGTAGTCGCTGGCCGGCAGCACCTCGTTGAGCAGCTTCATTTTCTCGGCCAGAGCCGACGCCTCGATGGCCGGGCGGGTCCATTGATAGACCGCCGACAGCAGCGCGGTGAAGGCGATGACGAAGATGAAGAGGATGGCCGCCGTGCGCAGCGCCATGGCCGGGGCGGTGTATTCGCGCGGAGTACTGGTCATGACTGCTTGCCCTTCATGCCGAAGATGCGCGGTTGCGTGAGCTGGTCGATCAACGGCGCCGACAGGTTCATCAGCAGCACGGCGAAGGCCACGCCGTCGGGGAAACCGCCGAAGACGCGGATGATGTAGGCGAGCAGGCCGGCGCAGAAGCCGAAGATCAGCTTGCCGCGCGGCGTCGTGCAGCCGGACACCGGATCGGTGATGATGAAGAAGGCGCCGAGCAGGGTGCCGCCCGAGAGCAGGTGGAACAGCGGGTTGGCGAAGCTGGCCGGCTGGTACAGCCAGAGCGCGCCGGAAATCAGCACCATGCCGCCGATAAAGGCGAGCGGCGCGTGCCAGGTGATCAGCTTGCGCTGCCACAGCCACAGACCACCGAGCAGGTAGCCGATGGCCACCCATTCCCAACCTCGTCCGGCGAAATTGCCGTAGATGTCCTGGTTGGCCAGCAGGTGGGCGATGTCGACTTGGCCCTCGGCAAGCTTCAGCGCCGTCTTCATGGCGTCGAGCGGGGTGGCGCCGGACAGGGCATCGACGCGCGGCGCCAGGCCGAGGATGACGTTCAATTGATCGAGGAAAGGCATCTGCAGGCCGACGCTCGGCCATTGCGACATCAGCGCCGGGAAGGAGACGATGCAGGCGGCGAAGGCGACCATTGCCGGGTTGAACGGGTTCTGGCCGAGGCCGCCGTAAAGATGCTTGGCGATGACGATGGCGAACAGCGTGCCGGTGACCACCAGCCACCACGGCGCCAGCGGCGGGAAGGTCAGCGCGATCAGCCAGGCGGTGACGATGGCCGAACCGTCGGACAGGAACATCGCCAGCGGCTTGCCGCGCAGTTTCAGCATGGCTGCTTCGGCGGCAATCGCGGTGACCGAGGCGATCACCAGCTGGACCAGGATGGCCGGGCCGACCAGCCAGGCGTAGGCGGCGATGCCGGGAATCAGCGCGAGGCAGACCTGGGTCATGACCAGGCTGACGCTGGCGTCCTTGAGCAGGTAGGGGGCGGGGGCGAACATCATTCGGGCTTCGTTTCGGTGGTCGCTGGCTGGGCGTCGGCCGGTTCGGGCACAATGCCGGCCTGCTGGCGACGGGCTTCGATTTCGGCCATTTCCCGGGCCTGTTCCGGCGTCAGTTCATCGGTGTTCTTCGGCTGTGCGGCTTCGCGCTGCGCCTTAGCCCGCGCCATGGCGGCGGCGATGGCTGCCTTTTTGGCGGCTTCGGCAGGGGCGACCGCAGCAGCCTGCGCGGCTGGCTCGGTGGCCGGTGTCTCGCTGGCGGCAGCGGCCGCTTCAGCCGCCTTCTTGGCCGCCTGCGCAGCTGCGGCCTTGGCCAGTTTCTCGGCCTTCTCGGCCTTTTCGCGTTCCTCGCGGAACTGCTTGAACTCGAAACGCTGCTTGGCTTCGTCGGCCGCCTTCTTTTCCTTCTCGCGCGCCCAGATCTCGCTCTTGGCGAAACGGAAATACTGGACCAGCGGGATGCGCGACGGGCAGACATAGGCGCAGCAGCCGCATTCGATGCAGTCGAAGATGTGGTACTGCTGGGTCTTGCCGAAATCCTTGGCGCGCGCATGCCAGTACAGCTCGAACGGCTGCAGTTCGTGCGGGCAGGCGCGGGCGCAGGCGCCGCAGCGGATGCACGGCATCTCCGGCGCCTTCGGCGGGAACAGGCGTTCGGAATGGGCGATCAGGCAGTTGCTGGTCTTGACGATGGGCGCGTGTTCATTCGGGACCAGGAAACCCATCATCGGTCCGCCCATGATGATGCCGTCGGTGTCCGGATTCGGTTCTGCCAGTTTCAGCAGTTCGTCCATCGGCGTACCGATCAGCGCTTCGACGTTGCCGGCGCCACGGACGTTGCCGGTCAGCGTGACGATGCGCGAGATCAGCGGCTCGCCGTGGCCGATGGCGCGCCAGGCGGCGTAGGCGGTGCCGACGTTGAACACCTGCACGCCCATGTCGGCCGTCGAGCGCATGGCGCCCGGGACTTCCTTGCCGGTCAGCACGCGGATCAACTGCTTGGCGCCGCCGGCCGGGTAGAGGGTCGGCACCGGCACCACGGCAAAGGCTTCGCCTTGCGCCTCGACCGCCTTCTGCATGGCGGCGATGGCTTCCGGTTTGTTGTCCTCGACGCCGATGATGACCTGGGTCGGTTGCAGCATGTCGCGGAAGACGGCGATGCCGCGCACGACATCGTCGGCGCGCTCGCGCATGAGCAGGTCGTCGCAGGTGATGTAGGGCTCGCACTCGGCGGCGTTGATGATCAGTTCGGCCATCGGCACGCCCGGCGTCGCCTTGAGCTTGCCGTGGGTGGGGAAGCCGGCGCCGCCGAGACCGACGATGCCGTGTTCCTGCAGGAACTGGCAGATGTCGGCCGGCGACATGGCCGCCCGGTCGGCCGGGCCGTGGGTGATCCATTCATCCTTGCCGTCGGGTTCGATGACCACGCACAGCGATTCCAGCCCGGAAACGTGCGGGCGCACATGCATCGCCACCTCGACCACGGTACCCGAGGTCGGCGCATGCACGGCGGCGGAGATCCAGCCGTCGGCCTCGCCGATCTTCTGGCCCTTGAGCACCGGGTCGCCGGCTTGAACCAGCGGTCGCGGCGTGCCGCCGATGTGCTGGTGCAGCGGCACGACCAGGCGCGACGGCAGCGGTGCCGGGCGGATCGGCTGCTGGTTGGACAGCGTCTTGTTCGAGGGCGGTTTGACGCCACCGTAGAATTTGAACAGTTTGGCCAGCATCACGCGGCTTCCTTGGCGGACGGTCTGGCCGCAACCGGCTGGATGGCGACGACCGGGTATTTCCATTTCCAGTTTTCCAGCGTCTCGGGAATGACTTCCATGTGGATGCATTCAACCGGGCAGGGTGGCAGGCACAGTTCGCAGCCGGTGCATTGCTGGGCGATGATGGTGTGCATCTGCTTGGCCGCGCCGACGATGGCATCGACCGGGCAGGCCTGGATGCACAGCGTGCAGCCGATGCAGGTGTTTTCGTCGATACGGGCGACCTGCTTGGGCTTTTCCTCAGCCTCCAGCGGCTTGACCTCGCGACCGAGCAGGTCGGCCAGGCGCTGCACGCCTTCCATGCCGCCCGGCGGGCACAGGTTGATGTCGACTTCGCCCTTGGCGATGGCTTCGGCGTAGGGCTTGCAGCCCGGGAAGCCGCACTGGCCGCACTGGGTTTGCGGCAGGATGGCGTCGATCTTCTCGACCAGCGGATCGCCCTCGACCTTGAACTTGATCGAGGCGAAGCCGAGCGCGGCGCCGAGCACGACGGCGCCGAGGGCCATGATGGCAATGGCGAGCAGGATATCCATTACTGGTACTTGTCCAGTCCGGCGAAGCCCATGAAGGCCAGCGCCATCAGGCCGGCGGTGACCATGGCGATGGCCGAGCCGCGGAAATGGGTGGGTACGTCGGCGCCTTCGATGCGTTCGCGGATCGCGGCGAACAGGATCAGCACGCCGGAAAAGCCGACCGCGCTACCGGCGCCGAACAGCAGCGATTCGACGAAGTTGTTCCCGTTGCTGACATTGAGCAGCGGCACGCCGAGCACGGCGCAGTTGGTGGTGATCAGCGGCAGATAGATGCCCAGTGTCTGCTGCAGCGTCGGCGAGGTCTTGGCAATGACCATTTCGGTCAATTGCACGACGGCGGCGATGGTGACGATGAAGGACAGGGTGCGCAGGTATTCCAGC
>NZ_CALJNI010000019.1:0-118097 GCF_937982035.1 uncultured Azonexus sp.
GGGTGGCGCGCATGATCATGATGACCATGCACTTCACCGGCAAGGTGCCGTTCGAGGTCGTCTACATCCACGGCATGGTGCGCGACGCCGAAGGCCGGAAGATGAGCAAGAGCGAAGGCAACGTGCTCGATCCGGTCGATCTGATCCAGGGCGTCGATCTCGAGACCCTCGTGAAGAAATCGACGACCGGGCTGCGCCGCCCGCAGGACGCGCCGAAGATCGAGCGGCGCGTGCGCGAGCACTTCCCGCACGGCATCGCCGCCTACGGCGCCGACGCGCTGCGCTTCACGATGGCGTCGTACGCCACACTCGGCCGCAACGTGAACTTCGACACCAAGCGCTGCGAGGGTTACCGCAACTTCTGCAACAAGCTGTGGAACGCCACCCGCTTCGTGCTGATGAACGTCGAAGGCCACGACCTGGCGCTCGACCACCAGCAGTTGCAGGGCGGCGCCTGTGCCGTGCCGGAAGGCGATGGTGGACAACCCGGCCGCCTGAAGTTCAGCTTCGCCGACCGCTGGATCGTCAGCCAGCTGCAGCGCCTCGAAGCCGAGGTCGAGCAGCACTTCATCGACTACCGCTTCGACCTGCTCGCTCAGGCCATCTACAAGTTCGTCTGGGACGAGTTCTGCGACTGGTACCTGGAGATCGCCAAGGTCGAAATCCAGACCGGCGACGAAGCCCAGCAGCGCGGCGCCCGCCGGACCCTGATCCGCACGCTGGAAGCCATCCTGCGCCTGGCCCACCCGCTGATTCCCTTCGTCACCGAGGAACTGTGGCAGACCGTCGCCCCGATTGCCGGGCGCAAGACGCACGACTCGATCATGCTCGCCGCCTACCCGCGTGCCGACCTGTCGCGCCTCGACGAAGCCAGCGAAGCCAAGGTCGAGCGACTGAAAGCGCTGACCCACGCCTGCCGCAACCTGCGTGGCGAAATGAATCTTTCGCCGGCGCAGCGCATGCCGCTGCTGGTTGCCGGCGGCGGTGACGAGATCGCCGAGTTCGCACCCATCCTGCAATCGCTGGCCAAGCTGTCCGAAGTCCAGATCGTCGCCGACATCCCGCAGGACGCCATGGCGCCGGTCGCGGTCGTCGGCGAAACCCGGCTGATGCTCAAGGTCGAAATCGACGTTGCCGCCGAGAAGATCCGTCTGGGTAAAGAAATCGAGAAGCTGGAAAAGCAGATCGCGATTGCCCAGGGCAAGCTCGCCAACGAGGGCTTCGTCGCCCGCGCGCCGGCTGCCGTGATCGAGCAGGAAAAGCAGCGGGTCGCCGATTTCAGCGCCACGCTGGAAAAACTCAAGCCGCAACTGGCCAAGCTCGGCTGAAACCGGGCCGGCTGAAACGCGTTTTCAGCCGGCCTGACGCCAGCGCGCCGGCATCAGGCCGCGCAGGGCATTGCCCAGCCAGAAACCTTCGGCCAGATCGTCCGGATACAGCACCGCCTCGCGGGCGCGCCCGCTGGCCAGCAAGCTGGCCCGCAACACGCCGGGCAAGGCACCGCTGCTCAGGGGCGGCGTCAGCAGCACACCGTCGCGCTCGACGAAGACGTTGCTGCGTGCGCCTTCGGCCACTTCGCCCCGTTGATTGAGAAAAATCGCGTCGAAACAGCCGGCCGGCAACTCCTCGAGCTCCCGGTCGTAAACCGCCCGCGCCGTCGTCTTGTGGCGGCGCAGCGGATCGTCGGCATCGATCGGCGTCGCGGCCAGGACGGCATCCTGGGCTTCTGGCGGCGTCGCCGCCAGCGGAAAGGACTGCACGGTGATCGTGCCCGCCTTGTCGAGGGTCAGCCGCACCCGCCAGGTCCCGGCGGTCGGCTGCGCGGCGAGTTCCCGGCATAGCAACTGCTCGTCGAGCGGGAAACCCAGCCAGGCGGCAGAACGTTTCAAGCGCGCCAGGTGCCCGGCCCACATGGGATAGACACCGCCGTCGCGACGCAGGGTTTCGATCAATTGCACGCCAGGGTCGCAATCGCGCAGGAAGGCAGCCTTCAACCGGCACTCGGCCCATTCGGCCGCCCCCTCGGAATCGGCGACGATGCCGCTGCCAACGCCCATCCGCCCCCGTCCATCGGCGGCTAGGTCCAGCGTACGGATGGCGACGTTGAGCCGGAAGTCGCCATCCGGCGCCAGCCAGCCGAAAGCGCCGGTGTAGATGCCGCGCGGTGCCGCCTCCAGTTCGCCGATGATCTGCATGGCACGGATCTTCGGCGCGCCGGTGATCGAACCGCAGGGAAACAGTGCCGGCAGGATTTCGGCAAAGCGCCGGTCGCCGACCGACGCGGAAATTTCCGAGACCATCTGGCGCACCGTCGGGTAGTCCTCGATCTCGAACAGACGGTCGACGCGCACGCTGCCGTTGTCGGCGACACGGCCGAGGTCGTTGCGCAACAGATCGACGATCATCAGGTTTTCGGCACGATCCTTGAGCGAATCGCGCAGCGCTTCCGGCGGCACATCCAGCGGCGCCGTCCCCTTCATCGGCCGGGTCAGCAAGCGCTCACCATGCCGTTCGACGAACAGTTCCGGCGACAGCGAAACGATCCCCTGGCTCGCATCGCCGACAAAACCGCCGTAGCGGACCGGCTGACGCGGGCGCAGCCGGGCGTAGAGATCGAGCGGTGACCCGAACCAGTCGAATTCGAGCGGAAAGGTGAAATTGACCTGATAGCAATCACCGGCGGCAATCCACGCCTTGATGCGGTCAATCGCGTCAACATAGGCAGGCTCATCGAGGGTTTCATGCCAGCCGCCAATACCGGCCGGCCTTCCCGGCGCGTTATCGGCCAGCCAGCCGGCGGCCTGCGCCGCGTCCATTTCGATGCGCTCGCGGAAGCGCCAGAAACGCGCCAAGGGGCGACCGTCCGGCTGCCACCCCGGCGGCGCCGAACGCGGCTCGAGCAGGTAACCCAGTTCGTAGTCGAGCGCCACGACCGTCCACGCAGGCGCTTCCTCGATCTGCCGCAATGCGTCGGCCAGCGTCTGCCGGTCGGTGGCCTCGATCAGCGAGATGAAGCCGGCGAAACGACAAGCGGCGGGTTCGCCCGCCGGCGCCCGCCTGTCTTCGAAAAACGCGGTGAATCCGGAGCTTATTTGCGCTTCAGGTAGTACTCGAAAACCCGGTCCTCTTCCCGCTGCAGTACCAGCTCGTTGCCGGTCTGCTTGGCAAATGCGGGAAAGTCCTTCAGGGAACCGGGATCGGTCGCCTGCACGCGCAGCACCTGACCGGAATCCATTTCGGCCAGGGTCTTCTTGGTGCGCAGGATAGGCAGCGGGCAATTCAGGCCCTTTACGTCGAGGTCGCGATCAAATTCCATGGTCGTTTTATCTGGGAACAATGCCGGGATTTTACCCTTAATTGCGGCTTTGCTTGATTTCTTCAAGTCGCCGCAGTTTCAGTTCCCGCAGACGCGCATCGATAGCCGACATTTCGTAAAAATTGCCGTCGCCGGCCTTGGTCGCCAGTTCCAGCTGCTCGATGGCCCCCGCCGTCTGCCCCTGGAGGGCGAAAACTTCGGCCAGCGCCCGATGCTGCATGGCATTCTGGCCGAGGCCGGCATGCGCGGCAGCACGCAGGCGATGCAGCCGGACATCGTCGGCAGCGACCCGCAACTGCCCTTCGGCAAAGCGCAGGGCGTCGTTGAAGCGTCGCGACTCGAGCAAGGCAGCGCCATAGCCATAGAGCATGGCCCGGTTCAGCGGATAACGCACCATCGCATCGCGATAGATGCGCAGCCCCTCGTCCGTCTTGCCCTGGGCAACCCGCACATCGGCCGCCAGCCGTTCGAGCATCGCCGACGATTGCTTGAGCGCCCGCGCCGCATCGATCTCGCGCTGCGCCGCCGGCCAGTCGCGCGCCCGGGCATGGGCCGTCGCCAGACCGTAGCGGGTGGCCACTTCGGAAGTGAACTTGCGCTCGGCCAGTTGCGCCGACAAATCCCGGATCACGTCGACCGGGCGTCCCTGCATGGCCCGCAAGCGGGCCCGCACCAGATGGAATTCCAGGCTGTCCGGCACCTGGCGATAAGCCAGCCCCTGTTCCCGATTCTGCATGTCGGCCAGACGCTCGCCGGTCAGCGGGTGGGTACGCAGATAGGCAATGGCATTGTTTTCGTACAGACGAACCGATTGCTGCAGGCGTTCGAAGAATGCTGCCATGCCCCGTTCGTCGAAACCGGCCTTGCCGAGCATCTCGAAGCCGAGGCGGTCCGACTCGCGCTCGAAATCGCGCGAATACGCCAACTGCGCCGAGATCGCACCGGCCTGCGATGCCGCGATGGCAGCACTGGCCGCCTGCGGATTGGAACTGGCGGCGAGCAGGCCCAGGCCCATCGCCACCATCGACGCGATGCTGATGCGTTTGGACTGGAACAACTGGCGGGCGATATGGCGCTGGGTGACGTGCGAAACCTCGTGCGCCAGCACACCGGCCAGTTCCGATTCGCTCTGCGCCGACAGGATGAGCCCGGTATGCACGCCGATGTAGCCGCCGGGCATGGCAAAGGCGTTGATGCTCGGATCGTTGATGGCGAAGAATTCGAAACCGAAGCCCGGATCGTGGCTGAAACCGGCCAACCGTCCGCCCAGATGATTCAGGTAGGCCTCGACATCGTAATCGTCGAGATAGGCGGCCTCGCGCTGCCGGATCTGTTGCATGATCTGCTGCCCGATACGCTTCTCGGTGGCGATCGACAGGGCCTCGCTCGACACTTCGCCGAGTTCGGGCAGGTTCTGCGCGGCAACGGGCGAAACCGCCATGACGGCGGCCAGGACAAGCGCAAGGAGGCGTCTGATTCGAGGCATGGTGCTATGATAGCGCAGTCATTCCGGCCACCGCCGGGCACTTCGTAACCAAAAGTAAGCTACCGTGACCGACTCCCCCCTGACGCATTTCGACAGCGCCGGCCAGGCGCACATGGTCGATGTCGGCGCCAAGCAGGAAACTGCGCGCGTCGCCCGTGCCGCCGGCACCATCACCATGCAGCCGGAAACCCTGGCGCTGATCCGCGAAGGCTCGGCCAAGAAAGGCGATGTCCTCGGCATCGCCCGCCTTGCCGCGATCCAGGCCAGCAAGCGCACCGGCGATCTGATCCCGCTGTGCCACCCGATTGCCCTGACCCGCGTTGCCGCCGACTTTGTCATCGACGAGACGCAGCACGCCGTGCATTGCGAAGTCACGGCGGAATGTTTCGGCCGCACCGGTGTCGAAATGGAAGCCCTGACTGCGGCGTCGGTCGGCCTGCTCACCATCTACGACATGTGCAAGGCCGTCGATCGCGGCATGCGCATCGACAACATCCGCCTGCTCGAAAAAAAGGGCGGCAAATCCGGACACTGGCAAGCTGACTGAAAACACGACTCATGGAACTACGCAGAAAACTACTCAAGGGCGGCGTCTCGGCGACGCTGCTCGCACCGTTACTGGGCGCGGGCCTGCTGACGCCGGGACGCGTCCTGGCCAGCGAATGGAAACGCAGCGCCTTCACCGCACAGAACGCCGCCGACGCGCTGACCAGGCTGGGCGTCGCCGCCTCGGCCGAATCGCGGGAAATCGAATTCAAGGCACCGGAAATCGCCGAGAACGGCGGCAAGGTCGAGATCGAAGTCCTGTGCAAGCTGCCCAACACGCGCAGCCTGCTGATCATTGCCGAGAAGAATCCGATGCCCCTGTGCGCCGAACTCAACTTCAGCGGCAAGGCCCTGCCCTACGCCAGGGTGCAATTGAAACTCGCCGAGACCATGCGCGTCCGGGCCGTTGCCCGCACGGCGGACGGCCGCAATCATGTGGCCTTCCGCGAAATCAAGGTCACCCTTGGCGGCTGTGGAGGCTGAAATGAGCGAACCGATCCGTATCCGCACACAACTTCAGGGCGAAATTGCCGACATTCGCGTACTCATGCACCATCCGATGGAAACCGGCCAGCGCCGCGACGAGTCCGGGAAACCCGTCCCCGTGCATTTCATCCAGACCTTTTCCGTGAAACTGAACGGTCAGGCATTGATCGACGGGCAACTGAACACCTCGATTTCGCGCAACCCGCTGTTCGCCTTCAAGGCCGGCGGCATCAAGGCCGGCGACAAGCTGTCGGTACAGTGGACCGACAATACCGGCGCCCAGCGCCAGGACGAAATCACCGTCGGCTGAGGCGACTGCCAGACGAAAAAAAGCCCGTCGAAACGACGGGCTTTTTGCATTCCGCTTATCCGCGAGTATCAGGCGCGCTGGATATTGGAAGCTTGCTTGCCTTTCGGCCCCTGAACCACTTCGAAGGAAACCTTCTCGCCTTCCTTCAGGGTCTTGAAGCCATTCATGTTGATGGCGGAGAAATGTGCGAAGAGGTCTTCGCTGCCATCGTCGGGCGTAATGAAACCGAAGCCCTTGGAATCATTGAACCACTTGACAGTACCGATTGCCATATCTGCTACTTTCCTACAAAAAAGCGTACGAATTTCCGGGTCTCCCCGACTCCCTGTTTGAGCTCAACGACCCGGAACACGTAGTACCCGCGATACAGCCTGAATCCAAACACAGCCATTTTTTACGCCAGTTGAATTTTTCCGTCAACAATTTTCAATGCCGCAGCGCAGCATGGTTTCAGGCAAGGGAATTGCTTGTTCGTTACTGTTGCAGATTGGGACGGACTGTATAGAATCGAACGCATGGCTACCAAGATTCAGGAAGGCGGACAACTTGAGGCATTGCGCAGCAAGCTGCGGCCGCCACGCATGTACAAGGTGATGTTGCTGAACGACGATTTCACACCCATGGATTTCGTCATCAACGTTTTGCAACGTTTTTTTTCGTTGGATACTGAACAAGCGACACGAATCATGCTCAAAGTTCACAACGAGGGTCGCGGTACCTGCGGGATTTTCCCCCGGGACATCGCGGCGACCAAAGTCGAACAAGTCACGGCGTACGCCCGCCAGCACCAGCACCCGCTAGCCTGCATCATGGAGGAAAACTGATGATTGCCCAGGAACTCGAAGTCAGCCTGCACATGGCCTTCGTCGAGGCGCGCCAGAAGCGCCACGAATTCATCACCGTCGAGCACCTCCTGCTGGCCCTGATCGACAATCCGTCGGCCGCCGACGCCCTGCGTGCCTGTGGTGCGAAACCCGACACGCTGCGCAAGGATCTGAGCAATTTCATCGACGAGCACACGCCGACCGTCTCCGGCGAGGACGACATCGACACCCAGCCGACCCTGGGTTTCCAGCGCGTCATCCAGCGCGCCATCCTGCATGTCCAGTCTTCCGGCAAGAAGGAAGTGAACGGCGCCAACGTCTTGGTCGCCATTTACGGCGAGAAGGATTCGCACGCCGTCTATTTCCTGCAGAAGCAGGGCGTCACCCGGCTCGACGTGGTCAATTACATCTCGCACGGCATCAGCAAGGTACCGCAGCAGAAGGCCACGCCGGAAGGCGAGGTCGAAACCGAGGGCGAAAAGGCCGAAGCCGGCCCGCTCGAGCAATACACGATCAACCTCAACGCACTCGCGCTGCAGGGCAAGATCGACCCGCTGATCGGCCGCGACAAGGAACTCGAACGCGTCATCCAGACGCTGTGCCGGCGGCGCAAGAACAACCCGCTGCTGGTCGGCGAAGCCGGCGTCGGCAAGACGGCGATCGCCGAAGGCCTGGCGCGCAAGGTGGTCGAGGGCGACGTCCCGGAAATCCTGGCGCAGGCCAACGTCTATTCGCTGGACATGGGTTCTCTGCTGGCCGGCACCAAGTATCGCGGCGATTTCGAACAGCGCCTGAAGGGCGTCCTCAAGGCGCTGCAGGACAACCCGAACGCAATCCTGTTCATCGACGAGATCCACACGCTGATCGGCGCCGGCTCGGCCTCGGGCGGCACGCTCGACGCCTCCAACCTGTTGAAGCCGGCGCTGTCGTCGGGCCAGCTGAAGTGCATCGGCGCCACCACCTACACCGAGTTCCGCGGCATCTTCGAGAAGGACAGCGCGCTGTCGCGGCGCTTCCAGAAGATCGACGTCAATGAACCGTCGGTCGCCGAGACCATCGAAATCCTCAAGGGCCTGAAGGCACGCTTCGAGGCACATCACGGGATCAAGTACTCGACCACGGCGATCTCGTCGGCAGTCGAGCTGGCCTCGCGCTACATCACCGACCGCCACCTGCCGGACAAGGCCATCGACGTCATCGACGAGGCCGGCGCAGCCCAGCGCATCCTGCCGAAGTCCAAGCAGAAGAAGACGATCAACAAGACCGACATCGAGGAAATCGTCGCCAAGATTGCCCGCATTCCGTCGCAGCACGTATCGATGGACGACCGTAGCGCATTGAAGAATCTCGACCGCGATCTCAAGGCAACCGTCTTCGGGCAGGACAAGGCCATCGACGCGCTGACCAAGGCGATCAAGATGGCCCGTTCCGGCCTCGGCAACCCGGGCAAGCCGATCGGCGCCTTCCTGTTCTCCGGCCCGACCGGTGTCGGCAAGACCGAAGTCGCCAAGCAACTGGCCTACTTCCTCGGCATCGAGCTGCAGCGTTTCGACATGTCCGAGTACATGGAGCGTCACGCCGTCTCCCGCCTGATCGGCGCGCCGCCGGGCTACGTCGGCTTCGACCAGGGCGGCCTGCTGACCGAGGCGATCACCAAAAAGCCTTACTGCGTGCTGCTGCTCGACGAAATCGAGAAGGCCCACCCGGACATCTTCAACATCCTGCTCCAGGTCATGGACCACGGCACGCTGACCGACAACAACGGACGCAAGGCCGACTTCCGCAACGTGGTCATCATCATGACCACCAATGCCGGCGCCGCCGACCTGCAGAAGGCTTCGATGGGCTTCACCTCAAGCAAGGAAACCGGGGACGAGATGGCCGAGATCAAGCGGCTGTTCACGCCCGAGTTCCGCAACCGCCTGGACGCCACGATCTCCTTCCGTCCGCTCGACCACGACATCATCCTGCGCGTCGTCGACAAGTTCCTGATGCAGCTGGAAGAACAGCTGCACGAGAAGAAGGTCGAGGCGCACTTCACCGACGCGGTCAAGGAAATGCTCGCCGAGAAGGGTTTCGACCCGCTCATGGGCGCGCGGCCGATGGCCCGGTTGATCCAGGACACGATCCGCTCGGCGCTGGCCGACGAACTGCTGTTCGGCAAGCTGGCCAGCGGCGGCAAGGTCACCGTCGATCTCGACGCGGACGGCAAGATCAGGCTCGATTTCGAGGAGGAAAACCTCGAAGCCACCGTCTGACAATTGCCTTCTCCCCCCAAAGCCGTGCAAGATTGCACGGCTTTTTCATTTCCGGAGACCCGAATGAGCTTCAAGACCCCCGACCTGTGCGACCAGTACGAAGCCGAGCTCGGCAAGACGGTGCGCGTCGTTGCCCCGATGTTCCAGCGTTATGGCGGCCGCACGGCTTTTTCCGGCGAAATCGCCACACTGAAGATTTTCGAGGACAACACGCTGGTCCGGGAAATCTTCAACGAGCCCGGTCACGGCAAGGTACTGGTCATCGACGGCGGCGGCTCGCTGCGCTGCGCCCTGGTCGGCGACCAGCTGGCCATCCTGGCCAACAAGAACGGCTGGGAAGGCGTGGTCGTCTATGGCTGCATCCGCGACTCCGGCGACATCAACGGCATCGACATCGGCGTGCGCGCACTCAACACGCATCCGCAGAAAACCGTCAAGAAAGGCATCGGCGACCGCAATCTCCCGCTGACTTTCGGCGGTGTCACCTTCCATCCCGGCGAATGGCTCTACGCCGACGAGGACGGTGTGCTCGTGTCGGCCAAACCACTGCTCTGAAGCCCTCTCTCGTCGCGGTATTCTGGCTGCTGAACCAGGCCGCCCTGCCGGCCTGGGCCGAACTTCAGGAAAGCATCCGCACCCGCCATTACACCGCTGACCACCGTCCCGGGACGACGCTGCTGGCCAGTCTGAACCGGCACTCGCCGATCCGGCAGGATGGCCAGGTGTTTCATGCCTACACGGCGTGGAACATTCAGTGGAATTTCCGTTGGTGGGAAGAGGGCGACGGTCGTTGCCGGATTACCAGCAACCGCACCAGCCTGCAGGCCGAAATCACGCTACCGCAACTCAACACGGGCGATCCGGCGGTTCGCCGTCGCTTCGATCTCTACCTGCTGGCACTGCGCGCGCACGAAATGGAACACGTGAAGATTGCCCGGGACTACGGGCGGCGCATCGATGAAGGCATCCTGCGCCTGCCGCAAATGCCCTCCTGCGCCGCGCTCACCCGCGCCGCCAACGGTCTGGGCGAAAGCCTGATGCGGGAAGCCGCCGTGGCCGAACGCGAGATGGACCGGCAGACCGAGCATGGCGCCCGCCAGGGCGCCACCTTGCTGGGCGACTGAGACGGGGCTCAGCCCTCCAGCAGCACGGCGCTTTCGCAGCCGACCCGCACCGTACCCCAATGACGGCCGCCGACCATGATCGGCATGTTGATCTCGGACAGGATTTCCCCGGTATCGCGGGCGTAGGTCTGAACCAGCAGCGGCTGGGTATTCTTCGCCCCGCGCTGTCCGGTGACGTCGTCCCAGATGCGCCGGGTGCGGTTGCCGACCAGATCGTTCTGGTAGTTGCCGGTCAGCGGCCGGGAGAATTTCTGGTTGTGGATGGCACCGTAACCCCGGTTATCGATGATCAGCGCATAAACCCCACCGCGCAGGCTGGACAGTGCCTGCTCGAACAGCGGCTGGACCTGCTGTTCGAAGCTGCTGCAATAGCTGACCTCGTACTTCTGGGGGTTGGTGTTGGGCATCGGGCGGTAGTTCTGATCCCAGATATCGACACCGCGCGATGCCAGCTCGGCCAGTTTGTCCTGGATGGCGTCGCGGAACTGGCGTGCCTTGTCGACGTTGAAGTCGAATGCACCGCGCCCGATCTTGAACCGCGAGACCAGTTCCTGGACGCTCTCGGTCGCCTGGCTGAGCGCCTGCGTCGTCTGCTCGGAAGACTTCATGCTGCCGGCAACTTCGACCGAAAGATCGTGCACCTGCCGCACCGAATCGTGCACCTGGGAATTGGTCGCCGTCAGCTGTTCCATCGCGGCGGCAATCTGATTCAACTGATCGCCGGTACGTTCGAAGTTGCCGACCATCTGCTGGAACTCGCCGGAGGACCGCTCGACCACCTCGCGCGTCAGGCGGATGTCGCCGTTGATGACTTCGTTCTCCCGCTGGGTCTCTCGGACCAGATCGATCATGCCGCCGATGTTCACGGTGATTTCCTGGGTTGCCACGTTGACCCGTTCGGCCAGTTTGCGCACCTCGTCGGCAACCACGGCGAAACCGCGCCCCATCTCACCGGCCCGCGCCGCCTCGATCGCCGCGTTGAGCGCCAGCAGGTTGGTCTGGTCGGCAATATCCTTGATCAGGCCGGCAATCAGGCGAATGCTGTCGGAACGCTCGGCCAGATGGCCGACGGTTTCGTTGAACTGGTGCAGCTTGTTGCTGACGCCCTGGACCTTGCCGACGATGTCCTGCATCTCGTCGAGCGAATTGCGCGCCGTGGCAAGGTTGGTATCGGTCGAATGCGAAATCAGCTCGGCCGAACTGGAGACCTCCTGGATCGCCTGCACGGCCTCGGAACTGGCGCCGAACACCGAGTTGGCAATCTGCCCCTGCTGGTCGGCGCGCGTCGCCGTCGAAGAAACCGTGCGCTTGACCACTACCGCCTCGCGCGCGATGTTCACGCTCATCTTGCGGACCTCGCTGATGATCTCGCGCATCTTGTCGGCGAAGCGGTTGTAGGCCTCGGCCAGGGTGCGCAACTCGTCGTGGGTGATGGTCGGCAGATTGCGAGAGAAATCGCCCTCGCCGCGCCCGATCTCGTCAAAAATGGTGGCGATCATGCGTACCGGGCGCAGGATCAGGTAGCGGATATAGAGAATCTGCAGGAGATTCCAGCACAGGGCAATGACAGTCAGCACTATCATCAGCATCAAGCCCTGGTCCAGGCTTTCGGATACCCGCTGCAGGACCTCCACCGGCGCCCCCGATTTCGCCATTTCCTCGGCCACCACGCCCTTCTGATGGACATAGATGCCGAGGTAAAAGAGATCGATGAAGAAGAGCAGCAGGAAACTCATCAACTTTTTGGTCAACGAGTTCCAGAAAGTGCGCTCGATCCAGTCGTAGAGACCTCTGAAGAATTCCATGGAATCACCAAATATATCTAAATTTATTGAATTCAACCTCGCCAGCCCGGCGCGGTCAAGCGCAAAAACGGGGTAGGCGCGATACAAAAAATGCTGCACCGCGTTTCACTGGCACAAATATCGTTTCACATCGCGAAAAATCGCCGATAAAACCATGTTTTTAATGAATTATTTTTTGTCTTATGTCTTATATAAGACTATTGCTGCCGTGCACGATTTTATCTATACTCTCGGACATCGCAGGCAGCAAGAATGTTTCTGCGCAATACCGATTTCCCAACCCAACTTCTGAGGAATACACATGAGCACTCGCGAACAGCAAATCGCCGCCCTGGAAAAAGACTGGGCCGAAAACCCCCGTTGGAAGCTCGTCAAGCGCGGCTACTCCGCTGCCGACGTGGTTCGCCTGCGTGGCTCCCTGCAGCCGGAATACACCCTGGCCCAGCGCGGCGCCAAGGTCCTCTGGGAAAAGGTCAACGGCGGTGCCAAGAAGGGTTATGTGAACGCCTTCGGCGCCATCACCGCTGGTCAAGCCATGCAACAGGCCAAGGCTGGCCTGGAAGCCGTGTATCTCTCCGGCTGGCAGGTTGCTGCCGACGGCAACACCTCGGAAACCATGTACCCGGACCAGTCGCTGTACGCCTACGACTCCGTCCCGACCATGGTTCGCCGCATCAACAACACCTTCAAGCGCGCTGACGAAATCCAGTGGTCGCGTGGCATCAATCCGGGCGACGAAGGCTTCATCGACTACTTCCTGCCGATCGTTGCCGACGCAGAAGCCGGTTTCGGCGGCGTGCTGAACGCCTTCGAACTGATGAAGAACATGATCGCCGCCGGCGCCGCCGGTGTGCACTTCGAAGACCAGCTGGCTGCCGCCAAGAAGTGCGGCCACATGGGTGGCAAGGTGCTCGTCCCGACCCGCGAAGCCGTCGAGAAGCTGATCTCCGCTCGTTTCGCTGCTGACGTCATGGGCGTTCCGACGCTGATCCTGGCCCGCACCGATGCCGAAGCCGCCAACCTGATCACCTCCGACTACGACGAGAACGACAAGCCGTTCCTCACCGGCGAGCGCACCCAGGAAGGTTTCTACCGCGTCAAGAACGGTCTGGAGCAGTCGATCTCCCGCGGCGTTGCCTACGCCCCGTACGCCGACCTCGTCTGGTGCGAAACCGGCGTGCCCGATATCGGCTTCGCCCGCGAATTCGCCCAGGCCGTTCAGGCCGCCTGCCCGGGCAAGCTGCTGTCGTACAACTGCTCGCCATCCTTCAACTGGAAGAAGAACCTCAACGACTCGCAGATCGCCTCCTTCCAGGAAGAACTGTCGGCGCTGGGCTACAAGTACCAGTTCATCACCCTGGCCGGTATCCACGTCAATTGGTACAACACCTTCAAGTTCGCCCACGCCTATGCTCGCGGCGAAGGCATGAAGCACTACGTTGAAATGGTTCAGGAACCGGAATTCGCCGCTCGCGAACAAGGCTACACCTTCGTTTCGCACCAGCAGGAAGTCGGTACCGGTTACTTCGACGAAGTCACCACCGTCATCCAGGGTGGCTCCTCCTCGGTCAAGGCTCTCACCGGCTCGACCGAAGAAGAACAGTTCCACTAATCAGCAAGCGTTTGCGATTGCCGCAACATCCTGCGGCATCCGGAAGGCCGATCCTCAAAAGGGATCGGCCTTTTTCGTCGTAGGCGCCGGAGAGGCGTAGAATCGAGCTGAACATACAACCACAAAGGAGCATGCGATGTTTCCCGAATACCGAGACCTGATCTCCCGGCTGAAAACCACGGATCGCCATTTCCAGAACCTGTTCGACAAGCACAACGAGCTTGATCAGAAAATCAAGAACATGGAAAACCACGTCGAACCGGGTACGCCCCTGGAAATTGAAGTGCTGAAGAAGGAAAAACTGGCGCTCAAGGACGAGCTTTACGAAGTCCTGCGCAAAGCGGAAGCCTGACCGACAAGCGCCGTAATTGCCCTAAAAGCGTAGCAAAAGACCGCCTCATGCGAGTGCGGTCTTTTTTTATTCTGGAAAAACCCGCCAGAAAACTATCCAAAAGGTCATAATATCAATAGGCTCAATCGACCAAACACCCCAACGTGACCACCTTGTGGCAAAAAATCAGCAAGAACATTCTGGCGCCTTCGCAACTGAACGGCAGCCAGATTCTCGATATGCTGACCCCGGCCGGCCGGAGTTCCGAACTTCGCCGTCATGCGGCTTCCGTGATCATGGCCCGCGTCCAGTTGATTGCCGGCCTCTTTGCCGTTCTGGTCCCCCTCGGGGCCATCGTCGACCTCCTGGTGTTCGACCTGCACACCGCGGCCAACCTGGTCGGCCTGCGCATCCTCTCGGCCCTGGTCTTCGGCGCCCTGGCCTGGCCCCGCGAAGTCTCGCTGACGCGCCCGTACGTGCAGGCGCTGGCCGCCTTGCTGGTCCTGTTGCTGGTGCCGTCGCTGTTCCATCTGTTCTCGGCGGACATGCTCGCTGCCGCCAGCCAGACCAAGACCCAGCAGCTGGTCGCCCAGTTGTACGCCTACCTGCCGACCATCGTCCTCGGCGGACTGGCCATTTTCCCGCTCACCGCAATTGAAGCTGCCTTGCTGGCTTTGCCGGTCATTACCCTGAGTCTTTACGGTGTGATCCTGTCCGGGCAGATGACGGAACTGGCCCAATACGGCGGCATGCTGTGGTTCATGCTGATGATGCTGGGCGTCGCCATGTTCTCGGGCATGAGCCAGTGTCACTACATGGCAACGCTGGTGGTCAAGGCCATGCACGACCCACTGACCGGTGCCTACACGCGACGCTCGGGTGAAGACGCGCTGGCGCTGCTGTTCCGCCTCAACAACATGTCCGGCAAGCCGCTGACGCTGGCGTTCATCGACCTCGACCGCTTCAAGAGCGTCAACGACAGTTACGGCCATGAAGCAGGGGATCGCTGCCTGCGCACCCTGTCCGACAACATCCGGAACGCACTGCGCCGAAGCGACCTGCTGATCCGCTGGGGCGGCGAGGAATTCGTCGCCGTCCTGCCCGACACCCCGCCGGAGAGCGTCGGGCCGCTGTTGCAACGCATGCGCGACTTGGGCCTCGGCCTGCGCCCGGACGGCCAGCCGATGACTGCTTCGATCGGTATTGCGTCGAGCAAGGAAGCCAACACCGCGAACTGGGAAAGCATGGTGCAGCGCGCCGACCAGCGCATGTACGAAGCCAAGCAGCGCGGCCGCGACGGTGTCGTCTGGCCGGACGGTCACTGGCAGCCACTGACCCCGCTCAGTCAGACGGACGCGACCACATCCACAGCAGGATGACCACACCGATGCTCAGCGGCAGGTAACGCCAGTCGCCGGGCAGGGTGAACCAGCCGGCCACGGCACTGATCGCCAGCATCAGCGTCGCCAGGCGCTTGGCGATCAAGGGGATGGCGCCGCGCTCGCGCCAGGCAATGATCGCCGGCCCGCTTCGCGGATGATTCAGCAGCCGCGCCTCCCATTCCGGATGCGAGCGGGCAAAGCAGTAAGCGGCAAGAATCAGGAAAGGCGTGGTCGGCAGCAACGGCAGGACGACACCGAGCCCGCCCAGCGCCAGCGCACACACCCCCATTACCCGGAAAGCCGGTTTTTTCACCGCAATTCCCAATAACTGGGCCGGCTGTAGTTTTCCTTGAGCAGATCGATGAACAGGCGCACCCGCAAAGGCAGATGCCGGCGCTGGGGAAACACCGCGTAAATACCCATGGGCGGTGCCTGCCAGGCGTCGAGCACCGAGGTCAGCCGGCCCTCCTTGAGGTCGCGGCCGACCTCCCACAGCGAGCGCCACGCCAGCCCGCGCCCGGCCAGTGCCCACTCGTGCAGCACTGCGCCGTCGTTGCACTCGAAACTGCCCCCCACCTTGAGCGTCCGGGTTTCGCCGCTGTCCGGATGCCGGAACAGCCAGCCACGCTGCTGCCCGAGCGAGAGGCAATTGTGCCCAGCCAGATCATCCGGCGTCCGTGGCACACCGTGCGCGACCAGATAGGCCGGACTGGCCACCACCATGCGCCGCATTTCGCCGAGACGCACGCTGACCAGGCTGGAATCGGTCATTTCACCGATCCGGATGGCGCAGTCGATGTTCTCGTTGATCAGGTCGACCAGGCGGTCGCTAAGGTTGAGATTGACCCGGACCTCCGGATTGGCCCGCATGAAGTCGCCGACCAGCGGTGCCACATGCTGGCGACCGAAACCGGCCGGCGCCGATATCTTGAGATAACCACTGGCCTGCACCCCGCCCAGGGAAACCGCGGCTTCGGCATTGGCCAGGTCGTTGAGCAGCTTCTGGCAATCCTCGAGGAAAGCCTGGCCTTCGAAGGTCAAGGTCAGCCGGCGCGTGGTACGCAACAGCAGACGCACGCCCAGCCGCGCTTCGAGCGCATCGATACGACGCCCGATAATGGCCGGCGTCACGCCCTCCAGCCGGGCCGCCGCCGACAAACTGCCCCGGGTTGCGACACTGACGAAGGCTTCGATCTGCTTTAAGCGGCTCATTTGATACCCACAGTAAAAGATGAAGTGATTCTAGCGGTATTTCAAGTCTTATAGAAGACTCATACAATGCATCGCATTGCAGCATTCCAATCACTCTCTACCGGAGGTCCTCTCATGGCCATCAACCTGCCCGCTGGCGTGCAAATCAACGCCCCGATCAAGCCCGAATGGGAATCCATCCTGACCACCGAAGCGCTCGAGTTCGTCGCCAAGCTGCACCGTGCCTTCGAAGCCCGTCGCCAGGAACTGCTCAAGGCCCGCATCGAGCGCCAGGCGCGCATCGACGCCGGCGAAATGCCGGACTTCCTGCCGGAAACCAAACACATCCGCGAAGGCGACTGGAAGGTCGCCCCGGTGCCGGCCGCCCTGCAGTGCCGCCGCGTTGAAATCACCGGCCCGGTCGAAGCCAAGATGATCATCAACGCCTTCAACTCGGGCGCCGATTCCTACATGACCGATTTCGAGGATTCCAACAGCCCGAACTGGGATAACCAGATCCAGGGTCAGGTGAACCTGTACAAGGCGATCCGCCGCGAACTCTCGTTCAAGAACGAAAACGGCAAGGAATACAAGCTCAACGACAAGATCGCCACCCTGCAGATCCGTCCGCGCGGCTGGCACCTCGACGAGAAGCACGTCCTCGTTGACGGCCAGCGCGTCTCCGGCGGCATCTTCGACTTCGGCCTGGTCTTCTTCCACAACGCCAAGGAACAGATCGCCCGCGGCGCCGGCCCGTTCTACTACCTGCCGAAGATGGAAAGCCATCTTGAAGCCCGCCTGTGGAACGACATCTTCGTCATGGCCCAGGATCATGTCGGCCTGCCGCAGGGCACGATCAAGGCCACCGTGCTGGTCGAGACCATCCTCGCCACTTTCGAGATGGAAGAAATCCTCTACGAACTGCGCAACCACTCCGCCGGTCTCAACGCCGGTCGCTGGGATTACATCTTCTCGTGCATCAAGAAGTTCAAGAAGAACAAGGACTTCTGCCTGGCCCAGCGCAGCGCCATCACCATGGAAGTGCCGTTCATGCGCGGCTATGCCCTGGCGCTGGTGCAGGCCTGTCACAAGCGCGGCGCGCCGGCCATGGGCGGCATGTCGGCGCTGATCCCGATCAAGAACGATCCGGTCGCCAACGAAAAGGCCCTGGCCGGCATCCGTCACGACAAGACCCGCGACGCCAACGATGGCTTCGACGGCGGCTGGGTGGCCCACCCGGGCCTGGTGCCGATCGCCATGGAAGAGTTCGTCAAGGTCCTCGGCGACCGCCCGAACCAGTTCGAGAAGCAGGTTGAAGGCAAGTTCGGTCCCGAGCAGTGGCTCGACTTCCGTCCAACCACCCCGATCACCGAAGCCGGCCTGCGCAACAACATCAACGTCGGCATCCACTACCTCGGCGCATGGCTGGCCGGCAACGGCTGCGTGCCCATCCACAACCTGATGGAAGACGCCGCCACCGCCGAAATCTCCCGCTCGCAAGTCTGGCAGTGGGTGGTTTCGCCCAAGGGCATCCTCGACGACGGCCGCAAGGTCACCGTGGAAATGGTCCGCCCGATGATCGCCGAGGAACTGGCCAAGGTGAAGGCCACCGTTACCGCCCAGGGCGAGGACACCGCGACCTACGACCAGGCCGCCGAGATCTTCGACCGCATGTCGCTGACCCCGGACTATCCGGAGTTCCTGACCCTGCCGCTGTACGAAGCGATGGCCTGATAACACAACCAACGCAGAGGAATTTGAACGCCGGGGCAACCCGGCGTTTTTTTGTTCACCCGGGCTTTTCCGGGAATCATTGACCTTGATCAAAAAAAGGCGGAAAACCCCCCGTGAACAAGGGGTCTAGCACTTGGTCGGCGCCCCGCACTCAGCCATAATGCCTGTTCCCTGACACCTTGTTGCCGGAACATTACCTGTGAATCTCAACACCAAGGTCACCCTGTTCTTCATCGCCATCGCCGTGACGCTGATGGCAGTCCTGGTCGCCATCAGTCTCTACGCCTTCCGCAGCTTCTCCATCGCTTCGGCCACCGACCATATCCGCACCGCCGGCGAGGTCGTGCGCGTGCACCTGACCGAGGCGATGATCAACGGCGTCATCGACCGCCGCGAGAGCTTCCTCAAGCGCATGCTCGAAGTTCAGGGGCTGCGCTCGGCACGGGTCGTCCGCTCGCCCGAGCTTGAGCGGCAATTCGGCATGGGCCTGAACATGGAAAGTCGCCCGGATGCCATCGAACGCCAGGTGATGGCCGGCGGTCGCGCCACCTTCGAAATCTTCAAGGAAGAGGGCGAAACGATGTTCCGCGGCACCATTCCCTACATCGCCACCTCGAACGGCACGCCGAACTGCCTGCAGTGCCACGAGGTCACCGAAGGAACGGTACTCGGCGCGGTGACCATGACCATGTCGATCGATGGTTTGCGGCACAAGGCCTTGTGGACGGTGGCCGGAATCACCGGTGCGGTGGCGCTGTTTGCCCTGCTGCTGATTTTGCTGCTGCGCCGCCTGCTGCGGCCGATCTCGGAAACCGCGACCGCCGTCGAGCACGCCGTTCAGCGCGCCCTTGACGGTGATTTCAAGGCCCATGTCGAGCAACGGACCAACGACGAGATCGGGCAGATCGCCAACGACATGAACCGCCTGCTGCGCTTCCTGGAAACCGGCCTGAACCGGATCGGCACCAGCGTCGCCAAGCTGACCGAGCGCACGGCGACCCCGGGCGAGAACCTGCTGACGGCAACCATCGACATGGTCGATGGGCTGTCCAAGGCCTCGCATTTCAAGCAGGCGATCGAAGAGGACGAAACCAAGTCGGAAATCTACCAGCGTCTATCGACGACGCTGCAACAGGAATTCGGCCGCCAGGAATTCTCGCTCTACGAGATCACCAGCAACAAGAAGCAGATGAAGAGCATCATCGTCGACGGCGAGGTTGCCGACGGCTGCCGCTGGTGCGACCCGGAAATCCTGGTTCGCCCCGAGGCCTGCCGTGTCCGCCGAACCGGCCATGTCGTCGACAGCATCGACAATCCCGGCATCTGCTATGCCTTCCAGCCGCCGGCCGAAGCCGGTGACCGGCGTCACGTCTGCTTCCCGATCATCCAGTCCGGCTCGGTCGGCAGCATCGTCCAGATCATCTGCAAGCCCGAAGAGGAAAGCAAGCTGCAGGAATGTGCCCCGCTGCTTCAGGTCTACCTGCGCGAAACCGCGCCGGTGCTGGAAACCAAGCGCCTCATGGAAAGCTTGCGCGACTCGACCCTGCGCGACCCGATGACCGGGCTGAACAACCGCCGCTTCCTCGAGGAGTACGTCGAAACCCTGGTCGCCGGCGTCCAGCGCAAACGCGGCCACGCGGCGGTGATGATGCTCGACCTCGACTATTTCAAGATGGTCAACGACACCCACGGCCACGACGCCGGCGACGCCGTGATCAAGGCCATGGCCAACGTGCTCAAGCAGGCCGTACGCGCTTCCGACCTGGTCATCCGCTACGGCGGCGAGGAGTTCCTGATCATCCTGCTCGACAGCAGCGCGGAACAGGCATTCTCGATCGCCGAGAAGATTCGCCTGGAAGTCGAAGCGCTGAAGATACAGATCGGCAGCATCGTGCTGAAGAAGACCATCTCCATCGGCATTGCCGACTTCCCCGGCGACAGCGCGACTTTCTGGCAGGCGGTCAAGTTTGCCGACATCGCGCTGTATCAGGCCAAGGAAACCGGCCGCAACCGGGTCATCCGGTTCACTCCCGAAATGTGGTCGAGCGACGAAGAGTATTGATTACCAGAAGTAAAATATCATTCGCCTTTTTCGGGCATTAACAAAACAAAAAGACAGAAATACACTGGGCGGCATGTCCCTGCCGGAGCCAGCCATGCTTGCCGCCCTTTCCCTGCTGCTCGTCTGCCAGTTATGCGGCGAAGTCCTCGTTCGCTGGCTGGCGTTGCCCGTTCCCGGCCCGGTTGCCGGCATGTTGCTGTTGTTCCTGTTGCTGGTGCTGCGCCGCGGCCCTGACGAAGAACTGCGCTCGACCAGCCAGAATCTGCTCAAGCACCTGTCGCTGCTGTTCGTGCCGGCCGGTACCGGCATCGTCCTGCATCTCGACCGGGTCGGCGAGCAGTGGCTGGCGCTGCTGCTGTCGCTGCTGGTCAGCACCGTCCTGACCCTGCTGGTCACCGCCTGGGTGATGCACCTGTGCACGCGGAGTAAGCCATGACCCAGCCCATCGGAGAACTCTGGGTCTACCTGTCGGCCTCGCCGCTGCTCGGGCTGACCGTCACCCTGCTTGCTTACCAGCTTGCCCACAGTCTCTACCTGCGCAGCGGCCAGCATCCGCTGGCCAATCCGGTATTGATCGCCGTCGCCATCCTGGCCGGCCTGCTGTGGCTGACCGGCACCGGTTACGAAACCTATTTCGCCGGCGCCCAGTTCGTGCACTTCCTGCTCGGTCCGGCCACCGTTGCCCTGGCCGTGCCGCTGTACTCGCAATTCCGCCGCGTGCGCAGCATGCTGCTGCCGATTTCGGCCGGGCTGCTGGCCGGCAGCGCCACGGCCATCGTCTCCGCCGTGCTGATCGCCCGCCTGTTCGACGCCGACCTGGCGACCCAGGCGTCGCTTGCGCCCAAATCGGTGACCACCCCGATCGCCATGGGCATCGCCGAAAAAATCGGCGGCCTGCCGTCGCTGACCGCCGTCCTGGTGATCTTCACCGGTGTGCTCGGCGCCATCATCGCCGGCAAGGTATTCGCCATCGCTCGCATCGGCGACCCGGCAATCCGCGGCTTCTCCCTGGGCGTCGCCTCGCACGGTATCGGCACCGCCCGCGCCTTCCAGATCGATGAGCAAACCGGCGCCTTCGCGGCACTGGCCATGGGTCTGAACGGACTGCTGACGGCCCTGCTGCTGCCGGTCATCGCAAACTGGCTTTTCCAGTAAGGGTAAGTACCAATGGCCGAACCGCCATCCGGGGCCAAGAATCCCGTCATGTTCCCCAAACCGCCTGCCCCCTCGCCGCACCAGACCTGGTTATGGAACGCCCCTTACCTGGCGGTGGGCATCTTCGCCCTGGCCATGCTGATCATCACCGGCCTGTTGCAGTGGCGCGAGCACGACACCGCCCGTTCGGCGCTTGAAGCCGACATGCACTGGGCCGAGCGGACCCTGGAAAACCGCCTGTTCAACCACCTTGAATTCCTGCGCGAACTGGGCCGCGAACAGGAATTCATGCAGCTCAATTACGAATCCTTCCAGGTCAAGGCCAGCCGCTACGTCCGGGAAAATCCGGAAATCCTGGCCATCGCCTGGGTCGATACCGACGGCTACGTCGAATGGGTGGCCCCCAACGAATCGAACGCCACCTTCGTCGGCGAACGGCTCGGCGGCATCCGGCTGACGGCCCTACAGGAAGCGCTGCGCATCCGTCGGGAAGTGGTTTCGCCTGACTATCCCGACATCGACCGCCGCCCCCTGCACGACCTCATCCTGCCAGTGCAGCGCGGCAGCGCCGATCTCGGCGCCTTCATCGCCCTGCAGTCGCTGGAAACCCTATTGCGCGCCTCGATGCCCACCGCCTTCACGACGCGCTACAGCCTGAGCGTCATGGACGCCGAAGAGCGCGAGGTGTTCAGCAACACGTCGGTCAAACCGAGCGACCGCCAGATCTCCGGCCGCATCAACCTGAACCTGCCGAACAACCGCCTCGGGCTGGAGATCGTCGCCTACCGCGCCGGCGGCGTCTGGCTGACGCTGCTGCCCACGCTGCTGATCGTCCTGCTGACCGCGATCACCTCGATCACCATGCTGCAATTGCGTCGGCATGCCAAGCATCGGGCCGAAACCGAGGAACAATTGCGCGCCGCCTATGCCTTCCGCCAGGCCATGTCGCAATCGCTGATCACCGGCCTGCGGGCCATCGACCTGGAAGGCCGGATCACCTTTGTCAATGCCGCTTTCTGCCGGATGACCGGCTTCGACGAAAGCGAACTGGTCGGCATCAAGCCCCCCTATCCTTACTGGCCGCCGGAGGAATTCCCGGCGCTGCAGGACACCATCGACTCGGCGCTGGCCGGCCGGGCGCCGGCTGGCGGCTACGAGATGCGCATCATGCGCAAGAGCGGGGAACGCTTTTACGTCCGCCTCTATTTCTCGCCGCTGATCGATACCCAGGGCCGCCAGATCGGCTGGATGGCGTCGATGAACGACATCACCGAGCCGCGCCGCGCCCGCCTCGAACTCGAACGGGCGCACGAACGCTTCGAAACGGTGATCGACGGACTCGACTCGGCGGTGCACGTGGCCGATCTCGGCAGCGGTGAAATCCTGTTCGCCAATCGATCCTTCCAGCATATCTTCGGTTTCGACGCGGTCGGACGCAACAGCTACCAGCTCACCGAAGCCTGCCGTCCCGAGGCCGACGAGCTGGCACGCGACCCGCAGACGCTGACCCTCGACGACCTGCCCTGCGAACTGTTCGACGGAGAAATCCGCCATCGCCTGTCCGGCCACTGGTACCACCTGCACGAACGTGCCATCCGCTGGGTCGACGGGCGCATCGTCAAGGTCCAGATTGCCGCCGACATCACCGACCGCAAGCGCATCGACGAGGTCAACCTGCAGCAACAGAAGCGGCTGGACCAGACGTCGCGACTGATCACCATGGGTGAAATGGCCTCGTCGCTGGCCCACGAACTGAACCAGCCGCTGTCGGCGATCGCCAATTACTGCGCCGGCTGCGTCAAGCGCATGCAGGCCGGCAATTACCAGATCGACGATCTGCTGGCGGCGATGCAGAAGGCTTCCGATCAGGCCGAGCGGGCCGGCAAGATCATCCGCCGCATGCGCGACATGGTGAAGAAGGGCGAGCCGCATCGCCAACCGGTAGCTCTGTCCGAACTGATCGACGACACCCGGGCCTTTGCCGACATCGAGGCCCAGCGCAGCAGCACCCTGTTACTGGTGGACATTCCCGAAACCCTGCCCCGGGTGGTGGTCGACCGCATCATGATCGAACAGGTGCTGCTCAACCTGATCAAGAACGGCATCGAGGCCATGAGCGGCCTGCCGCCCGAGGAAAGGCAACTGCAGATCCGGGCCCGCAGCCGCGACACGCGCACGGTCGAAGTCATCGTCGCCGACCGCGGACATGGCCTGAGCGAAGCGGATATCGAAAAAATCTTCACCCCGTTCTACACCACCAAGCCGGACGGCATGGGAATCGGCCTGCCGATCTGCCGTTCCATCATAGAATTCCATCAGGGGCGCCTGTGGGTGGAACGTCGCCACGAAGGCGGCACCGCCTTCCACTTCACCGTTCCCCAAGAAGACAAGGACGAACATGATGCGTGACGCCGAACAAGTGATCTACGTCGTCGACGACGACGAAGCCATGCGCGACTCGATGAACTGGCTGCTCGAAGGCGAAGGCTACGCCGTGGCCTGTTTCGAATCCGGCGAACACTTCCTCGCCGCCTACCGCGACGACATGCGCGGCTGCCTGGTGCTCGACGTGCGCATGCCGGAAATGAGCGGGCTCGAACTGCACGAACACCTGGCCGACCGCGGCTCGGCGCTGCCGGTGATCTTCGTCACCGGTCACGGCGACGTGCCGATGGCGGTCGCCGCCCTGCAACGTGGGGCCTGCGATTTCATCGAAAAGCCCTTCCACAACGAGGATCTGCTCGCCCGCATCCGGCGGGCGCTGACCCTGGAATGCGAGAATGCGACGCGGCGCAAGCGTAGCGATGCCATCGCCCAGCGCCTGGAGACCCTGACTCAGCGCGAACGCGAAGTCATGGACCTGGTCGTCGCCGGCAAGCTGAACAAACAGATTGCCGATACCCTGGACATCAGCATGAAGACCGTCGAGGCCCACCGCGCCCGGGTCATGGACAAGATGGGCGCGCGGACCCTGGCCGAACTGGTCCGGGCGGTGATGGAAACGACTAAAGCGGAATGATGTCGTCGCCGCCGGCCCCCAGGCGGCTGTCGAAACCCGTGCGTTGACGGATTTCCTTGCGGCGCAGGAGTTTTTCCTGGACCTTGGGCGGCAGATCGGTGAACAGGATCAGTCGCTTGGAAATCAGCAGTTCGATCGTATCCTCGATGACCCGCACGAAATCGCGGTCAAGCTCACTCAGTTCGTTACTGCGCCACCGCTCGTGAATGAACTGCAGCACTTCCGGATTGTCGGCCGGCAAGGCCTCCGCCGCACCGGCCACCGGTGTCGGGTGCATTTCGCTGATTTTTCCCTGCGCGTCCCTTGCCACGTACAACATGCTGTCACTCCTGGATCGATGATTTTCGGCGAGTCTGCATCAGGCGGCCGCGCTTGGCAATCCGACCGGCGGGCAGACCTGCCTCAGTAATTGCGCAGCGGTGCCTTGGGCGGCATTTTCGGCGTCCCGAAATAGGTCGCCGGGGGTGCCTTGAACTGTTTCTCCTGCGGCGCATCGGCAACATTCTTCCGGATCACGCGCACCGACTGTTGCTCCGGCGCATCGCGACTTGCCGTCACCTCCAGCGTCGCCGCCCGTTGCGGCCCGGGACGGTCGAAGCGCTCGCGCACCAGGCGAACCCGCTCGGCAGCAATGCGCCGGTCGATCGCCTCGGTGGACATGTTGCGCTCAGCCAGCGTCTTGCGCATGTCGAGCAACCCCGTCAATTCCTTGCTCATGGTCAGCGACCCCTGGGGCGTGCCCCAGGTCTCACGCGGTTTGCTGACGGCGATGTTGAATTCCTCCGGACTGGCAATCATGCGCGCAACCCCGAGATTGTTGTTGCGCATCGCCCACTCTAGGGCGCCGTCGCCCCAGTCGTTACGGATATCGCGGCGAGCCCCCTTTTCGATCAGCTTGCGCACCAGCGCCTGATGCCCCTCGTACACTGCCATCATCAACACGCTGGAACCGTTGGTCGTGCGCGCTTCGATATCGGCCCCCTGCTCCATCAGGTAATCGGCCATCGACTCGTGTCCGCCAAAAACCGCGTAATGCAGGGGAGACCAGTGCTTGTCCGGGGCATTGATGCGCGCGCCGCGCTCGATCAGCCACTGCGCCGCCGTCTTTTGACCACGCCAGGCCGCCAGCGCCAGCGCCGACTCGCCGTTGGCGTTGCGCAGATTGATGTCGGCACCGCGGGAGATGAACAGGCGCATCAATTCGATATTGCCTTCCCAGGCGCCGATCATCAGGCCGGAACCAATCCGGCTGCCCATGAAGTCCGGGGGCAGGCCGGCATCCAGCCAGGCGGTCGCGGTTCTGACATCGCCCAACTCCATCTGGTTGGCAAAAGTCACTGGGTCGGGCAGCTTGACCTCTCCGCTCCCCCACCACTGGGCTTGAGCGGGGCAAACGAGCGCCATCCCGATTATCATTGCCGCAACGATTTTCCTGTGCATCTTGCTCACCGAAGGTCCTGCCTCAATCAGACAGCCGCCATTCTCTCATGTCACGAACGCTTCGCCCGCTCCTCGGTGCCTTAGGTGCATCCCTGCTGTTGCACCTGCTGCCGTTCGTCGACCTCCGGACGGAGCCCACCGTCGTCAAGCCCCCCGAGCCGCCGCCCTTGCAAGCCCGCCTTGCGCCTGCGCTGCCGGCCGCACCCGAAATCCTGCTACCGGAACCGGAAATCCCCCCGGTGGCAACGGCTGCAAGCAAACAACTGCCGCCTCCAAGGAAAGCCGTCGAGCCGATCCGGAAAACCTGGACCCAGGCCATCTCCGAACAGTTTTCCGCCCAGCAGCGGGAGGGGTTGTTCTACCCCGAAGAAGCCATCCGGCGCGGCCTGGAGGGCGAAGCCCTGGTCCTGCTGATGCTGGATGAAAACGGTCAGGTCGTTGCCGCCCGGATCGAGGAAAGCAGCGGCCACCCGCTGCTCGACGAAGCCGCGCTGCGGGCGGTACGGCGCTTGCGTTCGCTACCGGCCGACGCACCAATTGAGTCCTTGCTACCCGTACGATTCCGACTAAAATACAAACAGTAAAAAAAATAAAGATGTAAAATCTGGCAGATTTCGCCAGAGAACGATTTACTGATATTCTCCTGGAATAAACAAACATCTGTGTCAGGGAGATTCAACATGAGCGCATTAGCCAACCTTCGGGTCGCCACTCGCATGCAACTCCTGATCGGTCTGACACTGGTCGGCCTGATCGTTCTCTGTCTGGTTTCGCTGTTCCAGCTCAAGGACAGCATGCTGGAAGACCGCAAGCAGAAAACCCGGGACATCGTCGAGGTCGCCCTCGGCATCGTCAAGCATCACCACCAACTGGCAAGTGCCGGCAAGATTTCCGAGGAAGACGCCAAGAACGCAGCACGCGACAGCCTGCGCGACCTGCGCTACGGCGAAGACGACTATTACTTCGGTTTCGATACCGAGGGCGTCTATTTCCTGCACGGCGGCAACCCGAAGCTGGAAGGCCAGAACAAGCTGGACATGCAGGACACGCATGGCAAATACATCATCCGGGAACTGATCGCAGCGGCCAAGGCCGGCGGCGGCTTCGTCGATTACTGGTTCCCGCGTGCCGGACAGAATAAGCCCGAACCGAAACTCGGCTACACGACGCTGTTTACGCCCTGGAACTGGGTAGTCGGCACCGGCATCTACATCGACGATGTGGACAAGGAGTTTCGCCAGGTGGCCTGGTTGCTCGGCAGCATTTCCACGGTACTGCTCGCCACCCTGGTACTGTTCGGCTTCCTGGTCAGCCGCAGCATCCTGAATCAGCTCGGCGGCGAGCCCAAGGCCGCCAGCGAGATCATGGAGCGCATCGCCAACGGCGACCTGACCGCCAGCATCGACCAGGCGCCGCCGGGCAGCATGCTGAATACGCTCGGCGGCATGACCCAGGCGCTACGCAAGATGGTCAGCGAAATCAACAGCGACGCCAACCGCCTGGTCGACAACGCCGAGCATATCGCCACCGCCTCCGAGGAAGTCGCGCGCGCGGCCGAGCACCAATCGGACGCCACGTCGGCGATGGCGGCGGCCATCGAGGAGCTGACCGTCAGCTCCAACCACATTTCCGACAGCGCCCGCGACACCTCCCAGGATTCGGTCGCCGCCGTCGAACTCTCGGGTCAGGGCTCGGCCCGCGTCGATCAGGCCTCGCAGGCGATCCAGCAGATTTCGGAAACGGTCTCCGATGCATCCAACCGGATTCACGCACTCGAAGAACGGGCCAAGCAGATTTCCAGCATCGCCAATGTGATCAAGGACATTGCCGGCCAGACCAACCTGCTGGCGCTCAATGCCGCCATCGAAGCAGCCCGTGCCGGCGAGCAGGGACGCGGCTTCGCCGTCGTCGCCGACGAGGTGCGCAAGCTGGCCGAACGGACATCGCTGGCAACCACCGAAATCGAGCAGATGATCGTCGGCATCCAGGGCGATACGGTTGGCGCCGTCGAAGCAATGAACGCGGCCCTGCCGGAAGTCCAGCAGGGGGTTGCCCTGGCGTCGTCGGCGTCGGAATCCCTGCGCGCCATCGAAGACGGCGCCCGGCGCACCCTCGAACGCATCGGCGAAGTGGCCGATGCGACCAAGGAACAAAGTAGCGCCAGCACCTCGATCGCCCAGCGGGTCGAGCAGATTGCCAACATGGTCGAGGAAACCACCCAGACCATACGCGGCACCGCCAGCACCGCGCATCAACTGCAGGAAATCGCCGTCAATCTCAAGCAGCTGATCAGCCGTTTCAAGGTCTAGACCGCCCCCTCGGCGCGCATCCTGGCGATGTGCGCCGCGTCGTAGCCTAACCCGGCGAGTACCGCATCGGTGTGCTCGCCGAGCGCCGGCCCGATCCACTCGGTGCTGCCCGGCGTATCCGACAGGGCGGGAACGATGCCCGGCATGCGGAAGGGCTTGCCATCGGGCAAGGTCGCCGTCTGGAACATCTGCCGGGCGATGAATTGCGGGTCGGCAAACATGTCGACCGCCGAATAGACACGCGACGCGGGCACGCCGGCCTGTTCGAGCAGGGCCAGCACCTCGGCTTCATCGTGGCCGGCACACCAGGCGTCGATCAGCGCGTAGATTTCGTCGCGCCGGGCATCGCGACCGGCGTTGTCGGCGAGCCCGGGATCGTCGGCCAGATCGTGACGACCGATGGCCTGCATGAAGCGACGGAAGATCGCATCGCCATTGGCACCGATGGTGACATGCTTGCCGTCACGCGTCGTATGCGTGTTCGACGGCGTGATGCCGGGCATGATGTTGCCGGTCCGTTCGCGCACGAAACCGAACACATCGTATTCCGGCACCAGCGACTCCATCATCGCGAAAACCGCCTCGTACAGCGCCACATCGACGACCTGGCCGGCACCGCCATTGACTTCCCGGTGACGTAGCGCCATCAAGGCACCGATCGCCCCCCATAGGGCGGCAATCGAATCGCCGATGGAAATTCCGGTACGCACCGGCGGCCGGTCGGGAAAACCGGTGATGTAGCGCAAACCGCCCATCGATTCGCCAACCGCGCCGAAACCCGGCTGATCCTTGTACGGCCCGGTCTGGCCGAAGCCGGACAGGCGGACCATGACCAGGCCGGGGTTATCGGCCTTGAGCTGTTCCCAGCCCAGGCCGAGCTTTTCCAGCACGCCGGGACGGAAATTCTCGACCACAATGTCGGCCCCGGCGATCAACCGGCGGACGAACTCGCGCCCGTCCGGATGCTTGAGATTGGCCGTCACCGATTTCTTGTTGCGCGCCTGGACGTACCACCACAAGGACGTACCTTCGTACAGCTTGCGCCATTTGCGCAGCGGATCGCCACCGCCAGGCGCTTCGACCTTGATCACCTCGGCGCCGAATTCGGCCATGATCCGCGTGCAGAACGGCCCGGCGATCAGGGTGCCGAGTTCGACCACCTTGAGTCCGGCCAGCGGCTTCTGGCTCTCAGGCATGTTCCGGCTCCCAGTGCGTGACCGACAGATGTTCGCCCCACAAACGGTCGACGGTGGCATGGACACTGGCCGGCGAACCGCTGGTGGTCACCGTCAGTTGCCCCTGGCCGCCGCCTTGCAAGCCGCCGGCCAGCAGCAGGCGTTCGAGTTGGCGGGCAACCGCTTCGCCGGTATCGAGCAGTTGCGTGCCCGCCGGCAGACGTTGGCGGATGGCTTCGGCGACCCAGGGATAATGCGTGCAGCCGAGCACCACCACATCCACCGAAGCCGCTGCCAGCGGCGCGACAAAGGTATCGAGCAAGGCCGTCACGCCCGCCCCTTCGGGCCCCTCGGTTTCGATGGCCTCGGCCAGCCCCGGGCAGGGCTGGGCGATCACCCGGGCACCGGCGGCATGCGTCCCGACCAGACGCTGGAAACGTTCGCTGGCCAGCGTCCGTGTGGTCGCCAGGACGCCGATGCACTTGTTGCCGCTGAGCGCCACCGCCGGCTTGACCCCCGGCTCGAGTGCCACGACCGGCCCCGTGACTGCCGCCCGGATCGCTTCCGCGGCAGCGGCCGTGGCCGTATTGCAGGCAACCACCAGGGCTTTGGCGCCACGGCGGCGCAAGGCTTCGGCAATACTCACCCCGCGTTCGCGCAGGAAGGCCTCGGGCCGGTCCCCGTAAGGCAGGAAGCGGGTATCGGCAAAGTAGAAAAAATCCTCGTGCGGCAACCGTGCGCGCAAGGCGCGCAACACGGTCAAACCGCCGAGGCCGGAATCAAATACGGCAATAGGTTGAGACTGCGACACAAAAACGAGGGCGGCAGACTCAGTTCCCGGCTTCGCACTTCTTGATGAAGGCGGCCTTGGCGGCACCGGCCAGCGGCTTGCCGTTCTTGTCGATGGCACGGGCCTCGCACGCGGCGCCCTTGTTCTCGCGCTCGCACTTCTTGATCGACGCGGTCTTGGCGGCGCCGGCCAGCGGCTTGCCGTCCTTGCTCACGGCCTGCGCTTCGCAATCCACCGGCGCGGCAACCGCCAGCGTGCTGGCAAAAAGGCAGGACAAACCCAGGGTGATGATTTTGTTCATGGCTATTCCTCGAAAGATTGTTGAATTTACATCCGGGCGATCATCGCATCGCCGAACTCCGAGCACGACAGTTCGTCGGCCCCATCCATCAGGCGGGCGAAATCGTAGGTGACCTTCTTGTCGCCGATGGCGGCCTCCATGGCCTTGATGACCAGGTCTGCGGCTTCCTTCCAGCCGAGGTGACGCAACATCATCTCGGCCGACAGGATCAGCGAGCCCGGATTGACCTTGTCGAGACCGGCATACTTGGGTGCCGTGCCGTGGGTCGCCTCGAAACAGGCGTACTTGTCCGAGATGTTGGCCCCCGGCGCAATGCCGATGCCGCCAACCTGGGCAGCCAGCGCGTCGGAGATGTAATCGCCGTTGAGGTTGGTGGTGGCGATCACGTCGTACTCGGCCGGACGCAGCAGGATCTGCTGCAGGAAAGCGTCGGCGATCGAGTCCTTGATCACGATCTCGCGACCGGTATTCGGGTTCTTCACCTTGCACCACGGACCGCCGTCGATCGGCTCGGCCCCGAATTCCTCTTGCGCCAGCTTGTAGGCGACATCGCGGAACAGGCCTTCGGTGAACTTCATGATGTTGCCCTTGTGCACGATGGTCACCGACTTGCGGTCGTTGGCAATCGCGTACTGGATGGCGGCGCGCACCAGGCGCTGGGTGCCGTCGACCGACACCGGCTTGATGCCGATACCCGAGCTTTCCGGGAAACGGATTTTGCGGACGCCCATTTCCTTGACCAGGAAATCGACCACCTTCTTCACGCCCTCAGAGCCGGCGGCCCATTCGACACCAGCGTAGATGTCCTCGGTGTTCTCGCGGAAGATGACCATGTCGGTCAGCTCGGGATGTTTCAACGGGCTGGGCACGCCCTTGAAGTAGCGCACCGGGCGCACACACTGGTAGAGGTCCAGTTCCTGGCGCAGGGCCACGTTCAGCGAGCGGATGCCGCCACCGACCGGGGTCGTCATCGGCCCCTTGATCGACACCGAGTATTCCTTCAGGGCGTCGAAGGTTTCCTTGGGCAGCCATTCGTCCGGCCCGTACAGCCGCGTCGATTTCTCGCCGGCATACACTTCCATCCAGTGGATTTTCTTCTTGCCGCCGTAGGCCTTGTCGACCGCCGCATCGATGACCTTGATCATCACCGGCGTAATGTCGATGCCGATACCGTCGCCTTCGATGAACGGGATGATCGGATTGTCCGGCGTCGGTTGCCCGGGAACGATTTTCGCCCCCCCTTGCGGAACCTTGAGGTGAGAAGTCATGGGCATCTCCTTGCGTTGTTATGAAAACGGCCGTGGTGGCCGCTTGCCGGTCCGGAGGTCTCCGCGAACCGGCAGTGCGGGCCATTATGGAACAAAGCAGGAAAGGTGTCAGCCCGCACGACGGGCAAAAAAAAGCGAAGGCCGCAGCCTTCGCTTTCCGCTTCAATCGCCTGCCGGTGTTCAGGCAGCGCGCATGCTCTTCAGCGCGGCATTCAGCGTCGGGCTCGGACGCATGACTGCCTTGCACTTTTCCGAATCGGCCTTGTAGTAGCCGCCGATATCGACCGGCTTACCCTGCACCGTCTTCAGTTCGGCAACGATGATCGCCTCGTTGTCGGCCAGGGTCTTGGCCAGCTTGGCGAAGTGGGCGGCCAGTTCGGCGTCGTCCTTCTGCGCTGCCAGTTCCTGCGCCCAATACATGGCCAGGTAGAACTGCGAACCACGGTTGTCGAGCTCGCCGGTCTTCGGCGACGGCGACTTGTTGTTGTCAAGCAGCTTGCCGGTGGCGGCATCGAGCGTCTTGGCCAGCAGCTTGGCGCGGGCGTTGCCTTCCTTGATGCCGAGTTCTTCCAGCGAGACGGCCAGGGCCAGGAATTCGCCCAGCGAATCCCAGCGCAGGTGGTTTTCCTGCGTCAGCTGCTGGACGTGCTTCGGGGCAGAGCCGCCGGCACCGGTTTCGTACATGCCGCCGCCGTTCATCAGCGGGACGATGGACAGCATCTTGGCCGAGGTGCCCAGTTCCATGATCGGGAACAGGTCGGTCAGGTAGTCGCGCAGGATGTTGCCGGTCACCGAGATGGTGTCGAGACCGCGGGCAACACGCTCAAGCGTGAAGCGCATGGCGCGGACCTGGCTCATGATCTTGATTTCGAGACCGGTGGTGTCGTGATCCTTGAGGTAAGTCTCGACCTTCTTGATCAGTTCGTTCTCGTGCGGACGGTACGGGTCCAGCCAGAACACGGCCGGCATGCCGGAATTGCGGGCGCGGGTGACGGCCAGCTTGACCCAGTCGCGGATCGGCGCATCCTTGACCTGGCACATGCGCCAGATGTCGCCCTGCTCGACGTTCTGCGTCAGCAGGACTTCGCCGGTGGCGTTATCGACGATGTTGGCGATGCCGTCTTCGGCGATTTCGAAGGTCTTGTCATGCGAGCCGTATTCCTCGGCCTGCTGGGCCATCAGGCCGACGTTCGGGACCGTGCCCATGGTCTTGGGATCGAAGTTGCCGTGCCATTTGCAGAAGTTGATCATCTCCTGGTAGATGCGGGCAAAGGTCGATTCCGGCATGACTGCCTTGGCGTCGTACTGCTTGCCGTCGGCGCCCCACATCTTGCCACCGGCACGGATCATGGCCGGCATCGAGGCGTCGACGATGATGTCGTTCGGCGAATGGAAGTTGGTGATGCCCTTGGCCGAATCGACCATGGCCAGACGCGGACGGTGTTCCTGGCAGGCATGCAGGTCGCGGATGATCTCGTCGCGCTTCGACTCCGGCAGGGTCTTGATCTTCTCGTACAGATCGACCATGCCGTTATTGACGTTGATGCCCAGTTCCTCGAAGGTCTTGGCGTGCTTCTCGAAGGCTTCCTTGTAGTAGATCTTGACGCAGTGGCCGAAAACGATGGGGTGCGAGACCTTCATCATCGTCGCCTTGACGTGCAGCGAGAACAGGATGCCGGCCTGGCGGCAGTCCTCCAGTTCCTTCTCGTAGAAGTCGCACAACGCCTTCTTGCTCATGAACATCGAATCGATGATCTCACCGGCCTGCAGGGCAACCTTGGGCTTGAGCACGGTGACCTTGCCGCCCTTGCCGATCAGTTCCATGCGGACTTCGCGGGCCTTGTCCAGGGTCATCGACTTTTCGCCGTGGTAGAAGTCACCGGCATGCATGTGCGAGACGTGGGTCTGCGACCACTGCTTCCACTCGCCCATCGAATGCGGATGCTTCTTGGCGTAATTCTTGACGGCACCGGGGGCGCGGCGATCCGAGTTGCCTTCGCGCAGCACCGGATTGACGGCCGAACCGAGGCACTTGCCGAAGCGGGCCTTGAGCGCCTTTTCTTCGTCGGTGGTCGGATTTTCCGGATAGTCGGGGATGGCGTAGCCCTTGTCCTGCAGTTCCTTGACGCAAGCCTTGAGCTGGGCCACCGAAGCGGAGATGTTCGGCAGCTTGATGATGTTGGTATCGGGTTCCAGGCACTTCTTGCCGAGTTCGGCCAGGGTGTTGGGCAGCCGCTGTTCTTCACTGAGGAATTCGGAGAATTCGGCGATCACGCGGGCGGAAACCGAAATATCGGCCTTCTCGATCTCGATGCCAGCCGGCCCGGTGAAAGTGCGGATGATCGGCAAAAAGGCACAAGTCGCCAGCAGCGGCGCCTCGTCGGTGAGCGTGTAGATGATCTTGGACTTGCCTGCGGACATGCTAACCCCTTGGTGGATGGTTTTGATATGTAAGTCGACAATACGCCGACACCCTTGCGCGGTGCTTACAAAGCCTCAGGAGTATCCGCAACGGCGCCGTTCAGGTCAACCGATGAAACGCTGTTTCACAGTGCGGAGCCTCCCGAAAGACCCCGGGCGCGATGCTAGAATCCCCGCCAGCAGCGGGAGACAGAACAATGAAGATTTCGGTCGGACTGTACGGCACCAATGCCCACCATATCGCACTGGCGCTGATCCAGGGCTTCAACCGCCATTACACGCTGTTCCGCCAGACCTGCCGCGAGGCCAAGACCCGCTTCGAAAAGGGCGACTGGCAAGGCGTGCATCGGGCAGTCCGGGAGCGCATCCGCTTCTACGACGACCGGGTGGACGAATGCGTCGAACGCCTGCGCACCGAATTCGACGCCGAGCACCTGGACGATGCCACCTGGCAGCAGGTCAAGCTGCTCTACATCGGCCTGCTGCTCAACCACAAGCAGCCGGAGCTGGCCGAAACCTTCTTCAACTCGGTGACGACCAAGATCCTGCACCGGACCTATTTCCACAACGATTTCCTGTTCGTCCGCCCGAGCATCTCGACCGAGAACCTGGAAGCCGACGAGGCGCCGACCTACCGCAGCTATTACGCCGAAGCCGACGGCCTGCGCGGCGCCATCCGCCAGATCGTCCGCGACTTCCACTGGCAGCGCCCGTTCGCCGACCTGGAGCGCGACGTCAATTATGTCTACCACGCCATCCGCCGCGCCCTGAAACACATGCCGGGGCGCGAGGTCAATTTCCAGATCCAGGTGCTCGGTTCGGCCTTCTACCGCAACAAGGCCGCCTACATCATCGGCAAGGCGATCAACGGCGCCGTCGAGTACCCCTTTGCCATTCCCGTCCTGCACGACAACGACGGCAAGCTCTACCTCGACACCATCCTGCTCGACGGCTGGCGCATCGGCCTGCTGTTCTCGCTGTCGCGCGCCTATTTCATGGTGGACATGGAAGTCCCGTCTGGCTACGTCCAGTTCCTGCGCGCCATCATGCCGAACAAGCCGCGCTCCGAGATCTACATCATGCTCGGCCTGGGCAAGCAGGGGAAGACGATGTTCTTCCGCGACTTCATCTATCACCTGCACCATTCGCAGGACAAGTTCGTCATGGCGCCCGGCATCCGCGGCCTGGTCATGCTGGTGTTCACGCTGCCCTCCTACCCCTACGTGTTCAAGATCATCAAGGACGTGTTCGGCAGTTCCAAAGAAATGGACCGCGCCACGGTCAAGCGGAAGTTCATGATGGTCAAGCAGGTCGACCGCGTCGGGCGGATGGCCGACACGCTGGAGTTCTCCAACGTGCTCTTCCCGCTGGCCCGCTTCAACGACGAAATCCTCGACGAACTCGAACGCCTTGCCCCCAGTTGCTACGAGATCGACGGCGAACAGCTGATCATCAAGCACCTGTACATCGAGCGCCGGATGGAGCCCTTGAACATCCACCTCGACCGCATGGACAAGGCCAACGACCTCGACGGCCTGGAGCACGCGATCAAGGAATACGGCAGCGCCATCCGCGAACTGGCGCAGGCCAACATCTTCCCCGGCGACATGCTGTGGAAGAATTTCGGCGTCACCCGCTACGGCCGCGTCGTCTTCTACGATTACGACGAAATCGAGTACATGACCGACATCAACTTCCGCAAGATTCCGCCGGCCCCGGATTTCGAGACGGAAATGTCGGGCGAGGTCTGGTACCCGGTGGCGCGCAACGACGTTTTCCCCGAGGAATTCGCCACCTTCCTGCTCGGCTCGCCACAGGTGCGCAAGCTGTTCATGAAACACCACAAGGATCTGCTCACCCCGGCCTTCTGGCAGAAAACCCAGGAAAACATCCGGGCCGGGCAGGTCGAGGATTTCTTCCCCTACCCGGAGGAACTGCGCTTCATCCACAGCCGGCCGACCGTCAACAACGAGGCCTGAACCGGGCTGCATTCATTCATAAGCAATCGCTGATCCGTGGCTTCAGCAATCCTGACTATTTCAGGAGTAACAAAGCCCTTATCTTTGTCGGGAAAAATTAACCCAGCAATGACTCATGATAAGGAGAGCGAGCATGCCGCTGACCCTGGCGCTGGCTCGGGAACGTGCTGAAGGCGAATGCCGGACGGCACTGGTTCCTGAAACGGCCAAGAAGTTTTCCGCGCTCGGCGCGCGATTGCGGATGGAGCAGAGCGCCGGTGCGCAAAGCCATTTCCTCGACACCGACTATGCCGAGGTCGATTTCGCCCCCGGCCTGCCCGAAGCCTACGCCAACGCCGACCTGATCCTGCGGGTGACGCCGCCGAGCCTGGACGAAATCGCCGCCATGCCGGACGGCGCAATGCTGATCGGCCTGCTCAAACCCTTCGAGAGCCGCGAGCGGCTGGCCGCGTTGAACGCCCGCAAGATCACCGCCTTCGCCCTCGAACTGCTGCCGCGCATCTCGCGCGCCCAGAGCATGGACGCGCTGTCCAGCCAGGGCGCCTGCTCGGGCTACCAGTGCGGGCTGATCGCCGCCGCCCGGTGCACCAAGTTCTTCCCGATGCTGACCACCGCCGCCGGCACCATCCGCCCGGCGCGCGTGCTCGTCATCGGCGCCGGCGTCGCCGGCCTGCAGGCGATCGCCACCTGCAAGCGCCTCGGTGCCATGGTCGAAGCCTACGACGTCCGTGCCGCCGCCAAGGAGCAGATCGAATCGCTCGGCGCCAAGTTCGTCGATACCGGCGTTTCCGCCGACGGCAGCGGCGGCTATGCGCGCGAACTGACGGCCGAGGAAAAGGCCGCCCAGGCCGAACGGCTGACCAAGGCCATCGCCGCCGCCGACGTGGTCATCAGCACCGCCGCCATTCCGGGCAAGCGGGCGCCGGTGATCATCACCCGCGACATGGTCGGGCGCATGAAGTACGGCGCTATCATCGTCGACATGGCCGCCGAATCGGGCGGCAACTGCGAACTGACGCAGCCGGGCGAACACGTCGTCGCCAACGACGTGAACATCCACGGCCCGCTCAACCTGCCGTCGCGCATGCCGACGCACGCCTCCGAGCTGTACGCCAAGAATCTCTACAACTTCCTCTCGCCGTGGATCAAGGACGGCGAACTGCGCATCGACTGGGACGACGAAGTGGTCGCCGGCACCGTGCTGTGCCGCGACGGCGCCACCGTCCACGCCGCAGTCAGACAAATCCTGGGAGACGCCTGATGGACGGATTGCTCGCACTCTACATTTTCATGCTCGCCGCCTTCACCGGCTACGAGATCATCGCCAAGGTCCCGGTGATCCTGCACACGCCGCTGATGTCCGGCTCCAACTTCATCCACGGCGTGGTCGTCGTCGGTGCCATGCTCGTCCTCGGCATGGCCGAGACACCGCTGCAGCAGGCCATCGGTTTCTTCGCCGTCGCCCTGGGCGCCGCCAACGCGGCCGGCGGCTACGTCGTCACCGAACGCATGCTGGCCATGTTCAAGAAGAAGGAGAACGGCCAATGACCGCCCCGCTCTACGTCCAGGGCGCCTGGTTCGCCGGCGCCCTGCTGTTCATCTTCGGCCTCAAGGGCATGAGTTCGCCGACCTCGGCCCGGCGCGGCATCGTCATCGCCGGTTACGGCATGCTGCTGGCGATCGCCGCCACCTTCCTCATCCCCGGTCTGCAGAACCTCGGTCTGATGGCCCTGGCGCTGGTCGTCGGCGGCGGTGCCGCCTGGATTTCAGCGCAAAAGGTCAAGATGACCGACATGCCGCAGATGGTCGCCATCTACAACGGGATGGGCGGCGGTGCGGCCGCGGCCATCGCCGCCGTCGAATTCGCCAAGGGCGAAATGCACGGCCTGGTGGCGACGACGTTGGCGGTGCTCGGCGCACTGATCGGCGCGGTGTCGTTTACCGGCTCGTGCGTCGCCTGGGCCAAGCTGCAGGGCATCCTGAAGAAGGCCTACCGCCTGCCGGCGCAGAATGCGGTCAACGTGGTGCTGGCACTGGTCGCCGTCGGTCTCGGCCTGGCCGTCATCGCCCTGGCCCCGCAACAGCCGGAACTGGTGATCGCGTTCTTCTTTGTCGCACTGGTGCTCGGGCTGATCGTCACCCTGCCGATCGGCGGCGCCGACATGCCGGTGGTGATCTCGCTGTTCAATGCCTTCACCGGCCTGGCCGTCGGTTTCGAAGGCTACGTCCTGGGCAACCCGGCGCTGATCATCGCCGGCATCGTCGTCGGCGCCGCCGGCACGCTGCTCACGCAACTGATGGCCAAGGCGATGAACCGGCCGCTGTCGAACATCCTGTTCACCCCGCTGGCGGCCAGCGGTGGCGGCGAGGCCATCGACGGCACGATGAAGGAATTGTCGGCGCTCGATGCGGCGGCGATGATGCGTTACGCCGGCAAGGTGATCATCGTTCCCGGCTACGGCATGGCGGTCGCGCATGCCCAGCACAAGATCTGGGAAATGACCGAGATTCTCGAAGAAGCGGGCGTCGAGGTGAAGTTCGCCATCCACCCGGTCGCCGGGCGCATGCCGGGCCACATGAACGTGCTGCTGGCCGAGGCCGGCGTGCCCTACGACAAGATTTTCGACCTTGAGGAAATCAACGGCGAGTTCGGCCAGGCCGACGTGGCGCTGGTCATTGGCGCCAACGACGTGGTCAACCCGAGTGCGCGCAGCGACAAGGCCAGCCCGATCTACGGCATGCCCATTCTCAACGCCGACCAGGCGCAGAATGTGATCGTCGTCAAACGCGGCAAGGGCACCGGTTATTCCGGCATCGAAAACGCGCTGTTCTACACCGACAATTGCCGCATGCTTTACGGCGACGCACAGCCGGTGGCCGGCGAAATCATCCAGCACCTGAAAACCCTGGCCTGATTTGATCCAGGCCATATCCGGACAAGCGGCATCCCCGTACAATGCCGGGATTGCCGCTTCATCCGGGGTTTACAACAATGAAAAGAATAGACGATCTCCTGATCCGGGGCAGCGCACTGGTGGCGCTGATCCTCTGGGCATGGTCACTGACTGCCGGACCGCTGCCCGGTTACTGGTTCCTGCTGATTGCCGTCATGCTGCTCGCCGGCGGACTGCTGTCGATCCGCGAGCGCGAACGCTGGAAGGAAAGACAGAAGGGTTACGTCAACGAACTGACCGCGGTCATGTCGGAATATCACGTACTCTCCAACGAAGCCATGGCCCATGCCGAGTTGCAGTTTTCTTCGCTGGAAAAGGAAATGCACGAAGCTCAGGCACTGATCCGCAGTTCGGTCGACCGCCTGTCGGGCAGCCTGACCGGTCTCGAATCGCAATCGAACAACCAGCGCGAAATCCTCGGTTCGCTGATCAACGAAATGCTCAGCATGACCGGTTCGGATGACAGCCACGCCGCCGAACAGGCCGGGCTCAAGCGGTTCTTCGACGAAACCAATACGCTGATCGCCGAATTCGTCGGCAAGATGGATCAGTTGCGCAGCACCAGCCAGGGCGTCGCCGAAAGCTTCAACCAGATGCAGGACAAGGTCGGACGCATCACCAATACGCTCAACGACATTACCGGCATCACCAAGCAGACCGACCTGCTCGCGCTCAACGCCGCCATCGAAGCTGCCCGGGCCGGCGAAGCGGGCCGCGGCTTCGCCGTGGTCGCCGACGAGGTACGCACCCTGGCCGCACGTACCGGCGAATTCAACGTCGATATCCGCAACGCCCTGAACGACATTCTCGAATCGCTGCGCGACGTCGGCCAGCGGGTCGAGGCCGCCAGCCACATCGACCTGAGCATTGCCGACCGCTCGCGGGCCACGCTCAGCGAACTCGGCGCCGAACTGATGGAACTGACCGAAAAGGCGCGCCAGCATTCGAGCAACATCGCCAGCGTCACCGAACAGATGCGCGACCTGACGCAGGAAGGCGTCATGGCCATGCAGTTCGAGGACATCGTCACCCAGATGATCAACCGCATCGGCCAGCGCACCGACAACGTCGGCGAATACATGCACGCCTTCCTCAGCCTGCACAACGACCAGGACGAGAGCGACGGCATCCAGCGCTTCCGCAAGCGCAGCCAGCGACTGGTCGAACTGCTGGTCGATTCGCATGTGAAGAGCGACGCCTTGCGCAGTCGCACCCTCAGCGCCGGCAACAAGCAGGGCGACGGGGATATCGAACTGTTCTGACTTTCCCGATGAACCTGACCGATCTGCTCGAGAGCCTGGGTGAAAAAACCGTCATCACGCTGGCCGGACTGCTGATCGGCATCCTCTTCGGCATCTTTGCCCAGCGTTCGCGTTTCTGCCTGCGTTCGGCCGTGGTCGAATTCTGGCGACGCGAACCCGGCGGCAAACTGGTCATCTGGCTGCTCGCCTTCTCCGCCGCCGTCATCGTCACCCAGGGGTTCATCGTCGGCGGCTGGCTCGACGTCTCGCAAGCCCGCCAGCTCTCGGCCCGCGGCAGCATCTCCGGCGCCCTGGTCGGCGGGCTGCTGTTCGGCATCGGCATGATCCTCGCGCGCGGCTGCTCGTCGCGCATGCTGGTGCTGGCCGCCAACGGCAACCTGCGCGCCCTGCTCACCGGGCTGATTTTCGCCGTCACTGCCCAGGCTTCACTGAGCGGCATGCTGTCGCCACTGCGCCTGTGGATTTCCGGCTGGCTGACCATCGACGGCAGCGCCCGCGACCTGCTGGCTTTTGCCCATCTGGGTCACATCGGCGGCATCCTGTTCGGGCTGTTGTGGCTGGCCGCAGCCATCCATTTCGCCCGCAAAACGCGCCTGAGCCTGCGTGAATGGGGCGGCGGCATCGGCGTTGGCGTGATGGTGGCCATTGCCTGGCTGCTGACTTACCAGGTCGCCAGCCAATCCTTCGACGAGATCATGCCGGTGCAAAGCCTGAGTTTCACCGGCCCGTCGGCCGACGTGCTGATGCTGGTGCTGTCGGCGCCGGGGCAGCCCTGGGATTTCGACATCGGCCTGGTGCCCGGCGTGGTCCTGGGCTCCTTCCTGGCGGCACTGTGGGGGCGCGAACTGAAGCTCGAAGGCTTCAAGGATGGGCACAGCATGCGCCGCTACATCGCCGGGGCGCTGTGCATGGGTTTCGGCGGCATGCTGGCCGGCGGCTGCGCCGTCGGCGCCGGGGTGTCCGGCGCGGCGGTGTTCGCGCTGACCGCCTGGATTTCGCTGATCGGAATGTGGGCGGGCGCCGGCCTGGCCGACGCTATGGTCGACCGGCCGGCGCGCTGAGCGCTTACTGCGCGGCCGGCTTGCGCCAACCCAGAACGGTATAAACCAGGATCGCCGTACCGGCCAGACCCAGGCCGAAAACCAGCGCAATCAGGAACCAGTCGGCCGGACCGCCGGCATCGGTAAAGCCCGACGACGAGACCTTGGCCATCAGCACCAGCGCGAGCACGCCGCCGACCAGGCCGGCCAGTTCGGCCCGCACCAGGCGCCGCGAGTTGATGGTCCTCTCCTTGAGCAACAAGGCGATGAAGGCGGCCGTACCGACGACGATGACCAGCAGCATCACCCACAGCAAGGGACCGAGCATTTCCTGGAAAACGGCCAGGAAGACCAGCGGATCGAGTTCTTTCATCTTTGCATTCCTCCAGAAATCAGGCGCGGCCGCGCAACATGCTGATATAGGTCGGCTTCAGCGCCATGGTCTTCATCACCCAGCTGATCCACAACTCCTCCAGCGGCGCGATCACGCCGGGGAAGGACGGCGTCAGGTTGTCCTTGTAGTCGAACTCGATCAGCATCGCCTGACCCAGGCGGGTGATCAGCGGGCACGAGGTGTAGCCGTTGTAATGGGCTTCCGATTCCTTGCCGGCGATGCTCGCCACCAGATGATCGACCGCCACCGGCACCTGCCACTTGACGCTGGCCGCCGTCTTGCCCTTGGGCACCCCGGCCACGTCGCCGACAGCGAACACGTTGTCGTAACGGGCATGCCGCAGATTGTGCTTGTCCACCTCGATCCAGCCATCCTTGGCCCAGCCGCCTTCCTGCCACGGCAACGGACTGTTGCGCACCGAATCCGGCGCCCGCATCGGCGGAATGACGTTGATGAAGTCGTATTGCTGCTCGACCGGCCCGACCGGCGTCTTGAACACGGCCAGTTTCTTGCCGATATCGATCGACTCCAGCACGCGCTCGTAATTGACCTTGACCCCACGCTCGCCGAACAGCATGCGGACCTTCTCGTGCACGATGGGCACGCTGAACAAGGCCTTGTTGTTGGCGTTGTAGATCAGCTCGGCCTTGCCGCGATTGCCACGACGGCGCAAATGATCGTCGGTAATGAAGGTGTATTTCAACGGTGCGCCGGCGCACTTCATTTCGGTTCCCGGACGCAGGAAGACACCAACGCCACCGGTATCGGCGAAGTTCGACATGGCCCGCCAGGTCGCCTCGGCCTTGGCCGGGCTGTGGTAGATGCTGCCCAGGCCGTTGTTACCGATCTGCTCGACCTCCATACCGGGAATGGCTGCGTAATCGAGCTTCAAGCCAGTAGCGACGATCAGGAAATCGTAGGCATGGACGGCACCGCTTTCGGTCACCACCTTGTTCCCTTCCGGATCGAACTCGGCCACCCGCTCCTCGACCAGTTCGACACCGCCCGGCACGTACTCCCGGGTGGTCGACACCACATACGGCGACGCCTTGATGCCGGCGGCAACCAGCGTGAATCCCGGCTGGTAGAAATGTTCCTTGCGGGCATCGATCAGGGTGATCTTCGCACCATCGAGCTTCGCCGCGAGTTGCGAAGCCGCCGCCAGGCCGGCTGCACCGGCGCCGGCAATGACGATGCGCGCCGAAGACTTGATCCTCGGGGCCGCGCCGGCGTTGCCGGGCGCCAGCAACAACGAGCCGGCGCCGGCAGCACCGAGCATCAGGAACGAACGTCGATCCAGGGGTTTCTGGCCGACATCCTCAATCGCTTTCGCGAGTGCGTCCTTGTACATATCTTCTCCTTCCCTGATTGGGCGAAGCACCGCCCGTTAGCAAATCACAAGATTAGAATGTTCTTATTTTATTCTCCAAGAAAAGCGGCATGGCGACAAATCCAGTTTCGGCCGCCTGCCGCTTTGTCTTACGCCCGCAGATCAGCGGGGGAAATACATCCGGGCCTTCTCCAGACGATAGCTCCACGGCAGGTCGGCATTCTTCCAGCCATTGACCACACGCTGCCCCTTCTTCGGACCATCGCCGGCGCGATCGCCCTCGAATCCCTCGGGAACGCTGTACACCTTGGTGAAACCCGCCGCCTGCAGGCGATCGGCTGCTCTGGAACTGCGGTCGCCGGAGCGGCACAGCAGGATCACCGGTGCATCCTTGCCCAAACCGAGTTCGGCCATGCGGCGCTCGATTTCAGGAACGAAGTCCTGGTTCGGTTCAAGCCTGTACATCGTCCGCTTCTCGTCCCAGTCGCTCATGATTTCCTGATGTTCGACAAACGGCACCAGCGCGTCGACCGTGCTCGCCATGCCGACATACATCGCTTCGGCGCGGGTACGCACATCGAACAGGGCAACGCCCTTGGGATTGGCCGACTTCATGTCGTGCGCCTGCTTCGGCGTCAGGTAAAGGGCAAGCTTGGTCACCTTGATTTCCGGCAGGGTCGACCAGTTCGTGCTGCCCGGCGCCCAATCGGCGGCGGATGCATTGACGGAAAAAGCCAGCGCCAGGCCGGCCAGGGCGAATTTCATCGATTTCATCAGGCAATCCCCGGATTGTTTTCGGCGCCGACCAGCTTCGGCATGTTCAGTTCGACCGGCTTCAGCGTCTTGACGTCGCGCAGGTAACGGGCGACCAGTTCCCAGATCGGTTCGCCGGCATTCTTGGCCTCTTCCGAGACCGGCGCCCAGCCGGCGACCTTGTAGGTCTTGGCCGGATCGATCAACTGGCCGCGCAGCATCATGTTGCTGATGCGCTGGCCGGCCTTGGCGGTCGGGTTGCAGGTGTACTGCAGGCCACCGACGCGGACCATGTCGCCGCCCTGCTGATAGTAGGGATCGGGATTGAACAGGTTGTCGCAGACGTCCTCGAGCACGGTCTTGATCATCTCGCCGCTCATGTTGGTCACTGTCGTCCACGGGTAGGTGATCGCCGTCTGGTCGAGCACGTGCTCCATCAGGATCGGCTGCCCCGGCAGCAGCGAGGTGCCCCAGCGGAAACCGGGCGAAAAGGCGATTTCGGCATCCTTTTCCTTGATCAGCGCATCGACGATGACCTGGTCGAAAGTGCCGTTGAAGTTGCCGCGGCGGTACAGCGTGCCTTCGGTCACCGCCAGTTGCTCGTTGAGCTTGCCCAGGTAAGGGGCGCGGACCTTGTCGATCAAGGCCTGCATCGCCTTGTCGGCGGGCAGCAGGTTGGCGAAGACCGGCAGCAGCTTGTAACGGTAACCGGCGATCTTGCCGTTCTTCACGTCGAAGTCGAGCACGCCGAGGTACTTGCCGTTGGAACCGGCGTTGGTGACCAGCGTCTGGCCGCCGGCATTCTTGACCACCACCGGCGCGGGCATGCCGTCGTGGGTGTGACCGCCCATGATGGCGTCGATGCCGCGCACGCGCGAGGCCATCTTGAGGTCGACGTCCATGCCGTTGTGCGACAGCACGACGACGACCTGGGCGCCCTTGGCGCGGGCTTCGTCGACGACTGCCTGCATGTTCTCTTCCTGGATGCCGTAGCTCCAGTTCGGCACCTGCCAGCGCGGGTTGGCGATCGGCGTGTAGGGGAAGGCCTGGCCGACGATGGCGACCGGCACACCGTTCATGTTCTTGATCACGTAGGGCTTGAACACCGGATCGCCGAAATCGGCTGTCTTGACGTTCTGGGCGACGATGTCGACGACGCCTGCAAAGTCCTTTTCCTCGATTTCCTTGACCCGCGCCTCGCCGTAAGTGGCTTCCCAGTGCAGGGTCATGACATTGACGCCGAGCGCCTTGCAGGCATCGACCATGTCCTGGGCATTGGTCCACAGCGCGGTGCCGGAACCCTGCCAGGTGTCGCCGCCGTCGAGCAGCAGCGCCCCCGGGTTGCGCGCCTTCATGCGCTTGACCAGGGTCGCCAGGTGCGCGAAGCCGCCGACCTTGCCGTAGGTCTCGGCGGCTTTCTCGAAATTCAGATAGGTGTAGGCATGCGCCTCGATGGTGTTCGGCTTGAAGCCGAAGTGCTTGAGCAGACGGTCGCCGACCAGGTGCGGGACCTTGCCGAACTGCTCGCCGAAGCCGAGGTTGACGCTCGGTTCGCGGAAATAGATGGGGTTCAACTGGGCATGGCAGTCGGTGATGTGCAGCAGGCTGACGTTGCCGAACTTCGGCAGGTCGTACAACTTGGCAGCCCCCTTCTCGGCCATTGCAAACTCGCTGTGCAGCGACATGCCACCGGCAGCCGCAACCGCCAGCACCTGAAGAAATTCACGACGATTCATGCTCATGTGTGTTTCCCAAAAAAACCCGGCGCGGGGCAAACCCGGCCGGGAAAGTCACGCAAGGTTATTTTTTGTTGACCGGCGAGTTCGGATCGAACAGGAAGGCCATCAAATGCTTGATTTGCTGCTCGGTGAGGATTTCCGCATCGCCGTTGCGCGGCATGTTGCTGCAGGCGTTGTAAGCCTTGGCGTTGTAGATCTTGCCCCAGGTGTACTTGACGATGTCCTCGGAACTGCCGCGCACCTTGCCGTACTCCAGCAGGCTGGGACCGATGGTGCCGTAGGACACTTCGTGATGACTCATCTGGTGACAGTTGTAGCAACCGCCGCCGTTGTTGTCCGGAGTCTTGTCGGTCCAGGTCAAGCCACGACCGCTGACGGCGATCTTCTCGCCCTCCTTCCAGTCGCCGAAATACTTGCCGTCGGCCGGGTAGCGGATGGTCTTCATCTGCTCGGCTTCGATCCGGTCCATCACCGCCTTCGGCGGCTGCTTTTCCTGCGAGCATTCCTTCTGGAAATCCAGCTGGTACATGCGATGCTTGGCGGCAATGCCGGTCGTCTTGAAGGAGCGATCCATCATCGCCTTGAACTCGGCATAGGTTTCCCCCTGGTCGGCCCAGGCGCCCGGCAGGGCGAGCAGCAATACTGCCAGTGTGCTGATCTTCTTCATGTTCGCCTCCTTAGCGCTTGATACCGGGGGTCATGACCTTGCCGCCATTGGCCGTCGCAGCCAGATAGACGGACAGGGCGATGGTCACGTCGGAACCGTAGATCGGCTCGGCCGTGCGCTGCTGCCGGTAGCAGTCGTTGAGACGATGCTGCATGGTCCAGAACTGACCGTTCGATACCCGGTAGGCCGGCCAGCTTCCCCAGCCGGCGGCGGCACCTTCCTGGGTACGCAGATCAGGCAGTTCCTGCATGCGGATGCGTTTACCCTGGTCGCCGTGGCAGGTCGCACAGGAGAAGTCCATGGGACCGGCACGGTGGTAGAAAGCCAGCTTGCCGAGTTCGTACATCTTCTTCATCTGCGGCGGGCGCATGTCGATCTTGATCTTCTGGCCGTTCGATTCGGTCACGATGTAAGCAACCAGCGCCGCCATCTTCTCCTTTTCGCCCTTCAGCCAGCCGGCATTGACCACAGCCTTGGAGTCCAGCCCCTGCAAGGTTTCCATGCAGGTCATCAGGCGCGTCTCGAGATCCTGGACCTTGCCGGTATCCTTGAAGTAGCGCGGCAACTGGGCGGATGCGCCCTTCACCACGCCCGGCCCGAGGCCGAGGTCGCATTTTTCCAGTGAGGCGCTTTTTGGACCGCGCGGGGTTTTCCAGAGCTCTTCGCCTTCGGCGGCGACCAGTTCGGACGGATTGCCGTCGGCCAGTGCCTCACGATAGGCATTGATGCCTTCGAGCAGATCGTCGCTGGCTGCGGCGAGCAACGGTGCGCCCGCCAGCCCGACGGCCAGCGCAGCGACAAGATATTTCTGTCGGATTACCATGAACTCCTCCGTTCACTATGTGTGTTTTGCCGGTCACTGGTCTGTCGCCGTTTGACCGGGATGCAGACGGACAGCCGGCCACCCCCGACCGTCCGCCAGGCATTGCGACATCAGGCGATGGCAGCCTCGTCGGTGCGCGACTCGCCCTTGTTGTCCTTCCAGCTGATGGCAATCTTGTCGCCGGCCGCGCCGCCCTTGAAACGGAAGGCCAGATAGGGGTTCTTCGAGACCGCGGTACCGAACTCGGAAACCAGGACCGGCTTGCCGTTGTGCGTGGCGGTCAGTTCGGTGATGAACCAGGCCGGAATCACGGCGCCGTTCGCGTCCTTGCGCTGGCCGGTTTCCATTTCGTGCGCGATCAGCGCCTTGACTTCAGTGACGCCGTCCTTGACGGAGGCGCGAATACGCATGGGTTTCGTAGACATGTTTATCTCCTTGAATGCCTGTTGATCCGATCAGCCGCCGCAGCCGCCGAGGGTGACCTTGATTTCCTTGGTCGCCATGTAGAACTTGTCGCCGGCCTTGACCAGCGCGTAGACGTTCGAGGTCTGGCCCATCTTGACCCGGGTCTGCACGTTGGCTTCGGTCCCTGCCGGGAGCATGAAGCTGGCCGCCAGGGCATTCGGGTTCTTGTCGATCAGGATCGCGACCATGGTCGTGCCGGCGATCTTGGAATCGACACCGACCGGCACCACGGCACCGTTTTCGGCGATATCCGGGCCGGTGACCTGAACATCGCTGCTGTCGGCCGGCTGCACGGCGCCGAGCGCCTTCAGCGTATCGGCCATGCTCTTGGCTTCGAAGGCAGCCTTGTTCCAGGCGGCCAGGGCGACATTCGGGATCATGCCGGCAGCGGCCAGCGCGCCGAGAACGGCGGCACCGGTACCGGTCTTGAGTACATTACGACGTTGATTGTTCATGACTTCTCCTCTCGTTGAATTGGGGATCAATGCCCGGACTTGTGCGCCGGACCATCCACGGTGCGAACACCGCGGACAGGACCGAACGTACGGTTCTGCTCTTCCAGATTGCCGTGTGCCGTACGGGCGTAACCCGGCAGCACCGACCCTACCTTGACTTCCTTCTTGCAGTTCTTCATGCACGCCACGTTGGTCACATCCGGCTTGCCGCCATTGCCGATACCGCCCTTGGCTGCCGGCGCGCCCGGCCACATGCCGTGGTCGGTAGTCATGCCGTAGCGGTTGGGCATCAACTTCTGGACCTCGGCGATGTTCTGGTCGGACAGCACGAAGTTGTCCGGAACGATTTCCGCCAGGTTCAGGAAGTAGGCGAGGATGGCGTACACCTCGTCCGGCTTCAGCGACTTGGGCTCGGTCCAGGGCATGGCGCGGTAGATGTAGTCCCACAGCGTGGAAATGGTCGACACCTTGGTGAAGGTGGTGCGCTGCGGAATGCTGTCGGTCAGGAAACCACCGACCCGGCCGTTCTTGATGTCGTCCTTGGTGGTACCGCCGATCAGCGGGGTGAACACCTCGTTCGACTCGCCGAAGCTGCCGTGACAGGAGGCGCACTTTTCCTCGAACAGATCGTTGCCGACCTGGACGTTACCCGATCCCTTGGGCAGCCCCTTGAAATCGGGGCGGACGTCGATATCCCAGGCCTTGACCTCGGCCGGCGTGGCCTGACGACCGATACCCTTGTAGCTGTCAAAGGCAAAAGCGCTGCTGGCGATGGCCGCCGTGGCCAGAACGAGAATGGACTTAGAGAACCTGGACATTGCTGATCTCCCCGCTTTGCTCGACCTTCCAGGTCTGGATGGCATTGTTGTGATAGATCGACTTCGAGCCGCGCACCGCGCGCAACTGGCCGTAGGTCGGCTGAACGTAACCGGTTTCGTCGATGGCGCGCGACTGCAGCATGGCTTCCTTGCCGTCCCACACCCAGTTGATGTTGAAACGGGTCAAGGCCTTGTTCTGGACCGGACCTTCGATGCGCGCCTGCTGCCAGTTGATGCCGCCGTCGAAGGAAACATCGACGCGGGTGATCTTGCCGCGACCCGACCAGGCGATGCCGCTGACGTTGTAGAAGCCCTTCTCCAGCAGACGCTGACCGCCGGACGGCGTGGTGATGACCGACTTGCACTCCTGGATCGACGTGTACTGACGGTGCATCCCGTCCGGCATCAGGTCGATGTAATGCACTGCCTCGTCCTTGGTCGCGTACGGCTTGTCACCGACTTCGATGCGGCGCAGCCACTTGACCCAGGACACGCCCTGCACGCCCGGCACCACCAGGCGCAGCGGGTAGCCGTTTTCCGGCCGCAGCATTTCGCCGTTCATGCCGTAGGCGACGAACACTTCGCCGTTCTCGACCATTTCCATCGGGATGGTACGGGTCATCGACGAACCGTCGGCGCCCTCGGCCAGCACATAACGGGCCTTCTTGTAATCGACGCCGCAATCTTCCAGCAGCAGCTTGAGCGGCACGCCGGTGAATTCCGAGCAGGACAGCATGCCGTGCGTGTATTGCACCGTCGGCACGGCGACGTTACCCCATTCGAGACCGGTATTGGCGCCGCACTCGATGAAGTGGATGCGCGACACCGACGGCAGGCGCATCAGGTCGTCCATGGTGTAGACCTTGGGCTTTTTCAGGAAAGCCGGATCGGAACCGTTGATCATCAGACGATGCACGGACGGATCGACATCGACCCAGCCCTGGTGATGGCGCTCGAAATGCAGGCCGGACGGCGTGATGATGCCGAACAAGCCCTGCAGCGGCGTAAACGACACCGAGGCCTGCGGCACGCGGGTCAGGCCCGGCGACTCGCGACGCAACAGCTGGCTCTCGTACTTCGACGGCTGCCCGTAGGGATTCATTGCCACCGGCATGCCCAGTTGCTTGCTCCAGTCCGGTAGATTCAGAATTGCCGGATCGCCCTCGGCGGCACGCGCTGCCAGCGGCGCGGCCATCGCGGCCCCCGCCGCCATGAAACTTTTGCGCAGGAAATTGCGACGTCCCGCGGCAACGGCCTTGACCTGATCTTCCGTCAGGAAATTTTCCGGTGCGCGTTGCAGGCGCCCCGGTTGTTTTGCTAAATCACCCATAGAGATTTCTCCCCTCCGCTCGATTGACTTCAAGTACTGCAACGCTCGGTCTTTATCCCCAGGTGTTCGCCAATGTCACGGCTGGCTACCGTGATGCTGACGGTCCTGCAGATATCGACAAAATTCGGATCGATGACGCGGTAGAACACGGAATTCCCGTCACGCCGACGCGCCACCACACCGGCGCGATAAAGGATGTTCAGGTGCCGCGAGATATTGGCCTGCGTCAGGCCGACCTGGTCGACCACCTCATGAACGGGACGCTCCTCGCCGCAAAGGCTGGAGAGGATGCGCAGACGCGTCGGATCAGCCAGAAGACTGAAGTAGTGCGCCACCTGTTCGAATACTTGGCTAGTCTCGTCCATGTCGTTTTATTGATCTAAGTCAACGGCAATGTATAACTGAGTATTTATATAGTCAACAACTAATATTGTTGCAACGCAGCATGTAATTATTCGAAAACTGCTATACCCTCTCGGTCACGCGGACGCCAAAACATCCAAAAATCCGGGCGTCCACGCTCAAATCGACAATACCCAGAGGAAGGAGAAGTCTCGATGAAACGACTCACCGCAATCGCCGCCGTCTGCCTGCTGGCTTCGGCCGGTGCACATGCCGCCGATCCCAATCTCGCCCGCAACCTGGCCGCCACCTGCGCCAATTGCCACGGCACCAACGGCAAGGCCGTCCCCGGCGCCGGCATGGATTCGCTGGCCGGCGAAAGCAAGGCCAAGCTGCTGCAGAAACTGGCCGATTTCAAGAGCGGCGACAAACCCGCCTCGATCATGCATCAGATCACCAAGGGCTACACCGACGAGCAACTTAGCCTGATCGCCGACTACTACGCAGCGCAGAAATAAGGGGGAAATGAAAATGATGCTGATGAAACGACGTGACTTCCTCAAAGCCGGTGCCGCCGCAGGCGCCATGGCATCCCTGTATGGCTGCGCTGCCGGCAACAAGGCCGGCGGACACGTGGTTGTCGTCGGTGGCGGCTTTGGCGGCGCCACCGTGGCCAAGTACCTGCGCATGTGGAGCGAAGGCTCCGTCCAGGTCACCCTGATTGAACGCAATCCGGCCTTCGTCTCCTGCCCGATCTCCAACCTGGTGATCGCCGGCACGAAGTCGATGGAAGACATCACGGTCAGCTACGACAACCTGAAGAGCAAATGGGGCGTCCGTGTGCTCCAGGACGACGTGCTCGCCATCGACACCGCCAAGCGTTCGGTCAAGCTGGCCAAGGGCGGCGACCTGAGCTACGACCGCGTCGTTCTGTCGCCGGGCATCGACTTCATGTTCGACCAGATCCCCGGCCTGAACAACGCCGCCGCCCAGGAAAAGATCATGCACGCCTGGAAGGCCGGCCCGCAGACCGTCACCCTGCGCCAGCAGCTCGAAGCCATGAAGGACGGCGGCACCTTCGCCATCGCCATTCCCAAGGCACCGTACCGCTGCCCGCCGGGACCGTACGAGCGCGCCTGCGTGGTCGCCGACTACTTCAAGAAGAGCAAGCCCAAGTCCAAGGTCGTCATCCTCGACGCCAACGAGGACGTGCAATCCAAGAAGGGCCTGTTCGTCAAGGCCTGGAACGACTTGTACAAGGGCGTGATCGAGTACCGTCCGAACAGTGAAGTCAAGGACGTCGAGGTGGCCAGCAACACCGCCATCCTCGAATTCGACAAGTTCAAGGCCGACGTGCTCAACATCATCCCGCCGCACCGCGCCGGCAACATCGCCGCACAATCGGGCATCAAGCTGATCAACAATCGCTGGGTCGATGTCGACTGGCTGTCGATGGAATCCACCAGCACGCCGGGCGTGCATGTCATCGGCGACGCCATCTTCCCGGCGCCGACCATGCCCAAGTCCGGTCACATGGCCAACCAGCACGGCAAGCTGACGGCCGCTGCAATCATCAACCTGCTCGCCGGCCAGGCGCCGAACCCGACGCCGGTGGTGATGAACACCTGCTACAGCTTCGTCGATGCCAAGAACGCCATCCACGTCGCCTCGATCCACCAGTACGACGCTGCCACCAAGCTGGTGCAGCCGGTCAAGGGCGCCGGTGGCGTCTCCGCCGCCCGCAACGAACTGGAAGGCAAGGCCGCGATGGGCTGGGCGAAGAACATCTGGGCCGACATGCTGGCCTGATCGCTGCGCAACAATGAAAAAGGCCACCCGAACGGGTGGCCTTTTTTTTCTGCCGCTCGTGAAAATCAGTCGAGCGTGGCGATGTAGGCCGCGACCGCGTGCGTTTCCAGTTCCGACAACTTGGAGGCCACGGTGTGCATGACCGCATTGTCGTTGGTCCGCTCGCGAGTATTGAACAGCTTGATCTGATCTTCGGTGTAGCGCGGATGCTGGCCGGCCAGACGCGGCAGCTGCGGCGTGCCGTGCCCCTTGACGCCATGACAGCTGGCGCAGCTGGGCAGACCGGTGAATTGGTTGCCGCGATGGAAGATGAACTTGCCGACCGCCACCAGTTCGGCATCCTTGACCTCGCGCCCCGGGACCTGCTTGGCCTCGAAGTAACGACCGATCGCCTTCATTTCGGCGGGCGTCAGGTCCTCGGACTGCGGCTGCATGGTATCGCTCTTGCGCTTGCCCGACTTGAACTCGGCCAACTGCTTGGCGGTGTACTCCCAGTGCTGCCCTGCCAGGCGCGGGAAGACGGCGCTGGCAGCCTCGCCCTCCATGCCGTGGCACAGGAAGCAGCGGCCGGACACGATTTCCTCCGCGCGCGCCATGTCGTCAGCCTGTACCGGTGCGACAACAGCCGCCGCCAGGGCAAAGCCAGCAAAAAACTTGTTCATGATCCCCCCGTTTTCTCGCTTCAAAAGTAGATCATTAAATCGTAATTTGCTTACATCCGCCTTTCAAGCCCCTCATGCGTGCCCGGTACTGCCGAAGCCACCCTCGCCGCGATCGCTGCTGGCGAAATCGTCGACGACATTGAAAGCCACCTGCAGCACCGGCACGATGACCAGTTGCGCAATCCGCTCCAACGGGGAAATGGTGAAGGCGGCCGAACTACGGTTCCAGACCGAAACCATCAATTGCCCCTGGTAATCGCTGTCGATCAGGCCGACCAGGTTGCCGAGCACGATCCCGTGCTTGTGACCGAGGCCGGAACGCGGCAGGATCATCGCCGCCAATCCGGGATCGGCCAGGTGAATGGCCATGCCGGTCGGCACCAGAACGGTTTGCCCGGGCAACAGTTCGAGCGGCGCGTCGAGGGAGGCGCGCAGATCGAGGCCGGCGGAACCCGGCGTCGCGTAATGCGGCGGATTGTCGTTGAGGCGGGAGTCGAGAATCTTGACGTCGATACGGTGCATCAGTTGGGTCCTGTCAGTTTGGCAATGTGGTCAACAAGCTGCGCGGCCAGCGCCGATTTGCTGGCCGGCGTCAGCGGGTGGCTGCCCTGGTCGTCGAACAGGACCAGCCGATTATCGTCACCGCCGAAGCCGTCCTGGATCAGGTTACCGACGATCAACGGAACGTTCTTTTTGCGCCGCTTGGCCTGCGCATAGGCTTCCAGATTCTGGCTCTCGGCGGCGAAACCGACGCAGAACGGCCCGTCGGCCAGCGCGGCAACCTCGGCCAGGATATCCGGGTTCTCGACCAGCTCGATGGCCGGCACTCCGCCGTGATCTTTTTTCAGTTTGTGCTCGGCGGCATTGGCCACGCGATAGTCGGCAACCGCCGCCACGGCAATGAAAATATCGGCCGAGGCCGCCCGCGCCATCACGGCGGCGTGCATGTCCAGAGCGCTGCGCACATCGATACGCTCAATCCCCTGCGGCGCCGCCAGGGCCACCGGACCGGAGACCAGCGTCACCTCGGCACCGGCCTGGCGCGCGGCGCGGGCGATGGCGTAACCCATGCGCCCGGACGACAGATTGGTGATGCCGCGGACCGGATCGATGGCTTCGAAAGTCGGCCCGGCGGTGATCAGCACCCGACGACCGGCCAGTCGCTTGGGCACGAAGAAATCGACGATGGCATCGAGCAGTTCCTCGGGCTCGAGCATCCGACCCGGCCCGGTCTCGCCGCAGGCCTGGACGCCACTGGCCGGCCCGACCATGCCGATGCCGTCGGCGACGAGCTGGGCGACATTGCGCTGCGTGGCCGGGTTCTCCCACATCTGGCGGTTCATCGCCGGCGCCAGCAGCAGCGGACAATCGCGTGCCAGCACCATGGTCGCCAGCAAGTCGTCGGCCATGCCGTTGGCGATGCGCGCCATGAAATCTGCCGAAGCCGGTGCGACCACGATCAGGTCGGCCTGCCGGGACAGGTCGATGTGCGCCATCGCATTCGGCATCCGCGCGTCCCACTGATCAACGTACACCGGCTTGCCGGACAAGGCCTGGAAAGTCGTCGGCGTCACGAAGCGGGTCGCGCCTTCGGTCATCGCCACCTGAACTTCGGCGCCCTGCTTGACCAGCAGGCGGAGCAGTTCGGCCGCCTTGTAGGCAGCAATGCCGCCGGTCACACCGAGCACGATGCGCTTGCCATTCAATTCCATAGTCATATTCGCTAAAATGATCGCTGCCACATTCTACTGGAGTCGGGCTCATGGCGATCACAGACTGGCCACAACGGGAGCGCCCGCGCGAACGGCTGCTGGCCGGCGGCCCACAGGCGCTGTCGGACGCCGAACTCCTGGCCATCTACCTGCGCGTCGGCGTCCGCGGAAAAAGCGCGGTCGACCTGGCCCGCGACCTGCTCCACCGACACGACGGCAAACTCGGCCGCCTGGTCAGCGCGTCAATCAAGGAACTCGCCTGCGTTCCCGGCATCGGCATCGCCAAGGCCGCCCAGTTGCAAGCCAGTTTTGAACTGGCGCGCCGGGCGCTGAACGAGGAAATGGAAGAGCGCGACAACTTCACCTCGCCCGGCGCCGTCCGCGACTGGTTGCGCCTGAAACTTGCGCACAGCCAGCAGGAAATGTTCATGGCCCTGTGGCTCGATGCCCAGAACCGCTTGCTGCACAGTGAGGTATTGTTTACCGGAACGCTTACGCAGACCTCGGTTTACCCCCGCGAAGTCGTCAAACAGGCGCTGGCCCGCAACGCCGCCGCAGTGATCCTGGCGCACAATCACCCGTCGGGCGTTGCCGAACCTTCGGCTGCCGACGAAATGCTCACCCGCACCCTGCGTGAAGCGCTGACCCTTGTCGACGTCAGGCTACTCGACCATTTCATCGTTGCCGGCAACGCCCGGCCGCTCTCATTTGCCGAGCGCGGTTTACTCTAGCCAACGAAAAAACACTTGATCCATAAAGATGTTCCGGATAAAATCGCGGGCTTTCTTCTAGCAAATTCTGGAGCACCATCATGGCGCGAGTCTGCCAAGTAACGGGTAAAGGCCCGATGGTTGGGAACAACGTTTCCCACGCCAATAACAAAACGAAGCGCCGCTTCCTGCCGAATCTGCAGTATCGTCGCTTCTGGGTCGAAAGCGAGAACCGCTTTGTTCGCCTGCGCGTTTCCAACGCCGGTCTGCGTCTGATCGACAAGAAGGGCATTGATGCCATCCTGACCGATCTCCGCGCCCGCGGCGAAATCTAATCGAGAGGAACTGAAAAATGGCTAGCAAAGGCGGTCGCGAAAAGATCAAGCTGGAATCCACTGCAGGTACCGGTCACTTCTATACCACTTCCAAGAACAAGCGCACGACGCCTGAAAAACTGGAATTCATGAAGTACGACCCGAAGGCCCGCAAGCATGTGGCCTACAAGGAAGTGAAGCTGAAGTAAGCACTTCACGCTCGACAAAAAACCCGCCGCTGGCGGGTTTTTGTTTTTCTACGCCTCGATCAACGCCCCGGATGTTTCATCAGGAGCAGCACATAGACGATCACGCCGGCGAAGAAAAAGACCGACCAGTTGGCCATCGACAGGCCGAGAAACACCCACTCCTTGCTGGTACAGAAACCGGTGGCAAGAAACAGCGACGGCCACTGCATGCCCAGCATGTCCACCAGGCGCTCGATCAGGTTGGGGTCGGTGAAGCTGCATTCGGGTGCCAGGTCGGGAAAGGCCTGCATCCAGCTTTGATAAGCGGCAACACCCAGCCCCAGCAACGCCAGCAGGGCGATGGCGCCCAGCCAGAACAGACCGGCCACCGGCATCATCAGCCCGAGCAGGGCGAGCACGCCGATCAGCAGGTAGAGCAGGCGCTGGAAGATGCAGTAGGGACAAGGCGCCAGGCTCAACATGGTCTGCAGCTGCAGGCCGGCAAAAGCCACGCCGATGCAGCCCGCCCCCAACGCCCCGAACCAGGCCCGCAACGGATAGCAAGCGACACATTTGCTCAGCAAACGGAACATCAAAACTCTCCAAAAGTGACAATTAACACAACAATTCGCAAAACATCTTGCAAAAACCGCACATCCGCCGGCAGAATGTTACAAAAAGCCTTCAGGCAACCACTTTCATAGCGGAGACAAGTTTTGCCAACTCCTTCTCACCCGTCTGAGAACCAGCGTCTGCTCGCCCTGCTCGCGGCGAGCAATACGGCACGCCATCAGACCGGCGACGAAACCGCGATGCTACAGCAGCAATGCCGCCTGCTGGTGGAAACCGGCGGCTTTCGCAGCGCCAGCCTGGACATCCAGCCACGGAGCATCGACAAGCCCGGCAAGGCCAAACTGCAACGGGCGGCCAGTTACCCACCGGACGCACCGGCGGCAAAAGCAAAAGCCGCCGGCCTCAAGCTGACCTGGAAGGATGCACACCAGGGCAAAGGCGAACTGTACGTCGAATCTGCCAGCGGCAATTTTACTGCCGAAGAGCGCCTGGCCCTCCAGATCATCGCCGACAGCATCGGCGAGACCCTGCTCCAGATTCGCCAGGACGAGGCCAACCAGCAGATGGAATCGCGCCTGCGCCAGCTCTCCCGGGCCATGGAATCGAGCCTCAACGGCGTCATGATCACCTCGTCGACCCAGCTCGACCACCCCATCGTTTACGTCAACCCGGCCTTTGAACGCATCACCGGCTACAGCGCCGAAGAAGTGATCGGCCAGAGCGGCCGCTTCCTGGTCCGCGACGATTTCAACCAGCGCGGCCTCGGCACCATCCGCGAAGCCCTGCGTTGCCGGCGCGAAGCCCACGCCATCCTGCGCAATTACCGCAAGGATGGCTCGCTGTTCTGGAACGAGTTGTTCATCGCCCCGGTTCGCGACGAGAGCGGCAGCATGACCACGCATTTCGTCAGCATCCTCAACGACGTCAGCGAGCGGATCAGCTACGAGCAGCAACTGGAATTCCACGCCAATCACGATGCGCTGACCGGACTGGCCAACCGCAACCTGCTCAATGACCGCATTGCCCAGGCGCTCGCCCAGGCGCGGGCTGACGGGCTGATGGTCGGCGTGCTGCTGCTCGACCTCGACCGTTTCAAGCTGATCAACGACGGCTTCGGCCACTCGCCGGCCAACGAACTGCTGAAATCGGTCGCCCACCGGCTGAACCAGAGCGTGCGCGACACCGATACCGTTGCCCGCCTGGGCGGCGACGAGTTCGTCGTCGTCATCGGTCGCCTGCAGTCGGCCGACGATCTGTCCATCGTCGCCGGCAAGATCCTGCGCTCGCTGAACCAGCCCTTCATCATGGAAGGCAAGGAGATCTTCGTCACTGCCTCGGTCGGTGCCGCACTCTACCCGCGCGACGGCGATCACGGCGAAATCCTTCTGCGCAACGCCGACGTGGCCATGTACCGGGTCAAGGAGCACGGCCGCAACAACTACCGTTTCTACGCGCCGGAAATGACGCACATGGCAATCGATCGCCTGGACATGGAAGGCAACCTGCGCCGGGCGCTCGAACGCGACGAACTGCAGGTTTACTACCAGCCGCTGGTCGACCTGCGCAGCGGCAACATTGTTGGCGCCGAGGCACTGGTGCGCTGGCAGCATCCGCGCATCGGCATGATCCAGCCCGGCGAATTCGTTCCGCTGGCCGAAGATACCGGCCTGATCATCCCGCTCGGCCAACTGGTGCTGCGCCAGGTGTGTACAGACATTCTCGACTGGCAGACAGCCGGCCTGCCCCCGGTGAAGATTTCGATCAACCTCTCGGCCCGCCAGTTCCGCCAGGACGACCTGTCCGCCACCATCCGCAACGTTCTCGACGAAACCGGGGTCGATGGCGGTCGCCTGGCCTTCGAGCTGACCGAAAGCATGGTCATGCACGACGTCGAAAACACCCTGGTCACCTTGCGTGAACTGAAAAAGCTGGGTGCGACGATTTCACTCGACGATTTCGGCACCGGTTACTCCAGCCTGTCCTATCTGAAGCGCTTCCCCATCGACACGCTGAAGATCGACCGCAGTTTCGTGCGCGACATCCACCAGGACAAGGACGATGCGGCCATCGCCCACGCGGTCATCGCCATGGCCCATAAACTGGGCATCAAGGTCATTGCCGAGGGCGTCGAAACCCGCGACCAGCTCAAGCTGCTCAGCGAATTCAGTTGCGACGAAATCCAGGGCTACCTGTTCAGCCGCCCGGTCCCGGTTGGCGAATTCAGCCTGATGCTCGGCAAGAAACGCAGCTTGGGCGATCTCGACAAAACATGAAGCAGAAACTGGACTACCGGCACGTAGACCGTGGCGAACTCGCCGACTACCTGGCCCAGCGCGACATCCTGTCCGCCGAAGCCATGGACGGCAGCCATGTCTATCGTTGCCGGGACCAGCAGAGCGAAACGCTGGTCGTCGCCCTGCCCGGCGGCGATGCGCTGATCGTCAGCGTGCCGCCGGCACTACCAGTGGACCGTCGCCGCCGGGGTGGTTAAACTTGCGCGCATGACTACGCGCATCCTGCTCGTCGAAGACGATGAACGCCTGGCTGAGCTGACAGCCGAATACCTCTCCCGCAACGACCTCGATGTCGCCATCGAGGCCCGCGGCGATGTTGCCGAAACCCGGATACTGGCCGAGCAGCCGGATCTGGTGATTCTTGACGTGATGCTGCCCGGCAAGGACGGCTTCGAGGTCTGCCGCGCCGTGCGCCAGCAGTACCGTGGCGTGATCCTGATGCTGACGGCACGCGATGAGGATTTCGACCAGATTCTCGGTCTCGAACTCGGTGCCGACGACTACATCGCCAAACCGGTACAACCCCGCGTCCTGCTCGCCCGCATCAAGGCCCTGCTGCGTCGCCTGCCGACGCCCGGCGACACCGATACCGGCGACAGTCAGGTGTTCGGCCAGTTCCGCATCAGCCAGGCCACCCGCACCGCCACACTGAACGGTCAGAGCATCGACCTGACCACCGCCGAATTCGATCTGCTCTGGCTGCTCGCCTCGCACGCCGGCAACGTCCTGTCCCGCGACGACCTGCTGCAGGAGCTGCGCGGCATCGGTTTCGACGGCCTCGACCGCTCCATCGACGCGCGCATTTCCCGCCTGCGCAAGAAGCTGAACGACGACCCGGAAAACCCGACCCGCATCAAGACCGTCCGCGGTAAAGGCTACCTGTTCAGCAAACATGACTGGAACTGAGCCGGATACGCCGGACAACGCGCCCCCCGGGCGCCAGGGCCTGGCCCGATCGCTGTTCCGGGGCAGCCTGCCGCGCTGGCGCGGCGGACGCTACAGCCTGTCCAAGCTGTTCCTCAACTTCTATCTGCTGGCGATGGGCTCCTTCGTCGCCATTGCCTTCACCGCCGACTTCATCATCTCGACCGCGCAGCAGGGCATTACCGACGATTATGCCCGGCGCTTCATGCGCGGCACGATCACCCTGATCGAAGACGAACTGTTTCGCCACCCGCGCCGGCAATGGGAGCGCCGGATCGAGGAAATCGACGGCAAGTTCTCCTACAAACTCGGCATCGTCGAGCGGCGCACGCTCGATACGCGCCTGACCAGCGCCCAGGTCGCCAAACTGGATGCCGGCGATATCGCCATCGCCCACGACCACGACGTGATGTATCACCGCCTAGGCAACACCAGCAAGGTGCTGGTGGTTGGGCCTTTGTCGGCCAGCCGCAACCCCGAGGAAAGCACCGGCCTGCCGCTGGATCTCCGCCTGCGCCTGCTGACCTGGAGCCTGATCGGGGTGATCTTCGCCATCGCCTTGTGGTTCTGGGTACGTCCGGTCTGGCGCGACCTGGAAACCCTGCGCCAGAGCGCCCGGGATTTCGGTGACGGCAATTTCGATATCGGCAGCACGGTCGTTCAGACCCAGCTTTTCTCACCGCTGGCCGACACGCTGAACAGCATGGCCGAACGCGTGCGCCAGTTGCTGGCTACACACCGCGAACTCTCCTGCGGCATTTCCCACGAATTGCGCACCCCCATCGCACGAATGCGCTTTGCCCTGGAAATGCTCTCGGAAACCGATGACATCGACGAACGCCGGCGCCTGTGGGCGATGATGGAGGCCGACCTCGACGAACTCGATCAATTGATCGATACCAGCCTGACTTATGCCCGTTTCGAACGGGAAGCGCCGGAAGCCCACTTCTCCAGCGTCCGCTTCGCCGAATGGCTGGCCGACGAAGTCGATTCCGTTCGCCTGCTCGGCCGGCAACTCCAGGTCACCGTCGATACCGCTGCCCTGCCCGACAACCTGCACATTGACCTCGACCGCAAGGCCATGCCCTACGCCCTGCGCAACCTGCTGCGCAACGCCTTCAAGTACGCCAGCCGGGAGATCCGGGTCAGCGCAGAAATGCTCGGCGAGCGCATCGCCATCCACGTCGACGACGACGGCATCGGCATCCCCGAGGAAGAACGGGAGCACATCTTTTCTGCCTTCACCCGCCTTGACCGCTCGCGCGACCGTTCGACCGGCGGTTACGGACTGGGGCTGGCCATTGCCCGCCGCGTCCTCGAACTGCATGGCGGCACCGCCTTCGCCAGCAGCAGCCCGCTGGGTGGCGCACGCTTCACGCTAACCTGGCAGGCCCATCAGTAGGCGCGGTTACAGTTCGTCATTGATCAAGCGAGCAAGGTTACCGGTCCGCCACCGAGGCGCAACAGTCGCTACGCATCGCCTTCCTTAGAATGCATTCATGTCTTCAGCGCATGAGCAAACCAAGGAAAAAATGATGATCGAGAACAATATCCGCGAATTTCTGGCTGCCGCCCGCGCCTACCTGCTTGGCCTGGTTCCCAACACACCGGCAAGCGGGGTACAACTGGCAACCATCCCCGTCCGTCGGCAGTAATGGCCCTGCCCGACGACCTGCCGATCAGTGAAAGCCTGGCCGTATTCTTCGGCGTTGCCGGCTTTCAGTGGCTGGTTTCGGGCCAAGCCGGGCTGATCGACGCAATCGTTCCGGCGCTACTGTTCGGTGCCAGCGTCTTCGTCTTCCGTCGCTGGCGCGAGCGCAACCGATCCGAGGACGAATCCTGAATGCCTCCCTCGAACACCCCCGGTTCGAGACTTCGTTCCCGCCCTTGAGGCGGGATTTTTTTTAGCAGCGCTCCAGCCAGAACAGCGCCGTGATGGTTTTGGCATCGGTGATCCGGCCGTCGAATACGGCCTGTCGCGCTTCTTCCGGCGACAGCTCGACCACTTCGAGGAATTCGTTGTCGTCGAGTTGCTGGCATCCCTCGCCCTGCAGATCGCGGGCGACGAAGATCTCGATGCGCTCGTCCGAATAACCGATGCAGGGATGCATGACCCCCAGGTGCTCCCATTGGCTGGCCAGGTAGCCGGTTTCCTCGAGCAATTCGCGGCGCGCCGTTTCGGCCAGCACTTCGCCGGGATCGATCTTGCCGGCGGGCAATTCGAGGAACACCTGGCGTAAGGGATAGCGGAACTGGCGCTCGAACAGCAGCTTGCCGTTGGGCAGGAAAGCCAGGATCACCACGGCGCCGGGATGATGGATGTATTCGCGCACCGAGGTCGCACCATTGGGCAGGCGCACCGTGTCCTTGCGCACCTTGAGCAGGGAACCTTCGAAGACGCTTTCGGAACTCAATTCGGATTCGATCAGATGCGTATCGGACATGTTCAACTTCCCCAAAAGGAAAACGCCCCGACTGGCGGGGCGTCTGTCTGTGGCTAGCGGGTCACAGCGAGCGCAGCAAGGCGTAAGCGCACAGCGACATGATCATCTGCGGAAACAGACCGAGCACCGCCACCGCGAGACCGTTCGCGGAGATCAGGATGCGCATGTCGAGACCGGCCGAGATCGGCGTTTCGTCCACCGGTGCATCGAAATACATCAGCTTGACCACGCGCAGGTAGTAGAAGGCGCCGATCAGCGAGAACAGCACGGCAACGACCGCCAGCCAGATGTAACCGCCGGCGACAACCGCCTGCAGCACCGAGAATTTGGCGAAGAAACCGACGAAGAAGGGCACGCCGGCCATCGAGAACATGATCATCAGCATGATCGCGGCAAACCACGGGCTACGCTTGTTCAGCCCCTTGTAGTCGTCGAGCTCGTCGGCTTCGAAACCGGCCCGCGCCATCAGCAGGATCATGCCGAAAGCGGCCGTCGTGGTCAGCACATAGACGATCACGTAGAACATCGCCGAGCTGTAGGCATTCAGGGCGTAGCGGGGGTCGCCGCCGACGACGCCGGTAACGATGCCGAGCAGCATGAAGCCCATGTGCGAGATCGCGGAGTAGGCCAGCATGCGCTTGAGGTTGGTCTGGGCGATGGCGGCCAGGTTGCCCACGGCCATCGACAGCACCGACAGGATGATCAGCATGCCCTGCCAGTCTTCAGCCAGGGTGATCAGGCCGCTGACCATCAGACGCATGACGATGGCGAAGGCAGCGAGCTTGGGTGCGGAACCGATGAGCAGGGTCACCGGGGTCGGCGCGCCGTGATAGACGTCGGGAATCCACATGTGGAACGGAACGACGCCCAACTTGAAGGCCAGACCGGCGACCAGGAAGACCAGACCGAAGATCAGCACGGTACGGTTGCTCTCACCCTGATACAGGACTTCGGCCAGTTCGGTGATTTCCAGCGTGCCGGTGGCACCGTAGATCATCGACATGCCGTAGAGCAGCATGCCGGACGCCAGGGCGCCGAGGACGAAGTACTTCATCGCGGCCTCGGTCGAGGCCAGCGAATCGCGGTTCATCGCCACCATCGCATACAGCGACAGCGACAGCAGTTCGAGACCGACGTACAGGGTGACGAAATTGTTGGCCGAAATCATGACCAGCATGCCCAGCGTGGCAAACAGCGCCAGCACGTAGTACTCGCCCTTGTTCATTTCCGGGCGGTCGAACAGGTAACCGCGCGAGTAGAACATGACGACGATCATGGTCATGTACAGGAACAGCTTCAGCAGGTCGGCCATCATGTCGTCGACGAACATGTTGCTGAAGGTGTAGGTGACTTCGCCGCTGCTCGTGTAGATCTGGATCGCGGCCGCACCGAGCAGGGTCAGCTGGGTCAGCACGAAGGTCACGGTGCGACGGCTGTCCTTGACGAAGAGATCGATCATCAGGATGGCCATGGCCATCGTCGCCAGGAAGATTTCCGGAGCAGCCGGCAGGAGGTCGGGAATAACGAAATTGTCGAACATGTCGGCTACCGTTTAGTGAATCTTGCTGACGGCCACGTGACGCAGCAGGTCATTGACCGAGGCGTGCATGACTTCGGTGAAAACTTGCGGGTACAGACCCATCCACAGCGTGCAGATGGCCAGCACGGCGAGGATGGCGAACTCGCGCCCGTTGATGTCGGTGAGTTCCTCGACATGCTTGTTGGCCACGGCGCCGAAAATCACCCGCTTGTACATCCACAGCGAGTAGGCGGCACCCATGATCAACGAGCTGGCGGCAAGGACAGCCACCCAGAAGTTGAATTCGACGGCAGCCAGGATGACCATGAATTCGCCGACGAAGCCGGAAGTCGCCGGCAGGCCGGCATTGGCCATGGTGAACAGCATGAACAGCGCAGCGAACTTCGGCATGGTGTTGACCACGCCGCCGTAATCGGCGATCTGGCGGCTATGCACGCGGTCGTACATGACGCCGATACAGAAGAACATGGCGCCGGAGACGAAGCCGTGGGAGATCATCTGCACCAGCGCGCCTTCGATGGCCAGCGCGCTGAACATGAAGAAACCGAGGGTGACGAAGCCCATGTGGGCGATCGACGAGTAGGCGACCAGTTTCTTCATGTCGGCCTGGATCAGGGCGACGAAACCGATATAAACCACGGCGATCAGCGACAGGACGATGATGAAGCCGGCCAGTTCCTGCGAGGCATCCGGCGCGATCGGCAGCGAGAAGCGCAGGAAGCCGTAGGCACCGAGCTTGAGGCCGATGGCCGCCAGCACGATGGAACCGCCGGTCGGCGCTTCGACGTGGGCATCCGGCAACCAGGTATGCACCGGCCACATCGGTACCTTGACCGCGAAAGCGATCAGGAAGGCAAGGAAGACCCAGATCTGCGGCGTCAGCTCGATCGGCAGCTTGTGCCAGTCAAGGATGGAGAAGCTGCCGCCGGACTGGAAGAACAGATACATCAGCGCCAGCAGGAAGAGCAGCGAGCCGAACAGCGTGTAGAGGAAGAACTTGAACGCTGCATAGACGCGGTTGGCACCGCCCCAGACACCGATGATAAGGTACAGCGGAATCAGCGAGGCTTCGAAGAAGACGTAGAACAGGATGCCGTCGAGCGAGCTGAAGATGCCGTTCATCAGGCCGGACATGATCAGGAAGGCTGCCATGTACTGGGCGACCTTGTTCTGGATCACTTCCCAGCCGGCAGCGACGACGATGATGGTGATGAAGGCGTTGAGCACCACGAAGAGCATCGAGATGCCATCGACACCGAGGTGGTAATTGATGTTGAAACGCGGAATCCAGTTGGCCAGTTCGACGAACTGCATGCCGCCCTGGCTGACGTCGAAGCCGAGCCACAAGGGCACGGTGACGAGGAAGCCGGCAACGGCGCCGGCGAGGGCGAGCATTCTGGCCAGCGGCGCATTGCGGTCACCGCCGGTCATCAGGACGAGCAGGCCCGCCCCGATGGGGATCCAGATGGCGAGAGATAGCAGCGGGTAATTCGACATGTTATTCCTTGCTGTTCTGCGTGCGATTCAGACTATGCGCGGTTGAGCCAGAGCGTCATCAGGGCAATCAGGCCGATGATCATCGCGAAGGCGTAGTGATAGACGAAACCGGTCTGGAAGAGGCGGCTGATGGAGGACACCCAGCCGACCAGTCGGGCCGAGCCATTGACGATCAGGCCATCGATCAGACCGACGTCGCCGCCGCGCCACAGGGCCTTGCCCAGCACCCGGGCGCCACCGGCGAAGACGAATTCGTTGATCTTGTCGAAGTAGTACTTGTTCTCGAGCAGCGTGTTGATGCCGGAGAAACGACGCTGGATCGCCGCCGGAATGTCCGGACGCTTCATGTAGAAGAACCACGACAGGGCGACACCGCCGAAGGCCAGGTAGAAGGCCGGGGTGACGAAGGCGTGCATGCCCATCGCGGCCGCGCCATGGAAGGTGCTGAGGAAGGTGGCCAGCGCCGGGTGGGCAGCCTGATCGACGTAGATCACATCCTTGAAGTAGTCACCGGCGAGCATCGGACCGATGGCAAGGTAACCGACGATCACCGACGGAATCGCCAGCAGCACCAGCGGCAGCGTCACCACCCAAGGCGTTTCGTGCGGCTTCTGGCCCGGGGCCAGGCCGTGGTGATGATCGTCGCCGTGGTCGTCATGACCGTGACCATGGTCATCCTTGCCGAAACGTTCCTCGCCATGGAAGACCAGGAAGTACATGCGGAAGGAGTAGAAGGCGGTGACGAAGACACCGGCCAGCACGGCGAAGTAGGCAAAACCGGCGCCCGGGATGTCGGAGTACTTGACCGCTTCGATGATCGAGTCCTTGGAATAGAAACCGGACAGGAAAGGCGTCCCGATCAGGGCCAGCGAACCGATCAGCGAGGTGATCCAGGTGATCGGCATGTACTTGCGCAGGCCGCCCATGTTGCGGATGTCCTGGTCGTGATGCATGCCGATGATCACCGAGCCGGCGGCAAGGAACAGCAACGCCTTGAAGAAGGCGTGCGTCATCAGGTGGAAGATCGCCACCGAGTAGGCCGATGCGCCCAGGGCGACGGTCATGTAGCCGAGCTGCGACAGCGTCGAGTAGGCGACGACGCGCTTGATGTCGTTCTGGATGATGCCGAGGAAACCCATGAACAGCGCGGTGATGGCGCCGATGACGATGACGAAGGACAGGGCCGTGGTCGACAGTTCGAACAGCGGCGAGGTCCGGGCCACCATGAAGATACCGGCGGTCACCATGGTTGCAGCGTGGATCAGTGCCGAGATCGGGGTCGGACCTTCCATCGAGTCAGGCAGCCAGACGTGCAGCGGCACTTGCGCCGACTTGCCCATGGCGCCGATGAACAGGCAGATGCAGGTGACGGTCATCAGCGACCATTCCTGATCGCCCCAGATGTTGATCGTGGCGTTGGCGAATTCCGGCGCCTTGGCAAACACCGTGGCGTAGTCGAGCGTACCGAAGTGCGCCAGGACCAGGCCGATGCCGAGGATGAAGCCGAAGTCGCCGACACGGTTGACCAGGAAGGCCTTCATGTTGGCGAAGATCGCCGTCGGCCGCGTGTACCAGAAACCGATCAACAGGTAGGAGACGAGGCCGACCGCTTCCCAGCCGAAGAACAGCTGCATGAAGTTGTTGGCCATCACCAGCATCAGCATCGAGAAGGTGAACAGCGAGATGTAGCTGAAGAAACGGTTGTAACCCGGATCATCCTGCATGTAGCCGATGGTGTAGATATGCACCATCAGCGACACCGAGGTGACGACCAGCATCATCGTCGCGGTCAGCGTGTCGATCAGGAAACCGACTTCGAAGGTGTAGGTACCGGAGGTCAGCCAGGTATAGACCGTGCCGTTGAAGGTATTGCCGGCCATCACGTCCATGAAGATCACCACCGAGGCGGCGAAGGCGATGCCGACGCCGGCGATGGTCGCGGTATGGGCGACCCAGCGCGGGATGATGCGGCAGAACAGGCCGGCGATGATGGCACCGACCAGCGGCGCCAGCGGTACGAGCAGATAGAGCGATTTCATGTCCATGTTTAACCCTTCAGGCTGCCCAGGTCATCCACATGGATGCTCTTGAGGTTGCGGAACAGCACGATCAGGATGGCCAGGCCGATGGCGGCCTCGGCCGCCGCGACGGCAAGGATGAAGAAGACGAAGACCTGCCCGGAGAGATCGCCAAGGAAATGCGAAAACGCCACGAAGTTCATGTTGACCGCCAGCAGCATCAGTTCGATGGCCATCAGCAGCACGATCAGGTTCTTCCGGTTGAGGAAGATGCCGACCACGGCGATGGCGAACAGGATCGCGCCGAGGATCAGGAAGTGCGAAAGGGAAAGTGTCAGCATGGTCGCCCCGGTCAGTCCTTTTCAACAGGCATCTGGAGCACGCGCACGCGGTCCTTGGCCTTGACGAACACCTGCGTGTTCGGATTCGAGATCTTCGATGCCTTGCGGCCGCGGAAGGTCAGCACCACGGCGGCGATCATGCCGACCAGCAGGATCACGGCGGCGAGTTCGAAGGGGAAGACGTAATCGGTCACCAGCAGCGCACCGATTTCCTTGGTGTTGGACACACCGGCCGGGACCACGACTTCCGAGATCGGCACCTGGAAGTACTTGCTGCCGAGCACCAGGCCCATTTCCAGCACCATGACCAGACCGAGCACGGCGCCGAGCGGCAGGTAGCGCCAGAAGCCTTCGCGGATGCGGTCGATGTTGATGTCGAGCATCATCACGACGAACAGGAAGAGCACCATCACTGCGCCGACATAGACGACGATCAGCGCAATGCCGAGAAACTCGGCCTGCAGCATCAGCCAGAGGCCGCCGGTGGTGAAGAAGGCGAGCATCAGGTGCAAGGCGGCATAGACCGGGTTGCGCGCGGTGATCACCCGCAGCGCGGCAAACACCAGGATCGCCGAGAGGAAGAAAAAGACAGCGGTTTGAAAATCCATTACAGGCACCTGTCAGCGGTAGGGCGCATCGAGTGCGCGGTCTTCGGCGATCTGCTGTTCGTAGCGATCACCGTTGGCCAGCAGCATCTGCTTGGTGTAGTAGAGATCACCGCGCTTCTCGCCGTGATATTCGAAAATGCGCGTCTCGACGATGGCATCGACCGGGCAGGCTTCCTCGCAGAAACCGCAGAAGATGCACTTGGTCAGATCAATGTCGTAGCGCGTCGTCCGGCGCGAACCGTCGTCGCGCGGCTCGGCCTCGATGGTGATGGCCATGGCCGGGCAGATCGCCTCGCACAACTTGCAGGCGATGCAGCGTTCCTCGCCGTTCTCGTAGCGGCGCAGCGCATGCAGGCCGCGGAAACGGAAGGACTGCGGCGTCTTTTCTTCCGGATACTGGACGGTGATCTTGCGGGCGAAGAAATACTTGCCCGTCACCGACATGCCTTTCAGCAGCTCCTTGAGGAAGAGGCTGTTGAAGACTTCCTTCATCGAACCCATTCTTCTCTCCTCAATTCCAGATGTTCAGCGGGCTGATCATCCACGCGCCGACGATGATGACCCAGAAGAAGCACAGCGGCAGGAAGACCTTCCAGCCAAGGCGCATCAGCAGGTCGTAGCGATAACGCGGGAAGGTGGCGCGGAACCACAGGAACAGGAAGAGCACGAAGGACATCTTCGCGAACATCCACCAGATTCCATCCGGCAGGAAACCGACCGGCGACAGCCAGCCCCCCAGGAACAGGATGGAGGTCAGCGCCGCCACCAGGATCATGTTCGCGTACTCGGCCAGGAAGAACAGCGCGAAGGCCATGCCCGAGTATTCGACGTGGAAACCGGCAACGATTTCCGATTCGCCTTCGGCGATGTCGAACGGTGCGCGGTTCAGTTCGGCGGTACCGGAAATCAGGTACACCAGGAACATCGGCAGCAGCGGCAGCCAGTTCCACGACAGGAAGCCCAGGCCCATGTCGGCGAACATCCCCTTGTTCTGCCCTTCAACGATGTCGATGAAGTTCAGCGTACCGGCGATCATCAGCACGGTGATCAAGGCGAAGCCCATGGCGATTTCGTACGACACCATCTGCGCTGCCGAACGCATCGCGCCGAGGAAGGCGTATTTGGAGTTCGACGCCCAGCCGGAGAGGATGACGCCATAGACGCCCATCGAGGTGATCGCCAGGATATAGAGCAGGCTGGCGTCGATGTTGGCGAGGACCAGCGTGTCGGTGAAGGGGATCACCGCCCAGGCGGCCAGCGCGGGTGCGATGGCCAGCATCGGGGCGATGACGAAGACTGCCTTGCTCGAACCGCTGGGAACGATGATTTCCTTGAGCAGCAGCTTCAGACCGTCGGCGATCGGCTGGATCAGACCCCAGGGACCGACCCGGTTGGGGCCGATACGCACCTGCATGAAGCCGATGACCTTGCGCTCGAAGTAGGTCAGGTAGGCGACGCCGAGCATCAGCGGGGCGACGATCAGCACGATCTTGATCAGGGTCCACACGGCCGGCCAGGCGCCGCCGAAGATCCCTTGTCCGAAATTCATCAGTGCGTCCATTTATGCACGCTCCACGGTGATGTCGCCGAACATTTCGCCCAGCATCGCAGTCGTCGGATGCGCCGCAGCAACGCGGACGCAGCCGGCCGGCACCTTGTCGTCGAGACGGGCGACCAGCACGGTCTCGCCGTGACCCTGGCGGACCCGTACCGAAGCGCCGGACTCGACGCCGATCGCGGCCAACGTTGCCGCGGCGGCGCGCAGCGTCGGGGCGGCGCCGTCGGCCGTCTGCAGCAGCGCCGGCGCCCGGCGGGCCAGCGGATCGGCAAAGTGAATGGGCACGTCGGCGATGCGTTGCAGGCCGTTTGCCAGCGCACCCGGCAGGGCGATGGCGACGCCGTTCAGGCCGTTATCGAGACCAGCGGCGAATTCGGCACCGGCGCCGAGCACTTCGTCACGGACCTGCTCGCTGCTGGTGTAGGCAAAGCCGTCGAGATTGAGGACGTTACCGAGCACGCGCAGCACCTTCCAGCCCGGACGGGTTTCGCCGCGCGGTTTGACGACGCCGTTGAACGACTGGATGCGGCCCTCGATATTGACGAAGGTGCCCGAGGTTTCGGTGAAGGGTGCCACCGGCAGGATCGCGTCGGCGTATTCAAGCGCCGCCGGCGACTTGAACGGCGACATGACGACGACCATCGCCGCCTGCTTCAGCGCAGCCAAGACCGGCTGCGGATTGGCGCAGTCGAGTTCCGGTTCGACACCGTACAGGACGTAGCCGCGACGCGGCTGCTCGAACATCTGGCGCGCATTGGCCTGGCTCGGCAGCGCCCAGGCCAGGTGAGCGCCGACCGTGTTGCCGCTCTCGCCGAGGAAACCGACGGTGGCCCCGGTAATGGCGCCAAGCTGGTTGGCCAGCGCGTGCAGTTGGGTGGCGTCGGCACACTGGGTGGCGACGTTGCCGAGGAAGATCGCACGCTTCTCGCCTTCGAGCAGGCTGGCGGCAATCTTGCGGCTCTCGTCGCAGACGGCGGCGTTTTCCAGACCGGCCGGGACGGCTGTGCCCTTGGCTTCGGCAGCGGCGCGAACCACCGCGGCCAGCGCCAGCGCCAGTTGCGACGGCGCCACGGTGAGGCTGCCGTAGAGTTTGATCAGTTGATCGTCGCCGGCCACCGACAACAGGCTGACCTTGGTCCACTTCTTGGCGGCCTGACGCAGGCGCTGAGCGATCAGCGGATGATCCTTACGCAGGAAGGAGCCGACCACCAGCGCGGCGTCGAGATCCTTGATCTCGGCCAGGCGCATGCCCAGCCAGGGCGCACCGGCGCGCTTGAAGTCAGTGCCGAAGTCGGACTGGCGGGCGCGGAAATCGATATTGCCGCTGCCCATGCCCTTCATCAGCTTGCCCAGCAGGAACAGTTCCTCGACCGTGGCATGCTGTGCGGCCAGCGCGGCGACGGCGTCACCGCCGTGATCGCGGACGATGTCCTTGAGGCCGTGAGCGACGTAGTCGAGAGCGACATTCCATTCGACCTCACGCCACTCGCCACCCTGCTTGACCATCGGTTTGCTCAGGCGGGCATCGGAATTCAGTGCCTGGTAGGAGAAGCGTTCCTTGTCGGAAATCCAGCACTCGTTGACCGCTTCGTTCTCGCGCGGCAGAACGCGCATCACGTTGTCGTGCTTGACCTGGACGACCAGGTTGGCGCCGACCGAATCGTGCGGGCTGACCGACTTGCGCCGTTGCAGTTCCCACGAGCGGGCGGTGTAGCGGAAAGGCTTCGAGGTCAGCGCGCCGACCGGGCACAGGTCGATCATGTTGCCGGACAGTTCGGAATCGACCGAACGACCGACGAAGGTCATGATCTCGGAGTGCATGTTGCGGTTGGCCATGCCCAGTTCCATGATGCCGGCGACTTCCTGGCCGAAACGGACGCAGCGCGTACAGTGAATGCAACGGCTCATTTCCTGCATCGAGATCAACGGGCCGACCTCCTTGTGGAAGACGACGTGCTTTTCCTCGGTGTAACGGCTCTTCATCGGGCCGTAACCGACCGACATGTCCTGCAGCTGGCATTCGCCGCCTTGATCGCAGATCGGACAGTCGAGCGGGTGGTTGATCAGCAGGAATTCCATCACCCCCTTCTGCGCCTTGACGGCCAGGTCGGAGTGGGTGAACACCTTCATCCCGTTGGTCACCGGCGTCGCGCACGCGGGCAGCGGCTTCGGCGCCTTTTCCACCTGGACCAGGCACATCCGGCAGTTGGCCGCGATGGACAATTTCTTGTGGTAGCAGAAGTGCGGGATATAGACACCCAACTGCTGCGCGGCATCCATCACCGTGCTGCCGTCGGGCACTTGCGCTTTCTTGCCGTCGATTTCGATTTCTAGCATGTCGCTACCTTGTAGCCAGTTCTTTCGTAACTAACGCGTAAGCCGTCAGGCCGGGATCTTGTGGAAGCCGCTGCCGGCCCACTGGACATCCTTCGGGACCAGACAGGTCTTGTGCTCGATGTGGTACTCGAATTCGCTGCCAAAATGCTTCAGGAAACTCTGCACCGGGAAGGCCGCCGCGTCGCCGAGCGCGCAGATGGTCCGTCCGGCGATGTTGCCGAGCACGCTGTTGAGCAGGTCGAGGTCTTCCGGCTTGCCCTGCCCGTTCTCGATGCGATGCACGACCTTGTACATCCAGGCCGTACCTTCGCGGCAGGGGGTGCATTGGCCGCAGGATTCCTCATGGTAGAAGAAGGACAGACGCTCCAGCGCCTTGACCATGCACACCGTCTCGTCCATGACGATGACCGCGCCGGAACCGAGCATCGACCCGCCCTTGCTGATCGAGTCGTAATCCATGGTGCAGTCCATGATCACGTCGGCCGGCATGACCGGCGCCGACGAACCGCCGGGGATGACCGCCTTCAGCTTGCGCCCGCCGCGCATGCCGCCGCACATTTCGAGCAGGGTCGAGAACGGCGTGCCGAGCGGGATTTCGTAGTTGCCCGGGCGATTGACGTGGCCGGACACCGAGAACAGCTTGGTGCCGCCGTTGTTCGGCTTGCCCAGGTTGAGGAATTCCTCGCCGCCCATCTTCAGGATGAAGGGGATGGAAGCGAAGGTCTCGGTGTTGTTGATCGTCGTCGGCCGGCCGTACAGACCGAAGGAAGCCGGGAACGGCGGCTTGAAGCGCGGCTGGCCCTTCTTACCCTCGATCGATTCGAGCAGCGCGGTTTCCTCGCCGCAGATGTAGGCGCCGTAACCGTGATGGGCAAACAGTTCGAAGCCGAACTGGGTACCGAGGATGTTCTGACCGAGCAGACCGGCGGCGCGGGCTTCGTCGAGCGCTTCCTCGAAGCGCTTGTAGATTTCCCAGATTTCGCCGTGCACGTAGTTGTAGCCACGATTGGCGCCCATCGCGAAACCGGCGATGATCATGCCCTCAATGACCGCATGCGGGTTGTAGCGCATGATGTCGCGGTCCTTGAAGGTCCCCGGTTCACCTTCGTCGGTATTGCAGACGACGTACTTGTCACCAGGGAAGGAGCGCGGCATGAACGACCACTTCAGACCGGTCGGGAAACCGGCGCCGCCACGGCCACGCAGGACCGACTTCTTGACTTCGCCGATGACGTCTTCCTGGGTCATGCCGGTCTGCAGGATGCGCTTCAACTGCTCATAGCCGCCACGGGCGACGTAATCCTTCAGGCGCCAGCCGTCATCACCATTCAGGCCGGCCATCAGGACCGGATTGATTGCCCCCATCATGGCCATTATTTGCACTCCTCGAGGAGCTTGTCGATCTGTTCCGGATGCATGTGGCTGCACATCGAGCGGTTATTGACGATGAACACCGGCGCGTCACCGCAGGCGCCCATGCACTCGCCTTCCTTGAGCGTGAACTTGCCGTCGGCAGTGGTCTCACCGTAACCGACGCCGAGCTTCTGCTGCAGGTACTCGCCGGCGTGATAGCCGCCGGACAGCGCGCACGGCAGGTTGGTACACACCGTGATCTTGTACTTGCCGACCGGCTTCAGGTCGTACATGTTGTAGAAGGAAGCAACCTCGTAGGCAGCGATCGGCGGCATGCCGAGATAATCGGCAACGGCTTCGATGGCCTCGGGCGGCAGCCAGCCCTTTTCTTCCTGGGCGTGGGCCAGACAGGCCATGACGGCCGACTGCTTCTGCTCGGCGGGGTACTTGGCGACCTCGCGGGCGAATTTCTGTAGGGTGTCAGCGGAAAACATCAGCGGTCAATCTCGCCAAAAACAACATCCTGGGAACCGATGATCGTCACGACGTCGGCCAGCATGTGGCCCTTCGCCATTTCGTCCATCGCCGCCAGATGCGCAAAGCCCGGCGCGCGGATCTTCATCCGGTAGGGCTTGTTGGCACCGTCGGAAACGAAATAGATGCCGAACTCGCCCTTCGGATGTTCGATCGCGGCATAGGCCTCGCCCGGCGGCACGTGGATGCCTTCGGTGAACAGCTTGAAGTGGTGGATCAGCTCTTCCATGTTCGACTTCATCGCCTCGCGGTTCGGCGGTGCCACCTTGTGATTGTCGGTGATCACCGGACCCGGGTTGGCGCGCAACCAGGCGATGCACTGCTTGATGATGCGGTTCGACTGGAGCATTTCCTCCATGCGCACCAGGTAGCGGTCATAGCTGTCGCCATTGACGCCGACCGGCACATCGAAGTCGACCTTGTCGTAGGCCGCGTAGGGCTGCTTCTTGCGCAGATCCCAGGCAATCCCGGAACCGCGCAGCATGGCGCCGGTGAAGCCCAGTTGCATGGCCCGTTCCGGGCTGACCACGCCGACATGGACCAGACGCTGTTTCCAGATCCGGTTGTCGGTCAGCAGCGTGTGGTACTCGGCATGGTATTTCGGGAAGCGGTCGGTGAAATCCTCGAGGAAGTCGAGCAGCGAACCACTGCGATTGTCGTTGAGTTCCTTGGCCTTCTTGGCGCTGGTCCAGGTGGACTCGCGGTACTGCGGCATGCGGTCCGGCAGGTCGCGATAGACGCCGCCCGGACGGTAGTAGGCCGCGTGCAGACGCGCACCGCAGACCGCCTCGTAGGCATCCATCAGGTCTTCGCGTTCGCGGAAGGTGTACAGTGCCATGGTCATCGCGCCGACGTCGAGGGCGTGACAGCCGATCCACAACAGGTGGTTGAGGATACGCGTGACTTCGTCGAACATCGTGCGGATGTACTTGCCGCGCTCTGGCACTTCGAGCTGCAGCAGCTTCTCGACGCCGAGGCAGTAGGCGTGTTCGTTACACATCGTCGACACGTAGTCGAGACGGTCCATGTAGGGCACGGACTGGACCCAGGTCCGGGTTTCGGCCAGCTTTTCGGTGGCGCGGTGGAGCAGGCCGATGTGCGGATCGGCACGCTGGACGACTTCGCCGTCCATTTCCAGCACCAGACGCAGCACGCCGTGCGCGGCCGGGTGTTGCGGACCGAAGTTGAGGGTGTAGTTGCGGATATCAGCCATGTGCCGGATCCCCGTAGGTGTCTTCGCGGACGATGCGCGGCGTGTTCTCGCGCGGTTCGATGGTAACGGGCTGGTAGATCACGCGACCCTGATCCGGGTCATAGCGCATCTCGACATGGCCCGAAATCGGGAAATCCTTGCGGAAGGGATGACCGATGAAACCGTAGTCGGTCAGGATGCGGCGCAGATCCTCGTGACCGACATAGGCGATGCCGTAGAGGTCGAAGGACTCGCGCTCGAACCAGTTGGCACTGGTCCACAGCGAGGTCACCGAATCAACTGCCGGGAAATCGTCGTTATCGGCGAAGACGCGGACGCGCAGGCGAACGTTGTGGGCAATCGACAGCAGATGCACGGTCGTCGCAAAACGCTTGCCGGTCCAGGCACCGTCGCCCCAGGTCGAGTAATCGACGCCGCAGAGGTCGATCAATTCCTCGAAGGAAAGGTCGGCGTCGTCGCGCAGCGTCTGCATGAAGGCAAAATAATCGTTGGCGGCGACTTCCACGGTCAGCTCACCGAGGGCGAGCTTGGTCGACAGCAGCTTGTCTCCGAAACGATCCTGCAATTTCTGGCTAAGCGTTTCCAGCTTGGCGGACATAGGGATCAGCCTCGAAAGTTAGCGGGCAATGGTATTGGTGCGGCGGATCTTGTTCTGCAGCTGGATCAGCCCGTAGAGCAGGGCCTCAGCCGTCGGCGGACAGCCCGGCACATAGATGTCGACCGGGACGATGCGGTCGCAGCCGCGCACCACCGAGTAGGAATAGTGATAGTAGCCACCGCCATTGGCACAGGAGCCCATGGAAATGACCCAGCGCGGCTCGGCCATCTGGTCATAGACCTTGCGCAGCGCCGGCGCCATCTTGTTGGTCAGCGTGCCGGCGACGATCATCACGTCGGACTGACGCGGACTCGGCCGAAAGACGATGCCGAAGCGGTCCAGGTCATAGCGGGAACAGCCGGCGTGGATCATCTCCACGGCGCAGCAGGCCAAGCCAAAGGTCATCGGCCACATCGAGCCGGTGCGCATGTAGTTGATGAGTTTGTCAGCCGTGGTGGTGACAAAACCCTCTTGCAGAATCCCTTCGATTGCCATTTGGCGCCCTCATTCCCACTCAAGCGCACCCTTGGCCCAGGCGTAGATGTCGCCCAGTGCCAGAATGCCCATGAAGATCAACATTTCGACGAAGCCGAAAACCTTCAGCGAATCGATTGCCACCATGTCCGAGAAAACGACCGCCCACGGTACGAGGAAGGCGATTTCGAGGTCGAACAGGATGAACAGGATCGCAACCAGGTAATAGCGCACGTCGAATTTCATGCGCGCGTCTTCGAAGGCCTCGAAGCCGCATTCATAGGGCGAGAGCTTTTCGGGATCCGGGCGACGCGGAGCGAGCACAAAGCCCATCGCCATCGGCAAGACACCGACCGCGACCCCCACGAGCACGAACATCAGGATTGGAAAGTAGGCTTCCATGATCCGCCGCCAAGTTGTAAGTTTTTATTCGGGACGACCGGATTGCAACGGCCAGCCCACTTTATATTTTGGTGCCGACGGCGAGACTCGAACTCGCACAGCTTGCGCCACTACCCCCTCAAGATAGCGTGTCTACCAATTTCACCACGTCGGCACGTGTATTTTTCAACCCACCCGACGAGGACTCGTGCCGGGCGAATTTCCTTGCGTTACTTTGAAATTACTTCGGTACTTCCTGCGCCTTCGAACCCGCACCAGCAGGCGCTCCGGCGGCCTCGCCAGCAGCCGGAACCACCGTCGAAACAGGCTGCGATTGTACAGCCTCTTGCATCAGACTACCAGCCGTTTTTGGCTTGTCTGAGGCAATGTAGGCCAGCGAAAGACTGGTCAGGAAGAACACCGTCGCCAGCACCGCAGTGGTACGGCTGAGAAAGTTCGCCGACCCCGACGCACCGAACAGGCTGCCCGAGGAACCGCTACCGAAAGCCGCTCCCATGTCGGCGCCCTTGCCGTGCTGCATCAGCACCAGGCCGATGATCGCCAGGGCGACCAGGATATGGACCGTCAAAACCACAGAAAACAACCAGTTCATTTTTATGCCTATCAGTTTGCGGCGCGACAAATCGCCAAGAAATCTTCTGCCACCAGGGAAGCCCCACCGATCAGACCACCATCGATGTCCTGCTGCCCGAACAACTCCTGCGCATTTTGCGGCTTGACACTACCGCCATAGAGGATGCGCACCTCCGCTGCCACCGCTGCATCGTGCGCCGCCAGACAGGCCCGAATGTGGGCATGCACCGCCTGCGCCTGCGCCGGCGTCGCCGTCAGCCCCGTACCGATGGCCCACACCGGCTCATAAGCCAGCACGACACCCGACAACGCGGCAACACCAACACGATCCAGAACCGCCTGCAACTGCCGCGAGACAACCGCTTCCGTCTGCCCGGCCTCACGCTCAGCCAGGGTTTCGCCGAGACACAGCACCGGCACCAGACCGGCGGCAAGTGCCGCAGCCAGCTTGGCCGCAACCACGGCATCGGACTCGCCGAACAGGCTGCGTCGCTCGGAATGACCGACCAGCACATAACGACAGCCAAACTCCCGCAGCATTTCCGCCCCGACTTCGCCAGTGAAGGCGCCCGCCGGGTATTCGCTCAGGGTCTGCGCCCCCAGCCCGACCGGACTGGCCAAAAGCACGGCCTGCGCCTGTGCCAGATAAGGGAAAGGCGGACAGACCATGACTTCGCAGGGGACATCGCCCAGACCGGCGAGAATATCCGCCAGCAATCCGCCATTGGCGGAAAGGCTGCCGTTCATCTTCCAGTTTCCAGCGACTAGCTTGCGGCGCATGGCTCGGTGATTCCGATGGCTAAAACCTGAGGATTATATCGATTGGCCACCCGGCCGGTCAATGCTCACCCCTCGCCAGCCGCCACCCTGACCGCCGCCGCAATCTCTTCGGCAGCGGCAACAACCGCCTGCGCATCCTCGCCTTCGACCATCACCCGTAGCAGCGGCTCGGTCCCCGAAGGACGCAGCAGGACACGGCCACGACCGTCAAGACGCCGCTCGACGAGATCGCGGGCTGCCGCGATGGCCGGGCTGGCTTGCCAGTCGAAGCCGCGAACGACCGGGACGTTGATCAGTTTCTGCGGATAAAGCGGCAAGGCACCAAGCAGGGTCTTGAGGTCGCCGCCCGACTCGCGCAAGGCGGCCAGCACCTGCAGGCCGGCGATGATGCCGTCGCCGGTCGAATGACGGTCCAGAGCCAGGATGTGTCCGGAATTTTCGCCGCCGAACAGCCAGCCGTTGCGATGCAGCGCCTCGACCACATAGCGATCGCCGACTGCCGCCCGCACGAAGGGAATATTCATCCCGGCCAGCGCCCGCTCCAGCGAAAGATTGCTCATCAGCGTACCGACCACGCCATTGACCGGCCCCTTGGCGGCACGACTGCGAACGATGGCCATCAGCAACTGGTCGCCGTCGTAAAGATTGCCCTCGGCGTCGACCATCATGATGCGGTCGGCGTCACCGTCGAGTGCGATGCCGAGATCGGCACGATTGACCAGGACCGCATCGCACAGCGCCTTCGGCGCGGTCGCCCCGACCTTCTCGTTGATGTTCAGGCCGTTCGGCTGGCCGCCGATCACCACCACCTCCGCCCCCAGTTCATGGAACACGTCCGGGGCGATGTGATAGGCGGCACCGTGCGCGCAATCGACAACGATCTTCAGTCCGCGCAGGTCGAATTCGTTGGGGAAGGTGCTCTTGCAGAACTCGATGTAGCGACCGCGGGCATCGTCGATCCGGCGCGCCCGGCCAAGATCCGGCGACTGGACGCAGACGATCTCCTGATCGATGCCGGCCTCGATGGCCTGCTCAACCTCGTCGGGCAACTTGGTGCCCTGCGCCGAGAAAAACTTGATTCCGTTGTCGTAGTAGGGATTATGCGACGCCGAAATCACGATCCCGGCCTGCAGGCGCAGCGCCCGGGTCAGGTAGGCGATGGCCGGGGTCGGCATCGGCCCGACCAGGCAGACATCGACACCGGCCGCCGAAAACCCCGCCTCCAGCGCCGATTCCAGCATGTACCCGGAAACCCGGGTGTCCTTGCCGATGAGCACGGACGGACGCTCGCCGGCGGGCATTTCGCCCTTGGCCAGCAGCACCTTGCCGGCCGAATAGCCGAGGCGCATCACGAAGTCCGGGGTAATCGGCGCCTGCCCCACCCGACCGCGCACGCCGTCGGTACCGAAATATTTTCTCGTCACGCTCACTCTCCCTGTTTCAACGCCGACCAGACCGCCAGCGCATCTCTTGTTTCCGCGACATCATGAACCCGCAGGATCGCCGCGCCGCGCTGCGCCGCCAGTACGGCCGCCGTCACACTGGCAGCCAGGCGCTCACCGACCGGCCGCCCGGTGATCTGACCGAGCATCGACTTGCGCGACACGCCGACCAGCACCGGCAACGCCGCATCATCGCGGCGCATGGCCCGGAACAGCGAAACATTATGCTCGAGCGTCTTGCCGAAGCCGAAGCCGGGATCGACGATCAGCCGCTCGCGCGCGATACCTGCAGCCAGGCAACGCGCCACTGTTGCCGCCAGCCAGTCATCGACCTCGGCGACGACATCGGTGTACACCGGCGCCTGCTGCATCGTTCCGGGAACCCCCTGCATGTGCATCACGCACACCGCGCAATCACTGCCGGCCACGGCCGACAGCGCCGCGTCACTGGCCATTCCGGCAATGTCATTGATCATGCTCGCGCCGGCTTCCAGCGCAGCGCGCATGACTTCGGGCTTGTAGGTATCGACCGAAACCGGCACTCCCCAGCCAGTAATCTCGCGCAGAACCGGCAACAGACGGCGCAATTCCTCGTCAACCGGGGTCGGTACGGCACCGGGGCGCGACGATTCGGCACCGATATCGAGAATGTCGGCGCCGGCATCGAGTTGCGCTCGCGCATGGGCAATCGCCCGGTCTAAATCGCCAGTCAGACCGTCGCCGGAAAATGAATCCGGCGTCAGGTTGACGATGCCCATGATCAGCGGGCGTTCACGCCCCAGCCGGTATTTGCCGCAGTGAATGGTATTCATGATGAAAAAAGCCGGGAGCACGCTCCCGGCTTGTTCGATAGCTTTCGATCAGGCCGTTGCCGGAGCGCTCGGCTCGGCATCAGGCTTTTCGTCCGGCGGACTGGAAGGCTTGATGTCCTGCTTCGGCTTGGGTTCCCGCGGCGGCTTGCCGGCCATGATGTCGTCGATCTGGTCGGCATCGATGGTTTCCCATTCGAGCAGCGCCTTGGTCATCGCTTCAACCTTGTCGCGATTGTCTTCGAGCAACTGACGGGCCAGCGCGTATTGCTGGTCGATGATGCGACGAATCTCGGCATCGACCTTCTGCATCGTCGCTTCCGAAACGTTCTTGTGCTGGGTGACCGAGCGACCAAGGAAAACCTCGCCCTCGTTCTCGCCATAGACCATCACGCCGAGATCGGACATGCCATAGCGCGTCACCATGTCACGCGCCATCGCCGTTGCCCGCTCGAAGTCGTTGGAAGCGCCGGTGGTCATCTGGTTCATGAACAGTTCTTCGGCAATACGCCCACCGAACAACACGGCAATGCGCGACATCAGATACTGCTTGTCGTAAGCGTAGCGGTCCTGTTCGGGCAACTGCATGGTCAAGCCGAGGGCGCGACCGCGCGGAATGATCGTGACCTTGTGCACCGGGTCCGACTTCGGCACCAGCTTGGCAACCACGGCATGACCCGACTCGTGGTAGGCCGTGTTCATCTTTTCTTCCTCGGTCATGACCATGCTGCGCCGCTCGGCGCCCATCATGATCTTGTCCTTGGCCATTTCGAAGTCGTCCATGTCCACCAGACGCTTGTTGCGCCGGGCAGCGAACAGCGCCGCCTCATTGACCAGATTGGCCAGGTCGGCACCGGAGAACCCCGGCGTACCACGGGCGATCACGTCGGCCTTGATATCGCCGGCAATCGGCACCTTGCGCATGTGCACCTTGAGGATTTCCTCACGGCCGCGGATATCCGGCAGCGGCACGACGACCTGACGGTCGAAACGGCCCGGACGCAGCAGCGCCGGATCAAGGATGTCCGGACGGTTGGTCGCCGCAATGACGATGATGCCCGAATGGCCTTCGAAACCATCCATCTCGACCAGCAACTGGTTCAGCGTCTGTTCGCGTTCGTCGTTACCGCCGCCCAGACCGGCGCCGCGATGGCGACCGACGGCATCGATTTCATCGATGAACAGGATGCACGGCGCGTGCTTCTTGGCGTTTTCGAACATGTCGCGAACGCGGGCCGCGCCGACGCCGACGAACATTTCGACGAAATCGGAACCCGAGATGCTGAAGAAAGGCACCTTGGCTTCGCCGGCGATGGCCTTGGCCAGCAGGGTCTTGCCGGTACCCGGGTTGCCGACCATGAGCACGCCCTTGGGAATGCGACCACCAAGCTTCTGGAACTTGGACGGGTCACGCAGGAAATCGACGATTTCCTGGACTTCTTCCTTGGCTTCGTCGCAACCGGCGACATCGGCGAAGGTGATGGCGTTGGTGGACTCGTCCATCATCCGCGCCTTCGACTTGCCGAAGGAAAACGCACCGCCCTTGCCGCCGCCCTGCATCTGGCGCATGAAGAAGACCCAGACGCCGATCAGCAGCAGCATCGGGAACCAGCTGACGAAGATGTTCATCAGGAAGGAGGGTTCTTCTTCCGGTTTGGCCTCGATCTTGACGTCGTACTTCAACAGGTCGGAGACCAGCCACAAATCCGGCGGCGCATAACTGGTGATACGTCGGCCTTCGGTCGTCGTCGCCTTCAACGTGCGGCCTTCCATGACCACCTTGGCGATACGCCCCTGCTTCACTTCCTCGAGAAACTGGGAATACTCGACGGCACCAGTCGCCACCTGGCGGGTGTTGAACTGATTGAACACGGTCATCAGCACGAGGCCGATCACCATCCAGATTGCGAGATTTTTGAACATGTTGTTCAAGCGTGCTCTCCTTCTGCTTCGTCGAGCGATAAAAACACCATTCTAAACAAAACCATCACCGCAATGTGCGGCCGAGCAGGTAAATCTCCGGACTGCGGTCTCGTGAAGCATCCGGCTTGCGCACGGCAACGGTACGGAAAGTCTCGCGCATTGCCTTGACGAAAGCTTCGTAATCGCTGCCCTGGAAAACTTTGACCAGAAAAGCGCCATCGGGTTTCAAATGCGCCCGCGAGAACTCAAGCCCCAGTTCCGCCAGGTGCATCACCCTGGCCTGATCGACCAGCGGTACACCGGACATGTTGGGGGCCATGTCGGACATTACAAGCCCGACCCGGCGGTCTCCGAGTTTTTCTTCGAGCTGACGCAGCACTTCATCCTCACGAAAATCGCCCTGAATGAAGTGCACGCCGTGGATCGGGTCCATTTCCAGCAGGTCGAGCGCAAACACCAGCCCGCCGCCGCCAACCCGCTGCACCGCCACCTGCGACCAGCCGCCCGGCGTGGCCCCCAGGTCGACGACCACCTCGCCATGCTTGAGCAACTTGTCCTTGTCGTCGATCTCCATCAGCTTGAAAGCAGCGCGCGAACGCCAGCCCTCCTTCTTGGCGAGCTGGACGTAGGGGTCGTTCACATGCTCGCGCATCCACGCCTTGCTGGTTCTGGTTCGTTTCATTCGGTAAAATGCCGTTTTTGAAAGGTTTTCACATGCAACAACTGAACTCTGCCCAGGTCCGCGAACTGCGCGCCCAGGCCCATGGCCTCAATCCGGTCGTCTCGATTTCCGAAAACGGCCTGACCGACGCCGTCCTCAAGGAAATCGACGTCTGCCTGAAGGCGCACGAACTGATCAAGATCCGCGTCTATGGCGACAGCCGTGAGGATCGCCTGGCCTACTACGAACGTATCTGCCAGGAACTTGCTGCGGCGCCGGTCCAGCACATCGGCAAGCTGCTGGTCGTCTATCGCGAGAATCCGGACAAATCCGCAGCGAAGAATACGGCAAAACCGCGTCCGGCGGCACCGCGCCGTACCAAGCGCAGCTTCCAGGGTTGATTCAGCGCAGCCCTCGCCCGCTCCACAACAGCAGACACAAACCGAGCAGGCTCTGGATCAGGTAAACGATGCTCGAAATCCCGTGCCAGGCAGCGAAGCGATCACGAACGACGCTCGCCATCGCTTCCTGTGCCGCGGCCGCCAGCTTGAGTTGCTCCATCAGCGGCTGAATTCCGAACAACTGGGCGGCCGCCAGCGCCGCCATCAGCAGAACCAGCCACAGTCCGGCACCGCGCAAAGCACGCACGCCGTGCCGCGCGAGCAGAAACACCACCAGATAGGCAGCCGCCCCCAGACCGATCCAGCCGATCAAGGCAAACAGTTTGCCGGCCACCATGCCGGCCAACTGACGGTCGCCGAGATTGGCGAACAGGACCGGCGCCACCAGATAGCCGATGACCCACAAACCACCGATCCACAAGGTGATCGCAAACAGGTAGAGGGCTTCGGACAGGCGGCGCATGATTATTCGTAGCGGACGTCGAGAATCTCGAATTCCCGGATACCTCCTGGCGCCTGGACCTGGGCGATATCGCCGGCATACTTGCCGATCAGCGCCCGGGCCATCGGCGAAGCCACCGACAGCTTGCCATTCTTGATGTCAGCCTCGTCCTCGCCGACGATCTGGTAAATGACGACCTCGCCGCTGTCCTGATCCTCGATCTCGACAGTGGCGCCGAATACGCAACGTCCGTCGGCGTCGAGCAGCTTGGGATCGATGATCTGGGCGTTCGACAGCTTGCCTTCGACCTCCTGGATGCGCCCCTCGATGAAGCCCTGGCGCTCCTTGGCCGCATCGTACTCGGCGTTTTCGGAGAGATCACCGTGGGCACGCGCCTCGGCGATCGCAGCGATCACCCAGGGGCGATCGACGGTCTTCAGCCGATGCAGCTCCTCGCGGAGTTTTTCGGCGCCAGTTACGGTCAACGGAACTTTGCTCATCTCTTTTCCCTGCAAAAGCAAAACCGCCGGCGCCCGGAAGGGACGGCCCGGCGGTGGTTCTGGTTGGTCTCAGTGAAGCTGCGCGTGCAGCGCCTGGATCGGATACACCACGAGTTCGCCAAGGTTGCGGATGCCTTCGGCTGCCGCTTCGGCACCCCAGATCGTCGTATACATCGTCACCCGCGCCTGCAGGCCGGAGGTCCGGATCGAACGCGAATCGTTGATCGCGCCGCGCTTTTCCTCGACGGTATTGATGATCAGCGCAATCTCGTTGTTCTTGATCATGTCGACGATGTGCGGACGCCCCTCGGTCACCTTGTTGACCGGCTGCACCGGCAGGCCGGCAGCCTCGATGGCGTGTGCCGTACCGCGCGTGGCGACCAGCTGGAAACCGGCTTCGTGAAGGTGGCGGGCGATTTCGACCGCCTTCGGCTTGTCGCTGTCCTTGACCGACAGGAAGACCTTGCCCGACGCCGGCAGCTTGACGCCGGCGGCCAGTTGCGACTTGACGAAGGCTTCGGCAAAGCTGGTACCGACGCCCATGACTTCGCCGGTCGACTTCATTTCCGGACCGAGGATGGTATCAACGCCCGGGAACTTGACGAAGGGGAAAACGGCTTCCTTGACCGAGAAATACGGCGGCACGACTTCCTTGGTGATGCCCTGGGCCTTCAGGCTCTGACCCGACATGCAGCGGGCGGCGATCTTGGCCAACTGCAGACCGGTGGCCTTGGACACGTAGGGCACGGTGCGCGAGGCGCGCGGATTGACTTCGAGCACGTAGACGTCGTTGTCCTTGATCGCGAACTGCACGTTCATCAGGCCGCAGACGTTGAGCGCCTTGGCCATCAGCTTGGTCTGCCGGCGCAGTTCGTCCTGAACGGCCGCCGACAGCGAGTACGGCGGCAGCGAGCAGGCCGAGTCGCCGGAGTGCACGCCGGCCTGTTCGATGTGTTCCATGACGCCGCCGATGATCACTTCCTCGCCGTCGGACAGCGCATCGACGTCGCATTCGACGGCGTCGTTGAGGAAGCGGTCGAGCAGCACCGGCGAATCGTTGGAGACCTTGACCGCCTCACGCATGTAGCGCTCGAGGTCCTTCTGCTCATGGACGATTTCCATGGCCCGACCGCCGAGCACGTAGGACGGACGGACGACCAGCGGATAGCCGATCTCGGCCGCTAGGCGCAACGCGTCCTCTTCGGTGCGCGCGGTGCGGTTCGGCGGCTGCTTGAGGCCGAGATCGTGCAGCAGCTTCTGGAAGCGCTCGCGATCTTCGGCGATGTCGATCGATTCCGGCGTCGTGCCGATGATCGGCACGCCGTTGGCTTCCAGCGCCAGCGCCAGCTTGAGCGGCGTCTGGCCACCGTACTGGACGATGACGCCGACCGGCTTCTCGATGGCACAGATTTCGAGCACGTCTTCGAGCGTCAGCGGCTCGAAGTAGAGGCGGTCGGAGGTGTCGTAGTCGGTGGAAACCGTTTCCGGGTTGCAGTTGACCATGATCGTTTCGTAGCCGTCTTCACGCATCGCCATCGCGGCATGCACGCAGCAGTAATCGAATTCGATGCCCTGGCCGATGCGGTTCGGACCGCCGCCGAGGACCATGATCTTCTTCTTGTCGGTCGGGTTCGCTTCGCATTCCTCGTCATAGGTCGAGTACATGTAGGCGGTACCGGTCGCGAATTCGGCGGCGCAGGTATCGACGCGCTTGTACACCGGACGCACGCCGAGGGCATGACGACGGGCGCGAAACTCGGATTCGCTGGTCTTCAGCAGGTAGGCCAGACGACGGTCGGCGAAACCCTTCTGCTTGAGGAAACGGATCTCTTCAGCGGACAACGAGGCCAGGTCACGCTTCTCCACTTCCAGTTCGAGATCGACGATCTCCTTGATCTGGGTGAGGAACCACGGATCGATCTTGGTCAGTTCGAAAACGCGTTCGACCGACATGCCGATGCCGAAGGCGTCGGCGACGTACCACAGGCGATCCGGCGTCGGCCGGGCCAGTTGCTCGTCGATGGTTTCCGGATCGACCGTCTTCAGGTTGAAGCCATCGACACCGACTTCCAGGCCGCGCAAGGCCTTCTGCAGCGACTCCTGGAAGGTGCGGCCCATGGCCATGACTTCGCCGACCGACTTCATCTGCGTGGTCAGGGTGTTGTCAGCCTGCGGGAATTTCTCGAAGGCGAAACGCGGCACCTTGGTGACGACGTAGTCGATCGACGGCTCGAACGACGCCGGCGTCTTGCCGCCGGTGATGTCGTTGGCCAACTCGTCGAGCGTGTAGCCGACGGCCAGCTTGGCGGCGATCTTGGCGATCGGGAAGCCGGTCGCCTTGGAGGCCAGCGCGGAGGAACGCGAGACGCGCGGATTCATTTCGATGACGATGCAGCGACCATCCTTCGGATTGATCGAGAACTGCACGTTGGAACCGCCGGTATCGACGCCGATCTCGCGCAGCACGGCGATCGACGCGTTGCGCAGCAACTGGTATTCCTTGTCGGTCAGCGTCTGCGCCGGCGCGACGGTGATCGAGTCACCGGTATGCACGCCCATCGGGTCGAGGTTCTCGATCGAGCAGACGATGATGCAGTTGTCCGCCTTGTCACGGACCACTTCCATCTCGTATTCCTTCCAGCCAAGCAGCGACTCTTCGATCAGCAGCTCGTTGGTCGGCGAGGCTTCGAGACCGCGCTTGCAGATGGTCTCGAACTCTTCCATGTTGTAGGCGATGCCGCCGCCGGTGCCGCCGAGCGTGAAGGACGGGCGGATGATGGTCGGGAAACCGATCATCGCCTGCACCTGGTAGGCCTCTTCCATGCTGTGGGCGGTGGCCGACTTGGCGGAACCGAGACCGATCTTGGTCATCGCGTCCTTGAACTTCTGGCGGTCCTCGGCCTTGTCGATGGCTTCCTTGGACGCACCGATCAGTTCGACGTTGAACTTGGCCAGCACGCCTTCGCGGTCGAGGTCGAGCGCGCAGTTCAGCGCGGTCTGGCCGCCCATGGTCGGCAGCAGCGCGTCCGGACGCTCCTTCTCGATGATCTTGGCGACGACTTGCCAGGTGATCGGCTCGATGTAGGTGACGTCGGCCATTTCCGGGTCGGTCATGATCGTCGCCGGGTTGGAGTTCACCAGGATGACCTTGTAACCCTCTTCGCGCAGGGCCTTGCAGGCCTGGGCGCCTGAATAGTCGAATTCACAGGCCTGGCCGATGATGATCGGGCCGGCACCAATGATCAAAACACTCTTGATGTCTGTACGTTTCGGCATCGTTATCTCTCTCTGTGCCGCTTATTGCGCGTTGTTGAGCGCAGCCACGCCGCGCGTCATGGTGTCGAGGAAGCGATCGAACAGGTAGGCCACGTCGTGCGGGCCGGGGCTGGCTTCCGGGTGCCCCTGGAAGGAGAAGGCCGGCACGTCGGTGCGGGCGATCCCCTGGTTGGAACCGTCGAACAGCGAGACATGGGTGACTCGCAGGTTGACCGGCATCGACGCCGGATCGACCGCGAAACCGTGGTTCTGGCTGGTGATCAGCACCTGGCCGGTATCCATGTCTTTGACCGGATGGTTGGCACCGTGGTGGCCGAACTTCATCTTCAACGTCTTGGCGCCGGAAGCCAGCGCCAGCAACTGGTGGCCAAGGCAGATGCCGAAGGTCGGCACGCCGGCGGCGAGTATCTCGCGGATCGCGGCGATCGCGTAGTCGCAGGGTTCCGGGTCGCCCGGACCATTGGACAGGAAGACACCGTCCGGTTTCATTGCCAGCACGTCGGCCGCCGGCGTTTGGGCCGGCACGACGGTCAGCTTGCAACCGCGCTCGGCGAGCATGCGCAGGATATTGCTCTTGACACCGAAGTCGTAGGCGACGACGTGGAAACGCTCCTCGGCACGCTGCTTGTAGCCGTCGAGCGTCCATTCGGCCTCGCTCCAGGTGTAACGCTCGGTCGCCGAGACGACCTTGGCCAGATCCATGCCGGCCAGCCCGGGGAAGGCGCGAGCGGCGGCCAGCGCCTTGGCTTCGTCGGCTTCGCCGGCGAGAATGCAGCCGGCCTGGGCGCCCTTTTCCCGCAGGACGCGGGTCAGCTTGCGCGTATCGATGCCGGCGATGGCGACGATGCCGTGCTTCTTCAGGTAAGCGCCGAGATCTTCCTGGCAACGCCAGTTCGAGGCCAGGCGCGGCAGGTCCTTGACCACCAGTCCGGCAGCGTAGTTGGCGCGCGACTCGAAGTCCTCGGCATTGCAGCCGGTATTGCCGATATGCGGATAGGTCAGCGTGACGATCTGGCGCGAATACGACGGATCGGTCAGGATTTCCTGATAGCCGGTCATCGCGGTGTTGAAAACCACTTCACCGCTGGTTACGCCGTCGGCGCCGATGGATTGGCCCTTGAAAACCGTCCCGTCGGCGAGGGCGAGGATGGCGGGTGTGAATGAGGGCAGCAGCGACACGTCAGCTCTCCTGTAATTTTTCTGCTCGTTCATGTGCCAAGCGGGGAGGCTCGCGCCTCCCCGCTTGTGCTTTTTTAACCTTCCCATTCTAGCCGAAAAGAGCCTTTTCAGGCAAATTCAAGGCATTACACGCGTCTCGACGAAAGCCTCCAGATGCGGACGGATACGTTCCATTTCCGCCGCCAGCGAGGCGAACAACTGCAGGCCGCCGGCCCAGTCGATGACTTCCGCCATCATGTCGTTTTCTATCCGGGCCGCCAGCCCCCGCGCATCCTCGGCATGGAACATCGCCACCAGGCTTTTCAGCGTGTGGGCATGCATGCGGGCATTGACCGCATCCTGCGCCACAATGGCCTGCTTCAGCTGCTCCAGATGCCCCCGCCACTCGGCCAGCAGCATTTCAGCCATGGTCGCCAGCAGATCGGCATCGCCGAGATTATCCAGGGCCGCCTGAAGGTTGATCCCCGAAACATGCGGGCGCGCACCCACCGGACCGATCACCGACACGCGCAGCGAGTCGTCACCGCCGGCCCGCTCCAGCGCGGCGTAGAGCACCTCGGGCCGCAGCGGCTTGGCGACATAATCGTTCATCCCCGCCGCCAGACAGCGTTCGCGATCACTCTCCATGACATTCGCCGTCATCGCGATGATGTAGATCGGCTTCAGTTCGTGCGAGATCACCCAGCTCCGGCGCATCTCGTGCGAACGGATGGCCTCGGTCGCCTCGATCCCGCCCATGACCGGCATCTGCATGTCCATCAGGATGATGTCGAAGCTTCCCTGATCGAACATGTCGACAGCTTCCGCCCCGTTGTTCGCCACCTTGACACGGTAGCCCTCGCGTTCGAGCAGGCGCAGGGCCAGTTCCTGGTTAACCGGATTATCCTCGACCAGCAGGACGCGCTGGTTGCGCGCCGCCGCCCGCCCCGCCGGCGCATCGACGTCGAAAGGCTCGAGTTCGACACTACCGGGCTGGGCCGCCCCGGAGACTTCGGCCAGGCCCAGCGCCACCTCGACGTCGCCCGCACCTACCGGCTTGACCAGATGCACCGCCACGCCGAGATCGCGCAGGCGCGCCAGATCCTGGCGCTGATTCTCGGTCGTCAGCATGACCATCATCCGCTCACGCTGCCCGCCAAGCCGCCAGTTCTCGACCATGGCCATACCGGCCGGTGCCGCCATGGCGGCATCGACGAATAGATAGTCGAAGGGAAAATCCATGGCTCGGCTCTTGTTCATGACCGCCGTCGCCTGCACTGGGTCGTCGACCAGCGACACCTGCATGCCCAGCCCCTCGAGCACGCCTTGCAGGCATCGACCGGCCACCGTATTGTCCTCGACGATCAGGGCCCGCCGTCCGCGATAGGCCGCGACCGGTGCCGCACCGGTCGCCGGTGCCGCAGGATCGACTCGCAAGCCAACCGTGAAATGAAAAATCGACCCCTGCCCCTCCTGGCTCTCCAGCCAGATGCGCCCGCCCATCAGCTGCACCAGCTTGGCGCAGATTGCCAGACCGAGACCGGTCCCGCCATAACGCCGGGTCGTGGACACATCGGCCTGCGAGAAAGCATCGAAAATCGCCTGCTGCTTGTCGGCCGGCACACCGATGCCGGTATCGCGAACCGATATCAGGATTTCGGTTTCCTTGATCGATGCCTTGCCGACCGCCACCGTCACCTCCACCTCCCCGGCCTCGGTGAACTTGATCGCATTACCGACCAAATTGATGATCACCTGACGCAGGCGGGTCGGGTCGCCGACCATCCGCCCCGGCACATCCGGGCGGATGTCGACGACCAGTTCCAGTCCTTTGCGATGGGCGTTGATGGCCAGCACGCGAACCGCCTCGAGGACGACATCATGCACCAGGAAGGAGACCGCCTCGACTTCCATGCGCCCGGCTTCGATCTTGGAGAAGTCGAGAATGTCGTTGACGATGGTCAGCAAGGACTCCGCCGACGACTTGACCGTTTTCAGATAGTGGCGCTGCTCGGCATCCAGTTCGGTATCGAGCGCCAGTTCGGTCATGCCGATGATGCCGTTCATCGGCGTCCGGATTTCGTGACTCATGTTGGCCAGGAAAGCACCGCGGGCCTTGTTCGCCGACTCGGCCGATTCCTTGGCGGCGATCAGCGCCGACTCGGCCGCCTTGATCTGGCTGATGTCGCGCTGCAGAACCAGCATGCGCACCGGCTCGCCATCACCGTCGCGGGCGGCGACCGCGCCGCGAATCATGAACCAGCGCCAGGCACCGTCCTTCGCCCTGAACCGGCACTCAAGCTCAAACCAGCGATCCCGGCTGGTCACATGACGGGTGATTCTGGACTGCAGGTTGCGCAGATCCTCGGGATGAAGCAGGCGCTGCCACTGAACGATGGAGTTGTCGAGATCTTCCTGGGCATAGCCCAGCATCTCCTTCCATTGCCGCCCTGCATCGATGTTGCCGCTGCGCAGGTTCCAGTCGACCAAGGCGTCGCCCGACAGGGCGGTGGTCCAGTTATTCAGGCCGGCATAGGCGACATAGGAGGCATCGACCCGCTCGATCAACTTCTCGACCGCCTGCGCCAACACCTGACCGCCCTGCTGCCGGGCCGATTCGAGCAGCTGCCGCAGGGTGGCTTCACCGTCGCCGCCGAACAACTCCTCGATCTGGCGCTGCAGCAGTCGGGATTTCATCGTTGTCAGCGGAAGCCGAGCACATCCTGCATGTCGTACAGCCCGTTCTTGCGACCGGATAGGTAACGCGCCGCGCGCAAGCTGCCCAGGGCGTAGGGCATGCGGCTGCCGGCCTTGTGCGTGACTTCGACGCGCTCGCCGAGACCGCAGAACATGACCGTATGATCGCCAACGATATCGCCGCCGCGCACCGTGGCAAAACCGATGGTCGAGGGATCGCGCTCGCCGGTGACGCCTTCGCGGCCATACACCGCGCAATCGGCAAGATCGCGTCCCAGCGCGGCGGCGACGACCTCACCCATGCGCAGGGCGGTACCCGACGGGGCATCGACCTTCATCCGGTGATGAGCCTCGACGATCTCGATGTCGTACCCTTCGTTGAGGATGCGCGCTGCCGTGTCCAGCAACTTGAAAACCAGATTGACGCCAATTGCCATGTTCGGTGCAAAGACCACCGGCACATCCTTGGCGGCGGCGGCAATGGCTGCCTTGCCGGCAGCGTCGAAACCGGTCGTGCCGATAACCATGCCGACGCCCGCCCGACGGCAGATTTCCAGATGCTCCAGCGTGCCTTCCGGACGCGTGAAATCGATCAGGCAATCGATCTGCTTCATGCCGGCGACCAGATCGCTGATCACCACGACTTCGCTGTCCATGCCGACCAGTGCCCCGGCGCTGGCGCCGATCACCGGGCTGCCCGGAACATCGAAAGCGGCACCGAGGACCACGGAATCGTCCTTGAGAACGGCTTCGATCAACATGCGGCCCATGCGGCCGCCGGCACCGACGATGCCGATACGTGCTTTGCTCATTGCTTACAATCCAATACGGTTCAACATGCGCCGGACGAAACCCGGCTCTTCGGGCGGCGGCAAGGGTTGCGCGGCGCCATCCTCACCGATCGAGCCGAGATCGACCAAGCGCATTTTCGACGCCGGCATCGTCAGCTCTTCGACCGAAGCCAGCTCGACATCGCCGGAAACGCGCTCAAGCTGGCCGTTGCCGTCGAAAAACACGGAAAACTTGCGCGACTGAACCTGACCGCTACGCCCTTCGCGGAAGCGATAGACGTAATCCCAGCGGTCCCGATGAAAAATATCGGTGATCAAGGGCGTACCGAGAATGAAGCGCACCTGCTCCCGGCTCTGCCCGGGCTTCAATTGCGCCACCATGTCCTGGGTCAGCACATTGCCCTGCTGGACATCGATCTTGTACTCGTTGATGAAACTCGGCTTGTATGAGCAGGCTGTCAGCAGCGCGCAGGCGGCGACAAGCAACAGGGAGCGGGAACGGCGCATGCGGATTTCCGGAAGTTTCGTATCGACTGTGAAGCGGTATATCATACCCGAAATCCTCACACTCCCAGCCTCGCAAAAAGAACAGGAATCCCTACGATGAGCGACCCGCAGAGCCTCAAGAGCATCGGCCTGAAAGCCACCTTTCCACGCCTGAAGATTCTTGAGCTGTTCGAAAAGGGCACGATGCGTCACATGACGGCAGAGGATGTCTACCGCATGCTGCTCGCCGAAAACATGGACATCGGCCTGGCTACCGTCTATCGCGTGCTGACCCAGTTCGAACAGGCCGGTCTGCTGGAGCGCCACTTCTTCGAATCCGGCAAAGCGGTGTTCGAAATCAACCGCGGCAAGCACCACGATCACCTGGTCTGCATCGACTGCGGCAAGGTCGAGGAATTCTACGATCCGGAAATCGAGCGCCGGCAGAACATGATCGCAGAGGAACGCGGCTTCAAGATCCAGGATCACGCGCTCTACCTCTACGCGCACTGCACCAAGGAAGCCTGCCCGCACCGCACCCAGGTCCCCGCCAGCAACACCGCCGACCACCGATAATCACTGATGATTGATGCAATTCCGCCGGGCAGCGGCGCCTGGCTGTCGTCGGTCGGCACGACTTTCCTGGTCATCGGCCTGGCCGAATTCGGCGACAAGAGCCAGCTCGTCTGTATGACCCTGGCCTCGCGCCACCGCGGACTGCCGGTCGCCCTCGGCGCCATCGCCGCCTTTGCCATACTCAACCTGCTCGCCGTGCTGTTCGGCGCCGCCGTTGCTGCCTGGCTGCCGGGCTGGCTGGTGGCGCTGGCCGTTGCCGTGCTGTTCGCCGCCTTCGGCATCAGCGCCCTGCGCTACCGGGAAGAGGAAGACGACGAGGAAATCGAGGAAAAACCGGGGCACGGCATCTTCGCCACCACCTTCCTGCTGATTTTCCTGGCCGAATTCGGCGACAAGACGCAGATTGCCGTCGCCGGCCTGGGCAGCACCGGCAGCGCCGCCGCCATCTGGACCGGCGCCACGCTGGCGCTGGCCACCACCTCGCTGCTCGGCATCATCGCCGGCCGCCGCCTGCTCAATCGTCTGCCGCTGGTCTGGATTCACCGCGTCAGCGGCGTCTTCTTCCTGTTGCTGGCCGCTTTCGCGGCCACCAAGGTGTTCGCCTAAGCGTCCAGGCGCAACAGCTCGCGGGCGTGCTGCAGGGTGATGTCGGTGATTTCGACGCCGCCCAGCATGCGCGCGATTTCCCGGACCCGGCCGTCGTCGTCGAGCGCCTTGATCGCCGACAGCACGACGCCGTCGCGACCCGCCTTGCTCACCTGCCACTGCCAGTCGGCCTGCGCCGCCACCTGCGCCAGGTGGGTGACGCACAGCACCTGGCGTTCGCGGCCGAGTTCGCGCAGCAGGCGACCGACGATTTCGGCAACACCGCCGCCGATACCGACATCGACCTCGTCGAAAATCAGCGTCGGCACGCTGGCCGAACGCGAGGTCAGCACCTGGATGGCCAGGCTGATGCGCGAGAGTTCGCCGCCGGAAGCGACCTTGGCCAGCGGCCTGGCTTCGTTGCCGGCGAGGCCGCCGATCCTGAACTCAACCTGTTCGAGGCCGTAAACCGCACCGTTATCGAGCGGCAGCAACGCCACCTCGAAACGGCCGGAAGACAGCGCCAGCTGGCGCATGATCTCGCTAACCCGGGCGCCCATCTCTTCGGCGGCCTGGCGCCGTCCTGCCGACAAACGCCCGGCAACTTCCAGATAGGCACTGCGCAGCGCATCGACACGCGCCTGCAGCCCTTCGAGATCGGCCGCCGCCGACAGTTCGGCCAGTCGCGCCTGCCAGCCAGCAAGCAGCGCCGGCAACTCGACCGGCGGCACCCGGTGCTTGCGCGCCTGGGCCATGACTGCGTCCATCCGCGCTTCGACTTCGGCCAGCCGCGACGGATCGAGATCGGCGCGGTCGGCATAGCGGCGCAACGTCGACACGGCGTCCGCCAACTCGGCCTGAACCGAACCGAGCAGCCCGGCGACCTCGGCCAGTGCCGGATCATAATCGGCCAACCCGGCCAACCGGGTGGCGACGCGGTCGATCTGGCGCTCGCAGGCGGCGTCGTCTTCGGCGAGCACGCCGAGTGCGTACTGGGCCCCCTCGATCAGGCTGGCCGCATGGCCGAGGCGGCGATGCTCGAGGTCGAGCTCGGCCCACTCGTCGGCGGTGAAAGCCAGCGCTGCCAGTTCGCCGACCTGCCATTCCAGTTGCTCGCGCTCGCGCAACAGTGCCGCCGCCCCTTCGCTCGCCATCCGCCAGGCCTGTTCCGCATCGCGCCAGGACTTCCAGGCACCGCCGACCTCGCGTACCAATTCGCCCAGACCGGCGTGGCCGTCGAGCAACTGGCGCTGCGCATCGGCGCGTAACAGCGACTGGTGGGCGTGCTGACCGTGAATATCGACCAGCCACTCGCCGACTTCGCGCAACTGCTGGACGGTCGCCGACGAGCCGTTGATCCAGGCACGCGAGCGGCCGTTGGCATCGACCACCCGGCGCAGCAGCAGTTCGTCGCCGGCATCGAGTCCGTTTTCGTCGAGCCAGGCAGCGACTTCGGGCAAGGCGGCAACGTCGAAGGTGGCGGCGATCTCGGCCTTGTCGCAGCCCGCACGGACGACGCCGGCGTCGCCACGCTCGCCAAGCGCCAGGGCCAGGGCGTCGATGAGGATCGATTTGCCGGCGCCGGTCTCCCCGGTCAGCGTGCCGAAACCGGCGGAAAATTCGAGTTCGAGGCGGTCGACGATGACAAAGTCGCGCAGAGTCAGGTGGCGGAGCATGCTTATCCCTTGGGCCGCTCGCTCCACTGCAGCTTTTGCCGCAGCATGGCGAAGTAGCTGTAACCCGGTGGATGCAGGAAACAGATGGTGTGTTCGGAACGGCGCAGACGGACGCTGTCGCCGGTCTGCAGGTCGAGCGTCAGCTGACCGTCGAAGTGCACCCGCGGGTCGTCGGCGTGAGTGACGCGCAGTTCGATGTCGGCGTTGTCATTGACGATCACCGGGCGGTTGGTCAGCGCGTGCGGACACAGCGGCACCAGCGCGATGCCGGTCAGCGTCGGATGCAGGATCGGGCCGCCGGCCGACAGCGAATAGGCGGTCGAACCGGTCGGCGTCGACACGATCAGGCCGTCGGAACGCAGGTTGTAGATGAACTCGCCGTCGATGAACAATTCGAATTCGATCATCCGGCCGATTGCACCCTTGTCGATGACGACATCGTTGAGCGCCATGTTGGTCGCCAACTCCTTGCCGTCGCGGATCACTTCGGCCGCCAGCAGCATGCGGTTCTCGCGCAGGAAACGGCCGTCGAGCAGGTCGTCCATGCAACTGAGCATGTCCTGGCGGGCGATGTCGGTCATGAAGCCGAGCCGCCCCTGGTTGACCCCGACCAGCGGCACGCAATAGCGGGCCAACCGGCGCGCCGCGTTGAGCATGGTGCCGTCGCCGCCAAGCACGATGGCCGCGTCGGCATGGGCGCCGATGTCGTTGAAGCCGCAGGTGACCCAGCGCGACAGGTCGACCAGCTTGCCGATATGTTCGGCGGTCTCGCGCTCGACGAAGACCGAGACGCCGCGCTCGTGCAGGTACTCGGCCAGACGCCGCAACGATTCGGCGATTTCCGGGCTGTGGTACTTGCCGACGAGGGCGATGGTTCGGGGTTGGCGCAGGCGGTTCATGGGTGCGAATTCTTGCATAAAAAACGGCTTGCCGTGCCGCCGCCGCTTTTGGGTAGAATCCACGCCATGCTTGATGATCGCTCGCGCACCCTGCTCAAGGCCCTGGTCGAACACTACATTGCCGACGGGCAACCGGTCGGCTCGCGCGCCTTGTCGAAATTTTCCGGCCTCGACCTGTCGCCGGCGACGATCCGCAACGTCATGGCCGACCTCGAGGAGGCCGGCTTCGTCGCCAGCCCGCACACCTCGGCCGGACGGGTGCCGACAGCGCGCGGTTACCGCCTGTTCGTCGACAGCCTGCTCACCGTGCAGCCGCTCGAAGCCCGCCAGATGGGCGCGATGGAAGAAGCCCTGCACGGCCTGCCGGCCAACCAGGTGATCGCCAACGCCTCGCAGTTGCTGTCCAACCTGACCCACTTCGCCGGTGTCGTCATCGCTCCGCGTCGTGCCGCCAACCGCATCCGCCAGATCGAATTCCTCAGCCTGTCCGAAAAGCGCATCCTGCTGATCATCGTCACCACCGACGGCGATGTCCAGAACCGCATCCTGACCAGTGACAAGTCTTACAGCCCGTCGGAACTGGTCGCCGCGGCGAATTACCTGAACCAGAACTTCGCTGGCCTCGATTTCGAGCAGATCCGCCAGCGCCTGGCGCACGAAATCCAGCAACTGCGTGAGGACATCAAGCCGCTGATGTCGCTGGCGCTCGAGGCCGGCGATGCGGCCCTGGCCGAAAATGCCCAACCCTACGTGATCAGCGGCGAAAAGAACCTGCTCGACGTCGAGGAACTGTCGTCGAACATGAAACGCCTGCGCCAGTTGTTCGACCTCTTCGAACAACGCTCCAGCCTGATGCGCCTGCTCGATATCTCCAACCGCGCCGAAGGCGTGCGCATCTTCATCGGCGGCGAATCCGGCATCGCCACGCTCGACGAATGCAGCGTCATCGCCGCCCCCTACAGCGTGGACGGCCAGGTGGTCGGCTCGGTCGGCGTCATCGGCCCGACCCGGATGGCCTACGAGCGTGTCATCCCCATCGTCGACATCACCGCCCGCCTGCTCACCTCCGCCCTTTCCGGCAAGAACGACAACTGATGCCCCGCTTCCAGCCCGAACCGCCGTACCGCCACGGCACGCCCGCCGGCACCGCCGTCATCCTGGTCAACCTCGGCACGCCCGAGGCGCCGACCGCGCCGGCGCTGCGCCGCTATCTCAAGCAGTTCCTCTCCGACCCGCGTGTCGTCGAAATCCCCAAGGCGCTGTGGTGGCTGATCCTGAACGGCATCATCCTCAATATCCGGCCCAAGAAATCCGCCGCCAAGTACGCCTCCGTGTGGACCGACGAAGGTTCGCCGCTGCGCGTACATACCGAACGCCAGGCCAAGCTGCTCAAGGGACTGCTCGGCGAGCGCGGCCACCGGGTCGAGGTCACCTGGGCGATGCGTTACGGCCAGCCCTCGGTCGGCGCCGTACTCGACCGCCTCAAAGCCGCCGGCCACCGGCGCATCCTGATCGTGCCGATGTACCCGCAGTACGCCGCCAGCACCACCGCCACCGTCGTCGACGAAGCCGCTCGCTGGCTGCTGCAGACGCGCAACCAACCGGAGATGCGTTTCCTGCGCAACTACCACGACGACGCCGGCTACCTGGCGGCACTCGAAGTCAGCGTCCGTCGCCACTGGCAGCAGGTCGGTCCACTGGCCGACGGCGACCGGCTGCTCATGAGCTTCCACGGCCTGCCGAGACGCAGCCTCGACCTTGGCGACCCCTACTTCTGCGAATGCCACAAGACCGGCCGACTGCTCGCCGAACGGCTTGGCCTGCGCGACGACCAGTACCAGATCTGCTTCCAGTCCCGCTTCGGCAAGGCCGAATGGCTGCAGCCCTACACCGCGCCAACCCTGCACGCCTGGGGTCAGGCCGGCGTCCGTCGGGTTGACGTGATCTGTCCCGGCTTCTCCGCCGACTGTCTGGAGACGCTCGAAGAAATCGCCCAGGAAGGCCGCGACGATTTCCTTGCTGCCGGCGGCAAGGAATACCACTACATTCCGGCACTCAACGAGGCCCCGGACTGGATTGCCGCGCTCGGCGACCTCGTCGAGCGCCACCTTGGCGGCTGGGAGACGAAGGCAGAAGACAATCCGCAAGCGCTCGCCAGAAGCCTGGACGAAGCCAGAAAATTCGGGGCCGCAACTTAATTTCCCGCCGCGCCTGCCGTTAACAATGTGTCTGATCACATTGCCGGGAGGCCAACATGAAAATCGCCAGTGCCGAACTGCAATTGGCCTCATCGCACAGCAGCATGCAGCGTCACGAGGTCAGCGAGTCGCTGCGTGCCTGGGTTGGCCCCCAGCGCCCCGATTTCGAAGGCCGGGGCGCGGCGGGTGATGCACCTGCCCGCCCCCTGGTGGTGATTTCCGAGGCCGGCAAGGCGGCAGCGGCGGCGTCAGCGGCCGACAGTATCGACAAGGAAATCGAGGACCGCATCGACGAAGATCCGCGCATGCTGCTGATGCGCCTGATGCTCGAGGCACTGACCGGCAAGTCGACCCGCATCTTCGACGCGCGCGAACTCGCGGATCGTTCCCGTCCGGTCGATGTTCCGGCCCCGCCGGGCAACGCCGGCGGCCAGAATGCGAACGCCCCGGCCGGTTTCGGCATCGAATACGACTATCACGAATCCTATACCGAGGTTGAAGCCACCAGCTTCACCGCCAGCGGCACCGTCAAGACCGCCGACGGCAAGGAAATCCGCTTTGACATCACCCTGATGATGTCGCGCGCCTATCACGAGGAAAGTTCGATCAGCCTGCGACTGGGTGATGCGGCGCGCAAGGTCGACCCCCTGGTTCTCAACTTCTCGGGCAACGCCGCCAGCCTGCTGGATCAACGCTTCTCCTTCGACCTCGACAGCGATGGCAAGGAGGAGCAGATTTCCCGCCTGGCCAGTGGCAGCGCCTACCTGGTCTTCGATCGCAATGGCGATGGCAAGATCAACAACGGCAATGAAATGTTTGGCCCGAATTCCGGTGACGGCTTTGCCGAACTGGCGCAACTCGACGACGACGGTAACGGCTGGATCGACGAGAACGACAAGGCTTGGCAGAAGCTTAGCCTGTGGCAACCCGATGAAAATGGTTCGGGCGAGTTGAAATCCTTGAGCGAAAGCGGCGTTGGCGCGATCGCGCTGGCGCGCGTGGCGACGCCATTTGACCTCAAGGGAAACACGAATACGCTTTTTGGACAAATTCGCACTTCAGGAATTTTTTTGCATGAGAATGGCGCTGCTGGCACAATCCAACAAATAGACTTGGCCGTCTGAGACAAACTGACCAAGTCGTCACAACAAGGGTTGATAAAAATGCCGCGCTTTGCCGACTTGAAAATCTGGGTTCGCCTGACTGCTGCCATCTGGGTTGTCCTCGCACTGATCTGGGCCGGAGCCATCGTCTGGATGACCAACGTCAATCGCGATACCGCGATCAACCAGGCCAAGGATTTCTCGCAGAGCATTCACGAAATGACCATGGCCGGCCTCACCGGCATGATGATCACCGGCACCGTCGATCAGCGCGAGGTCTTCCTCGACCAGATCAAGCAGCTGTCGATCATCAAGGACCTGCACGTTGCCCGCAGCGAAGCCGTGATCAAGCTGTACGGCCCGGACACCAAGAGCAACCGCGAACTCGACGCGCAGGAGCAGAAGGTGATGCGCGAAGGCAAGCCTTACATCGCCGTCGAACACGAGGGCGGCAGTTCCTTCCTGCGGGTGATCAACCCGACCAACGCCTCGTCCAACTACCTCGGCAAGGACTGCATCGTTTGCCACCAGGCTCCGGAAGGCACCGTTCTCGGTCTGGTCAGCATGAAGGTCTCGCTCGACTCGGTTGAGGCCGAAGTCGCCAGCTTCCGCCTGAAGATTGCCGGCGCCGCCCTCGGCGCCCTCGGCGCACTGCTGCTGATCATCTACTTCCTGACCCACCATTTCGTCACCGTACCGCTCGACCACCTGCGCAGCGGCCTGCGCGACATCGCCCGCGGCGAAGGCGACCTGACCCGTCGCCTGCCGGTCAAGGGACGGGACGAGGTCGGTCAGTCGGCCCAGGTATTCAACGAAATGATGGGCAACTTCCAGCAACTGGTCAGCCAGGTCCGCGATGCCGCCGCCCAGGTTTCGGCCCGGGTTGCCGCGCTGTCCGACAGTGCCGACCGGGTTTCCCAGAGCTCGCACCTGCAAAACGAGAAGTCCAACGATGCGGCGACTGCGGTCGAACAACTGGTCTCCAGCATCTCGTCGATCGCCCAGAGCGCCGAACATGTTCAGCACCAATCGCAGGAAAGCCTGGCCCGGGCCAACGAAGGCAGCCGCAACCTGCAGACCCTGCTCGGCGAAATGAATGTCGTCGAAAGCGCCGTCAAGGAAATGGCCGACTCGGTGAACAACTTCGTGCGCAACACCGAATCGATCACGATGATGACCCGCGAGGTCAAGGACATCGCCGAGCAGACCAACCTGCTGGCGCTCAACGCCGCCATCGAGGCAGCCCGCGCCGGCGAACAGGGCCGCGGCTTCGCCGTGGTTGCCGACGAAGTCCGCAAGCTGGCCGAAAAATCGTCGCGCTCGGCCAGCGAGATCGACACCATCACCGCCAGCCTGAGCGCCCAGTCGGTGGCCGTCCGCCGCAGCATCGAGGCCGGCATGCACCATCTGGAAAGCAGCCAGGCCGCCGTCGCCTCGGTTTCCAGCGTCCTGCAGGCGACCAACGGCTCGGTCAGCGAAGTCGGTCAGGGGCTCGACGCCATCGCTGCCGCCACCGAGCAGCAACGACGCTTCTCCGGCGATGTCGAGACGAGTATCGAGGCGATTGCCGGCATGGCGCGCAGCAATACCGGCGCCGTCGAGCAGACGGCCGGTGCCGCGCACGATCTCAAGCGCCTGGCCGATGGCCTGGCCAACCTGGTCGGCCGTTTCAAGGTCTGAGTTTCAGGATCCCGGCAGCGCCTTCGGCCTGCCGGGATGAATCAATCGGGTGCCAGTTCGAGGCTGAAACCGCTGCCGTACTGGGAGCTTTTCTCTGGCGCCAGCGCCGCCTGCCCCAGACTGGCGGCGATCTTGTTGACCTCGCGCATGCGCTCGATCATCTTCGCCAGCAGGGCGTTGCGCATGCGCTCGACCAGTTCCTCGGACGACAGAGCCAGCGCGGCTGCATTGATTTCGAGGAACAGCGTCGGCTCGAGCGAGACCACCGTGGCATGACGCAGATCGCTCGACGGATGCAGGAAGGCCACCTCGCCGACCGGTTCGCCGGCTGACAGACGGCACAGCGCCTTGCCGGCGATCGAGATTTCGACGCAACCGGAAATGATGATCCCGAACAGCTTGTTGTTGCTGCCCTCGCGGATCAGCGCGACATTCGGCGCAATTTCGCGCCAAACCGAAACCCGCAGCACCTCCCACAGTTCGATGTTTTCGAACTCGGTGAAGAACTGCAGCCGCCGCAACTGCTCGAAGCGACGGTTGTCCTGCTCGGTCTGGTCCTCTTCGAGCATCTGGTAGCGAACGGCGGAAAGATCCTTGGCCATTTCCGCCCCGTTGCGGTAGCGGCTGTAGAGGTCCTTTTCCAGCGCCTTGCGCAGGATGGCGTTGAGCCCTTCGGGCAGGTTCGGATTCAGCGAGGTGACCGCCGGCGCATCGGTATTGACGATCTTGTACACCAGCGTCGCCTGGTTGTTGGCACGGAACGGCAGCCGCCCGGTGAGCAACTGGAACAGCACCACGCCCAGCGAGTAGAGATCGGTCTTCTGATTGAGCGGATAGGCCTTGATCTGCTCGGGCGACATGTAGGCGGGCGAGCCGACCCCCATGATGAAGGTCGAGTCGCGGTCCATGTCCTTGTTCATGTTCAGGGCCAGGCCGAAGTCGGCGATCTTGGCTTCGTCGTTGGCCGCAACCATGATGTTCGCCGGCTTGATGTCGCGATGGATGATGCCCTGCCGGTAGGCGGCGTCAAGCGCCATGCAGCACTTGAAGATGATGCCGATGACCCGGTGCATGGGCAGCAGCTTGTCGATCCGGCAGTGCTGTTCGAGGCTGAAACCGTCGACATATTCCATCGCCAGATAGGCAAAATCGTCCTCGACCACGGCATCGTAGACGCGCACGATGTTCGGATGATCGAGCCGCTTCGAGACCATGCCTTCATTCTGGAACAGCTTGCGCATGCGCCGCGACATGGCGGCGCAATCCTGGCCGAAGCGGATGACCTTGACGGCCACCTGGCGCCCCTCGTCCGGGTCGTCGCAAAGGTAGACCGTGGCGGTCGCGCCCTTGCCCAACTCTCGAATTACGCGGTATTTGCCTATCGTTTCCATGGCCGACGATCTGAAGATGCCCTGCTGCCCGGATGCTAGCACGGGCGCGGCAGCAGCACTGTAAACAAGTGTGATCAAAAAGTTCCCGAAAGCCTCTTGAAAACCGGCGAACGATCCCCAACTGCTTCGACAGTCTTTTTGGAGAAATGTGCATGTCCAATCCGGAAACCCCGCAGGAAAACCAGCCCGACATCGAAGTTGATGCCGCAGCAGCGCCGCAGGAATCGCATACCGACACCCTGCCCAGCATCGAAGAACAGATCCGCAACCTCGAACTCAAGGTCGCCGAAACCCACGATGCCTGGCTGCGCGCCAAGGCCGAAGGCGAGAACATCCGCCGCCGCGCCCAGGAAGACATCAGCAAGGCGCACAAGTTTGCCGTCGAGAAGTTTGCCGGCGAACTGCTGGCCGTCAAGGACAGCCTGGAGGCCGCGCTGGCCGTGCCGGAACAGACCGTCGAAAGCTTCCAGTCCGGCGTCGAGCTGACGCTCAAGCAACTGGTTGCCGCCTTTGAAAAGAATGCGCTGATCGAGGTCAATCCGGCCGGCGAGAAGTTCGATCCGCACAAGCACCAGGCGATCGGCATGGTCGATTCCGACCAGGAAGCCAACACCGTCGTCACCGTCTTGCAGAAGGGCTACCTGATCGCCGACCGCGTGCTGCGTCCGGCGCTGGTCATGGTCGCCAAGGGCAAATAATCCACTTGAAATCCGGGGCGCCGCCCCCAATTCACGAACATCGGTAATTCACTTTCAGGAAAGAACATCATGGGCAAGATCATCGGTATCGACCTCGGCACCACCAACAGCTGCGTCGCCATCATGGAAGGCGGCACCCCCAAGGTCATCGAAAACGCGGAAGGCGCTCGCACCACGCCGTCGATCATCGGCTACACCGACGACGGCGAGATCCTGGTCGGCGCCCCGGCCAAGCGCCAGGCCGTGACCAACCCGAAGAACACGCTGTACGCCGTCAAACGCCTGATCGGCCGCCGCTTCGAAGAGAAGGAAGTGCAGAAGGACATCGCGCTGATGCCGTTCAAGATCGTCAAGGCCGACAACGGTGACGCCTGGGTCGAAGCCCGCGACAAGAAGATCGCGCCGCCGCAGGTTTCCGCCGAAGTGCTGCGCAAGATGAAGAAGACCGCCGAAGACTACCTCGGCGAGGAAGTCACCGAAGCGGTCATCACCGTGCCGGCCTACTTCAACGACAGCCAGCGCCAGGCAACCAAGGACGCCGGCCGCATCGCCGGTCTGGAAGTCAAGCGCATCATCAACGAGCCGACCGCTGCCGCACTGGCCTTCGGCATGGACAAAGTGTCCGGCAAGGACAAGAAGATCGCTGTCTATGACCTCGGCGGCGGCACCTTCGACATCTCCATCATCGAGATCGCCGACGTCGATGGCGAAAAGCAGTTCGAAGTGCTGGCCACCAACGGCGACACCTTCCTCGGCGGCGAAGACTTCGACCAGCGCCTGATCGACTACATCATCGACGAGTTCAAGAAGGAATCCGGCGTCGACCTGAAGAAGGACGTGCTGGCCCTGCAACGCCTCAAGGAAGCCGCCGAGAAGGCCAAGATCGAGCTGTCCTCGAGCCAGCAGACCGAAGTCAACCTGCCCTATATCACTGCCGATGCTTCCGGTCCGAAGCACCTGGCACTGAAGATCACCCGCGCCAAGTTTGAGTCGCTGGTCGACGAACTGATCGAGCGCACCGTCGCCCCCTGCCTGACCGCGCTCAAGGACGCCGGCTGCAAGATCGGCGACATCGACGACGTGATCCTGGTCGGTGGTCAGTCGCGCATGCCCAAGGTCCAAGAGAAGGTCAAGGAAGTGTTCGGCCGCGAGCCGCGCAAGGACGTCAACCCGGATGAAGCCGTCGCCGTCGGCGCCGCCATCCAGGGCGGCGTGCTGCAGGGCGAAGTCAAGGACGTGCTGCTGCTCGACGTGACCCCGCTGTCGCTCGGCATCGAAACCCTGGGCGGCATCATGACCAAGCTGATCCAGAAGAACACCACGATCCCGACCAAGGCCTCGCAAGTCTTCTCGACCGCCGACGACAACCAGGCCGCCGTGACCATCCACGTGCTCCAGGGTGAACGCGAAGTGGCGTCCGGCAACAAGAGCCTCGGCCAGTTCAACCTGGAAGGCATCCCGCCTGCCCCGCGCGGCACGCCGCAGATCGAGGTCATCTTCGACATCGACGCCAACGGCATCATGCACGTCACCGCCAAGGACAAGGCCACCGGCAAGGAAAACAAGATCACCATCAAGGCCAACTCCGGCCTGAGCGAAGAAGAAATTCAACGCATGGTCAAGGACGCCGAGCTGCACGCCGAAGAGGACAAGAAGGCGCACGAACTGGCCGACGCCCGCAACCAGGCCGACGGCATGGTGCACATGGTCAAGAAGTCGCTGACCGAATACGGCGACAAGCTGGATGCGACCGAGAAGGAAGCCATCGAAGCCGCGATCAAGGACGTCGAAGACGTGCTGCGCGACGGCGACAAGGACGTCATCACCGCCAAGACCGAGGCCCTGTCGGCCGCGGCCCAGAAGCTGGGTGAAAAGATGTACGCCCAACAACAGGCCGAAGCCGGCGCCGCCGGTGCCGCCGGTGGCGAACAGCCGAAGGAAAAGACCGTCGAAGGCGATGTCGTCGATGCCGAATTCACGGAAGTGAACAAGGACAAGAAGGCTTAAAACGGACGCCTGCGCGCCGTTTCAAGTGGCCGGATCGAAGCGGACGCGCAGGCGCCGCTTGATCCGGCCTTTGTGCAGTAACTGACGGGAACCAGTCATGTCTAAACGCGATTTTTACGAAATCCTCGGTGTCAACCGCGACGCCTCGGACGACGAAATCAAGAAGGCCTACCGCAAGCTGGCCATGAAGTACCACCCCGACCGCAATCCGGACAACCCGGCGGCCGAGGAAAAATTCAAGGAAGCCAAGGAAGCCTACGAGATCCTGTCGGATGGTCAGAAGCGTGCTGCCTACGACCAGTACGGCCATGCCGGCGTCGACCCGCAGGCCGGCATGGGCGGCTTCGGCGGTGGCGGCGGTGCCGGTTTTGCCGACGCCTTCGGCGGCATCTTCGACGAAATCTTCGGTGGCCGCAGCGGCGGTGGCGGCGGACGTTCCAACATCTACCGCGGTGCCGATCTGCGTTACAACCTGGAAATCACGCTTGAACAGGCCGCGCACGGCACCGAGACCAAGATCCGCATCCCGACCATGGAGGAATGCGACGTTTGCCACGGCTCGGGCGCCAAGGCCGGTACCCAGCCGAAAACCTGCCCGACCTGTGGCGGCTCCGGCCAGGTCCGCCTGCAACAAGGCTTCTTCTCGATCCAGCAGACCTGCCACAAGTGCCACGGCACCGGTCGCTTCATTGCCGACCCGTGCAAGAACTGCAGCGGCGCCGGTCGCATCAAGCAGCACAAGACGCTGGCGGTGAAAATCCCGGCCGGCGTGGATGAGGGCGATCGCATCCGGCTCGCCGGCGAAGGTGAGCACGGCGTCAACGGCGGCCCGCCGGGCGACCTCTACGTACAGATCCATCTCAAGCAGCACCCGGTATTCCAGCGCGATCACAATGACCTGCACTGCGAGATGCCGATCTCGTTCACCACCGCCGCCCTCGGCGGCGAGATCGAAATCCCGACACTGGACGGCGCCGCGGCCATCAAGATCCCCCCGGAAACCCAGTCCGGCCGGGTCTTCCGCTTGCGCGGCAAGGGCATCAAGGGGGTTCGCAGCCATACGCACGGCGACCTGCTCTGCCATGTCGTCGTCGAAACGCCGGTCAACCTGACCGACCGCCAGAAGGAACTGCTGCGCGAACTGGAAGAATCGAGCAAGGACTCCGACCATAAGCACAATCCCCGCGCCAAGTCGTGGATGGACAAAGTGCGGGAGTTCTTTGGCGAGTAACCGGCTTTCGTCGAGGGACAATCGTGGCACATTGTGTCGCCACGATTGTCCCGCCCAGCCTTTCCACTGCTAGAATCGCAGCAGGTTCCAGGGAGAGAGGCTACAGCATGAAGGTTTTCAAGCAAATTGCCGCGGCTTGTGCCATGGCGCTTTCCACGGTTAGCTGGGCAGACCCCGGGCTGACCGATACCAGCATCACCATCGGCATGTCCGCCCCCTTCTCCGGGCCCAACGGCGCCTACGGCGAAGACATGCAGCAAACCATCCAGTCCTATTTCGAGCAACTCAACAGGTCCGGCGGCATCAACGGCCGCAAGCTGCAGTTGGTGGCGCTCGACGACGGCTATGAAACGGAACGCACGGTTGCCAACACGCGCAGCCTGATCACCGAGAAGAACGCCTTCGCGCTGCTCTCCTTCTACGGCTCAAGCCCGACCACCGAGGCCATGAACACGGTTTTCGGGCCGGCCAAGGTGCCGCTGGTCGGGACCATTTCCGGCGCCGACACGCTGCGCCAGCCGATCTCGGCCAATCCGAACTCGCGCTACATGTTCCACGTCCGCGCCAGCTATGCCGATGAAACCGAAGCCATCGTCAACCAGATGGTTTCGATCGGCCTGCGCAGCATCGCTGTCTTCTACCAGAACGATGGCTTCGGCAAGGCCGGCCTCGACGGCGTCACCGCCGCGCTGAAAAAACACAACCTGACCCCCTCGGCGGTCGGTACCGTCGAGCGTAATTCGCTCAACGTCAATGCTGCGGTCCAGTCGATCGCCAAGAGCAACCCCCAGGCAGTGGTCATGGTCACGCTCTATAAACCGACCGCAGCCTTCGTCCGGGCGATGAAGCGCGCCGGGCAGAATCCGATGTTCATGACCCTGTCGCCGGTCGGTACCGAGCAACTGGTCCAGGAACTGGGCCCCGAAGCCCGCGGCATCGGCATTTCCCAGGTTGTCCCCTACCCCTGGAACGACATCGTGCCGGTCGTCCGCGATTACCAGAAACTCGGATCCAAGGGCGGCAACTTCTCCTATTACGGCCTGGAAGCCTACCTGACCGCACGCACCATGGTCGAAGGCCTGCGTCGTGCCGGCCGCGACCTGTCGCGCGACAAGCTGATCACCGCCCTGGAATCGATGAGCGGCGCCGATCTCGGCGGTTACCGCATCAACTATTCGGGGACGGCGCGTCACGGCTCGCGGTTTGTCGAATTGACCGTGATCGGCCCGGGCGGCAAAGTCCTGCGCTGAAACCCTGGCGATATCAATGAAAACGGCCCGCCAGTGCGGGCCGTTTTCATTTCGGGCGGGGGATGCTCAGGCCCGGCGCCAAGTCGTGCCTTGCGGACTGTCGTCGAGAACGATGCCGGCCGCCTTGAGCTCGTCGCGAACCCGGTCGGCAGTCGCGAAATCACGCGCTTTTTTGGCTTCTGCACGCTGCGCGATCAGCGCCTCGATCGCTGCTTCATCCAGCCCGCCGGCCGCGGGGCCGGCGCGCAGGTAAGCCAGGGGCTCGCGCTCGAGCAGACCGATGACGCCACCGAGCGCCTTGAGCAAGCCGGACAAGTCGCCCGATTTCTGGCGATTGGCCTCGGCGGCCAGTTCGAACAGTACGGCAATCGCCCCGTGCGAATCGAAATCCTCGTTCAGCGCCGCCGCGAAGCGGGCGGCATACCCTTGCGTCCAGTCGATCTCGACCGGCTTGGGCGGCACGTCACGCAACGTGAAGTAGAGGCTGTCGAGCGAACGCTTGGCGTCGTCGAGATGGGCGTCGGAGTAGTTCAGCGGACTGCGGTAGTGCGCACGCAGGATGAAGAAACGGACGACTTCTGCGTCGTAATTCTCGAGCACGGTGCGGATGGTGAAGAAATTGCCCAGCGATTTCGACATCTTCTCGTTGTCGACCCGCACGAAGCCGTTGTGCATCCAGTAATTGACGTAGCTGCAGCAGTTGGCGCCCTCGGACTGGGCGATCTCGTTCTCGTGGTGCGGGAATTGCAGATCCTGGCCGCCGCCATGGATGTCGAAGTGCTTGCCGAGCAGCGACGAACTCATCGCCGAGCACTCGATGTGCCACCCCGGCCGACCGTCGCCCCAGGGCGATTCCCAGGCCGGTTCACCCGGCTTGGCATGTTTCCAGAGCACGAAATCGAGCGGATCCTGCTTGGCGTTATCGACCTCGACCCGCTCGCCGGCGCGCAGGTCGTCGAGCGACTTGCCCGAAAGCTTGCCGTAGCCGGGGAACTTGCGCACCGCGTAATTGACGTCGCCGTCTGCCGCCTGGTAGGCTAGGCCCTTGCGCTCAAGCTCGCGGATGATTTCCTGCATCTGCGGCACGAATTCGGTCGCCCGCGGTTCATGATCGGGCCGGAGCACGCCCAGCGCATCGGCGTCTTCATGCATGTAGGCGATGAAGCGATCGGTCAGCTGCTGGATGGTTTCGCCGTTTTCGAGCGCCCGCTTGATGATCTTGTCGTCGATGTCGGTAATGTTGCGGACATAGGTGACATCGTAGCCGGACGCCTTCAACCAGCGATAGACCATGTCGAAAACCACCATCACCCGTGCATGCCCGAGATGACAATAGTCATAAACCGTCATCCCACAGACATACATGCGAACCTTTTTGGCCTCGATCGGTTCGAAAATCTGCTTCTCGCGCTTGAGTGAGTTGAATATCTTTAGCATGACGGAATGAAAAGAAGTATCGGGATACCTTTGAAACCTATGGCATCGCGCGCTTCTTTGATAGAATTGGGCGATTGAAAACCTCGGAAATTATAGCACGGCGATGACCACCAAATCCTTGTTCCAGCCTCGCTTCCGGGCACTTCGCGCCCTGGCCTTCGGTCTCTCCATCGGCTTTGCCGCCCCGGTTTTTGCCGATAACCTGCCTGATATCCAGCGCCTGATCCGCCAAGGTCAGCATGCCCAGGCACTGGAAAAGGTCGATCAATATCTGAGCAGCCGCCCCAAGGACGCTCAGGGCCGCTTCCTCAAGGGACTGATCCTGACGGAGATGAACCGCCCGGCCGACGCGATCGGCGTGTTCACCAAGTTGTCCGAGGATTACCCGGAACTGCCCGAACCCTACAACAATCTGGCCGTGCTCTACGCCCAGCAGAAGCAGTACGACAAGGCCCGCACGGCGCTGGAAATGGCCATCCGCACCCATCCTTCCTACGCCATCGCCTACGAAAACCTTGGCGACGTCTACGCCAAGCTGGCCAGCCAGGCCTACGACAAGGCATTGCAACTTGACGGCGCCAATGCCACGACGCAGAACAAGCTGGCCCTGATCCGCGACCTGATCAGCACCTCCGGCAAGGGCAATGTTCGCCCGCCGGCTCCCGTGCCGTCACCGGCACCGGTTGCCGCCGCCATTGCCCCGCAGCCGAAGCCGGCCGCCCCTGCGCCGACGGCGACTGTCGTCGCGACGACGCCGGCCGCTTCCAGCCCGGCACCGGTGGCTAGCGAACCGCGTCCGGCACCGGCCCAGCCGGCACCTGTTCAGGACAGCGCCCGCGACGATGTGGCCAAGGCCATTGCCGCCTGGGCGCGTGCCTGGTCGCGCAAGGACATGAAGGGCTATTTCGCGGCCTACACCAGTGATTTCACCTCGGGCAAGGGCGGCCGCAAGGCCTGGGAAGCGGAACGCCAGCAGCGCATCGGCGATCGCCCGGGCAGCATCTCCGTCACCTACGACGAACCGCGCATCACCATCGACGGCGATCGCGCCACCGCACGTTTCCGCCAGCACTACAAGGCCCCCGGCCTGAATAGCTCCAGCAACAAGACCCTGGTCTTTGTCCGCACCGGTGGCAAGTGGTTGATCAAGGAAGAAAACGCTCGCTGATGCAGAAGTTGAAGCTGGTCCTGCCCGCCCTTCTGGGGCTGGCAGTCGTTGTTGCGATGGTGTTTTTTTTCCAGGGCGAGGAAGAACCCGATACTGCTGCGGCTGCACCCGCCAGCCATGCCGGCGAACTGCCGGTGTGGCCGGTGCGTGCCGACACGGGGGCCGAGCCCACCGGCCTTCCGCCCACGCTTGGTGACGCCGGACCGGAATCGCAACTGGCCCGGATTTTCCGGGAGATCGAGGGACGCAATCTGGGCAACGCACTGCAGTTGACCGAGTCCCTGCTCCAGCAATATCCCAACTACCGCCTGGCTCACCTGATCAAGGGCGACCTGCTGCTGGCCAGAGCGCGTCCGCTCCAGGACTTCGGCGGCCTCAACGGACTGCCTGCCGAGCAGGTCAACGACCTGCGCGCGGAGGCCTTGAAGCGCCTGCAGGCCTACCGGGAGAAGCCGCCCGCCGACTACGTTCCGCGCTATCTCCTGCAGATGCGCCCGGATCAACGCTACGCAGTGGTCGTCGATACCGAACGCTCGCGGCTTTACATTTACGAGAACGACCTGAGCAGCGGCCGGCCGCGTTTCGTTGCCGATTACTACGTCACTCAGGGCAAGCTCGGCGCCGACAAGTTTGTCGAGGGCGACAAGAAGACCCCGATCGGCGTCTATCACGTCACCGCCGACCTCTCCCGGCAAAAGCTGCCCGACCTTTACGGCAACGGTGCCTTCCCGATCAATTACCCGAACGAATGGGACCGGCGCCAGGGGCGTGGCGGCAGCGGCATCTGGTTGCACGGCACGCCGTCCGACACCTTCGCTCGCCCCCCGCTGGCCTCAGACGGCTGCGTGGTGCTGACCAACCAGGACCTGGAAGCCATCCGGGCAAATCTGCAGGTCGGGCTGACGCCGGTCATCATCAGCAACAGCGTCGATTGGCTGTCGCTCGACGACTGGGCCCGAGAACGCGACGAACTCAACCGCAGCATCGAGAGCTGGCGTGCCGACTGGGAAAGTCGTGACATGAAGCGCTACCTGTCCCACTACTCCCGGGAGTTCAAGGCCGGTGGCCAGGATTACGCCCAGTTCTCCGCACAAAAACAGCAGGTCAATGCCGCCAAGGAGTGGATCAAGCTGGAACTGAAAAACCTGTCGGTATTCCGCAATCCGGGCAAGGAAGAGGTCGTGGTCGTGACCTTCGACCAGGATTACCGCAGCAACAATCTCAACAACCGGATGAAAAAACGCCAGTACTGGCAGCGCGAAGGCGGCCAGTGGAAAATCATCTACGAAGGAGCAGCCTGAGCATGAAAAAACTGATCGGCATCATCGCCGCACTGACGCTGTCGAGTGCATCCGCCTGGGCCGCCCCAACCCTGGAACTGCAAACCAGCATGGGTCGCATCGTCGTCGAACTGGACGCCGAGAAGGCCCCGAAAAGCGCGGCCAACTTCCTGCAATACGCACGTGACGGCTTTTACAACGGCACCGTCTTCCACCGTGTCATTCCCGGTTTCATGATCCAGGGCGGTGGTTTCGACGCCAGCATGAACAAGAAATCGACCCGCGAGCCGATCGAGAACGAGGCAAAGAACGGCCTGAAAAACCGTCGTGGCACCATCGCCATGGCCCGCACCATGGACCCGCATTCGGCGACCGCCCAATTCTTCATCAACCACAACGACAACCTGCCGCTCGATTATCCGAGCCGCGACGGCTGGGGCTACGCCGTCTTCGGCAAGGTCACCGAAGGCATGGACGTGGTCGACAAGATCGCCAAGGTGCCGACCGCCAATGTCGGCATGCACGGCGACGTGCCGCGCACGCCGGTCGTCATCCAGAACGTCAGAATCATTTCCGAAAAATAAGGACTCCCCATGATCAAGCTCACCACCAACCACGGCGTCATCACCCTCGAACTCGACGCCGAAAAGGCGCCGAAGACCGTCGAGAACTTCATTGCCTACGTCGAATCCGGCCATTACGACAACACCATCTTCCACCGCGTGATCAAGAACTTCATGATCCAGGGCGGCGGCATGGAGCCGGGCATGAACCAGAAGGAAACCCGCGACCCGATCGAGAACGAAGCCGCCAACGGCCTGAAGAACGTCCGCGGCAGCATCGCCATGGCGCGTACCAACGACCCGCACTCGGCCACCGCCCAATTCTTCATCAACGTCGTCGATAACGACTTCCTCGATTTCCGGGCACCGTCCGGCCAGGGCTGGGGCTACTGCGTCTTCGGCCAGGTCGTCGAGGGCATGGACGTGGTCGACAAGATCCGTGCCGTCGCCACCGGCAACAAGGGTTTCCACCAGGATGTGCCGAAGGAAGACGTGATCATCGAAAAAGCGGAAGTGGTTTGATCCTTTTCATTTCCGACCTGCACCTGTCGCCCCGGTCACCCGGGGCGACTTGTTTGTTCCTCGACTTTCTTGCCGGCCGCGCCCGCCAGGCCGAGCAGCTCTACATCCTCGGCGACCTCTTCGAAGCCTGGATCGGCGACGATGACATCGACGACCCCTACCACGCGCCCATCGTCGCTGCCTTGCGTGCCGCCAGCGATGCCGGCCTGGCCATCAGCGTCATGCATGGCAACCGCGACTTCCTGCTCGGCCAGGGCTTTGCCGCGCGCGCCGGCGTCCGCATGATCGCCGACCCCTACATCCTGTCCACCGCCGAATGGCAGTTCGTGCTCGCCCACGGCGACGCGCTCTGCCTCGACGACACCGACTACATGGCCTTCCGTGCACAGGTCCGCGACCCGGCCTGGCAGGCGGCCCTGCTGGCCAAGCCGCTGAGCGAACGGCGGGCAATCGCCGCGCACATGCGCGAAGTCTCCGAAACCAGCCAGCGCGCCAAGGAAAATCCCTACACCGACCTGCAACCGGCAGCGACCGAGGATTTCCTGCGGACCCACGGCTACGCCACCTTCATCCACGGCCACACGCACCAGCCGGCTACCCACGACCACATCGTCGACGGCATCCACGTCGAACGCTGGGTGCTCGCCGACTGGCACGAGGACCGCGGCGAATGCCTGGCCTGGGACGGCGAAGCCCTACACCGCGAAATCCTGCGCCCGGTCGCCCAATGAAGCAGAACGGCAGCGCCCTCGACATCCTGCGCGATGTTTTCGGCTACCCCGCCTTCCGCGGCGAGCAGGCCGAAATCATTGCCCACGTTGCCGGGGGCGGCGACGCCCTGGTGCTGATGCCGACCGGCGGCGGCAAGAGCCTCTGCTACCAGATTCCGGCGCTGCTGCGCCCGGGTTGCGCCATCGTCGTCTCGCCGCTGATCGCGCTGATGCAGGATCAGGTCGACGCACTGACCCAGCTCGGCGTGCGTGCCGCCGTGCTCAACTCGACGCTCGACCGACGTGAAGCGCAGGCGGTCGAACAGGCGATCTTCGCCGGCCAGCTCGACCTCGTCTACATCGCTCCCGAACGGCTGATGCTCGACCGCACGCTGGCCATGTTCGATGCCCTCTACGAAGCCGGCAAGCTCGCCCTGTTCGCCATCGACGAGGCGCACTGCGTATCGCAATGGGGGCACGATTTCCGCCCGGAATATCTGCAACTGTCGGCGCTGCACGAACGCTACCCGCGGGTGCCGCGCATCGCGCTCACCGCCACCGCCGACCGGGCGACGCAGAACGAAATGCTTCAGCGCCTCGGCCTGGGCGAAGCGCGCGTCTTCCTGTCGAGTTTCGACCGCCCGAACATCCGCTACACCGTCGTCGAGAAGGACAACGCGCGCCAGCAACTGCTCGCTTTCCTCGGCGGGCGCCAAGGCCAGGCCGGCATCGTCTATTGCCTGTCGCGCAAGAAGGTCGAGGAAACCGCTGCCTGGCTGTCGACTCAAGGCTACCCGGCGCTGCCCTACCACGCCGGCCTGCCGGCCGACGAGCGCGCCGCCAACCAGCGCCGCTTCCTGCGCGAGGACGGCCTGATCATGTGCGCGACGATTGCCTTCGGCATGGGCATCGACAAGCCCGACGTGCGCTTCGTCGCCCACCTCGATCTGCCGAAGAGCATCGAGGCCTACTACCAGGAAACCGGCCGCGCCGGCCGCGACGGCGAGCCGTCGGAAGCCTGGATGGCCTACGGCATGCAGGACGTCGCCCTGCAGCATGCGCGCATCGCCGAATCGGGCGCCGGCGAAGGCCAGAAAATCCTCGAATCGCAACGCCTGACCGCCCTGCTCGCTTACTGCGAGGCGCCGCGCTGCCGGCGCCAGGTACTGCTCAATTATTTCGGCGAGGAACGCCAGCCCTGCGGCAACTGCGACGTCTGCGCCGAACCGCCGGAACTGTGGGACGGCACCCAGGCGGCGCAGAAGGCGCTGTCGGCGATCTACCGCACCGGCATGCGCTTTGGCGTCAGCCACCTGATCGACGTGCTGCGCGGCAAGGCCAGCGACAAGATGCGCCAGTGGGGCCACGACCAGCTGCCCACCTTCGGCGTCGGCGGCGAACTCGACGAACGCGAATGGAAGAGCGTCTTCCGCCAGCTCGCCGCTGCCGGTCTGGTCCATGTCGACATGACCGAGCACGGCGCCCTGCAACTGACCGAAGCAGCACGCGAAGTGCTCAAGGGGCAGCGCACGGTGCAACTGCGCCGGCCAACCAAGAAACGCAGCGCACCGAGCAAGACCAGCCGCGCCCCGCTGGTCGACCTGGCACCGGCCGACGCCGCGCTGTTCCAGCGTCTGCGCCAGTGGCGCGCCGACACCGCCCGCGAACAGGGCGTGCCGGCCTACGTCATCCTGCACGACAAGACCCTGCGCGAACTCGCCGAATGCCGCCCGGTCAGCCACGGCCTGCTCGCCGGCATCACCGGCATGGGCAGCGCCAAGATCGAGCATTACGGCGAGGAACTGCTGCAACTGATCCGCCAGGAGGGCTGAAGCATGCACGCTCAGGACCGCATCAACGCCGGACTCGCCGCCATCGTCGTCGGTGCCCTGATCGCCTCCGGCGTCGCCCCCTACGACCGCATCACCTGGTTGATGGAAGTGGCACCGGTGCTGATCGCGCTCCCCCTGCTCTATGCGACCCGGCGCAGCTACCCGCTGACCGCACTACTCTACGTGCTGATCGCCATCCACGCGCTGGTCCTGATCGGCGGCGGCGCCTACACCTACGCCCGGGTGCCGCTGGGCTTCTGGTTGCAGGACCTGCTCGGCACCATGCGCAATCCCTACGACAAGATCGGCCACTTCCTGCAGGGCTTCGTCCCGGCGCTGGTCGCCCGCGAGATCCTGCTGCGCGGCGACTGGGTGCGCGGAGCGAAGATGACCGCCTTCCTCTGCGTCTGCGTGGCGCTGGCGATCAGCGCCTGCTACGAACTGATCGAATGGGCGGCGGCGCTGTTCATGGGCCAGGGGGCCGACGAGTTCCTGGGCACCCAGGGCGACGAATGGGATACCCAGTCGGACATGTTCATGGCGCTGCTCGGCGCCAGCACCGCGCTGGCCGTGCTATCCCGCTGGCACGACCGGCAACTGGCCCGTTTGCGTTGAAACTCAGCGGTGGCGGCTGCCACTGCGATGTTTCTGCGGCCCACCCGGCTTTTGTGCCGTTTTTGCCGCCGGTGCACGGCCCGGCTGAGGCTTGCGCGGCCCGCGCGGTGCTTGCGGCGGCCGCGGTGCGGCATGCGCCGATTGCTCGAAACCCTCGATGACGACGCGTTCGAGATTGCGTTTGATCAGCTTCTCGATGTCCTTGAGCTGGGCCCGCTCGTCGTGGCAGACCAGCGAGATCGCCTCGCCGACCATGCCGGCACGGCCGGTGCGGCCGATGCGGTGGACGTAGTCCTCGGGCACGTTGGGCAGCTCGTAATTGATCACGTAGGGCAGCGCGTCGATGTCGATGCCGCGCGCCGCGATGTCGGTGGCCACCAGCGCAACCAGCTTGCCTTCCTTGAACTCGGAAAGGACGCGGGTACGCGCGCCCTGCGACTTGTCACCGTGGATCGCCGCCGCCTTGATGCCGGCCTTGTCCAGCGTCCGTGCCAGCGCATCGGCGCCGTGCTTGGTCCGGGCGAAGACCAGCACCTGGTGCCAGCCGTGCGTCTGGAACAGGTGGCAGAGCAGTTCCTTCTTGCGTTCGCGGTCGGTCTCGATGACCTTCTGGGTGACCGTCTCGGCCGCCGTGTTGCGCGGCGCGACATCGACCGACACCGGCTGGTTGAGCAGGCCGGCGGCGAGTTCGCGGATTTCCGGCGAGAAGGTCGCCGAGAACAGCAGGTTCTGTCGTTGCTTGGGCAGCAGCGCGATGATCTTGCGGATGTCGCGGATGAAGCCCATGTCGAGCATGCGGTCGGCCTCGTCGAGGACGAGGATCTCGACGCCCGAGAGATCGAGGGTCTTCTGGCCGACATGGTCGAGCAGGCGCCCCGGGGTGGCGACGAGGATGTCGACGCGCTTCTTCAGTGCGGCGATCTGCGGGTTGATGCCGACCCCGCCGAACATCACCATCGAGGTCAGCGGCAGGTGCTTGCCGTAGGTCTGCACCGACTCTTCGACCTGCGCAGCGAGTTCGCGCGTCGGGGTGAGGATGAGGCAGCGCGGCCGTCCGGCGGCACGCGGATGGACGTGCTCGGCGGCCAGGAGGTGGAGCACCGGCAGGGTGAAGCCGGCGGTCTTGCCGGTACCGGTCTGTGCGCCCCCCATGACGTCGTGGCCGGCGATGACGATGGGAATGGCCTGACGCTGGATGGGGGTGGGTTCGGTGTAGCCGGCATCGGCTACGGCCTTCTGCAGTTCGGGTATGAGGCCGAGTTCGGCGAAGCTCATGGGCGCCTTTCTGGTTCCGCTGGGCGGACGCGTTGGAAAGGCGCGATTATACACTCCCCCATCAGGCGCTTACTTGTGCAGGGCGAGATAGGCGGTGACCTCTTCGCGGTCGTGGTAGAGATGCTTGATGCGCAGGTCGTAGCTGCCGACGCTGGCCAGACGCTTGCGGATCAGCGTGCGGCATTGCTCGACGGCGTCGAGGCGGCGCTTCATCGGCAGCTTCAGGTTGAAGATGGCGCGCCGGCAGCGTCCGGTGGCCACCCATTCGGCAACCAGCGAGGCGATCCGCGAAGGCTGGTCGACCATGTCGCACACCATCCACTCCACGGTACGCTGCGGGCGCCAGGTGAAACCGTCGGCGCGCAGATGCTCGACCATCCCGGTGGCGAGCACGGAATCGGCCAGCGGGCCATTGTCTACGGCGATCACGTGCATGCCACGGGTGGCCAGCTGCCAGGTCCAGCCACCGGGCGCGGCGCCCAGGTCGACGGCGCGCAGGCCTGCGCGCAGGGTGGCCTCGCGCTCAGCTTCGTTGAGCAGGGTCATGAAGGCTTCGGCGAGCTTCAGCGTGGACCGGCTCGGTGCGCCCCCGGGCATGCGCAGACGCGGGATGCCCATCGGCCACGGCGAGCTGTGCTGCGGCATGGCGGCGGCCAGCCAGGC